>NZ_JAMXIA010000001.1:3084977-3427465 GCF_025457425.1 Chryseobacterium foetidum
GGTGAAGGAAAGAAAATTATTTCTGCCGATTATTCTCAGATCGAACTGCGTTTGATTGCCGAAATTTCCGGTGAAGACAATATGATCAAAGCGTTTCAGGATGGTGAAGACATTCATGCTTCTACGGCTGCAAAATTATTTAATATTCCGTTGGAAGAAGTCTCAAAAACCCAGCGTGGACAGGCAAAAACGGTCAACTTTGGGATTCTTTACGGTCAGGGCGCTTTTGCTTTGGCAGAGCAAACCGGTTTGTCAAGATCTGAAGCCAAACAAATGATCGAAGCCTATTATGAAACTTACCCAAAATTAAAAGCTTACATGGCCTCACAGGTACAGATCGCCCGTGACCAGGGTTATGTGGAAACCATTTTAGGAAGAAAACGTCATTTAAAAGACATCAATTCCGGTAATTTTGTGGTGCGTGCTCACGCCGAAAGAAATGCCGTGAATGCTCCAATTCAGGGAAGTGCTGCCGATGTGGTAAAAATGGCGATGATTAAAATTCAGAAAGAATTAGAGAAAGAAAAACTGCAAACCAAAATGTTGCTTCAGGTACATGACGAATTAATTTTCGAATCTCCGGTTGATGAGGTTGAAGTCGCCAAGCATATCATAAAAACCGAAATGGAAAATGCCATTGAAACTCAGGTTCCGTTACTGGTTGAGGTTGGAGTAGGGAAGAACTGGCTGGAAGCGCATTAAGAGATAGAATGAGTAGAACTAAGGCACATATTTTTTTGTTCTGGGTATTGTAATAATGATATCAGTTATCATTTATTTTTATCTGAATAATAAAAATAGTGCTGTTGTAGCAAAACTGGAAAAAACTGAAATTTTGGTCACAGATTCTGCAAAAAAAGAAAGTGATTCTACAGCTATTTTAAAGATTTTGTAAAAGATTTTAACTCTCATCAAGAGAAAAATATTAATAAATATATTGATGAAGGTATGGGAATGGTCATGTATTATCATGACGGGCCTTATCTAATCATCACTGCTCTAAAGGAAATAGGATCTGAAATAGACTGGCTAGACATAGATTTATCTGAAAATGTGAAATTTGAAGATTTTCCTGAATACCTAGGTGATTTCAAATTTTCTAAAACCGGTTTTTTTGTACAGAAAAATAAGAACAGTTTTTCACTGAAAAATTTTGATAATTCTTATAATTCTCATCCACAATCTTTTTTTGATGAATATAAAAAACTGGAGAAGCTTTGTAATTTTTGGGCGATAGGAATAAGCAAAAACCACAAGAAACAGTTTTATTTCTATTTCAGATTAAACCAGAAAAAGCTCACTTTGCTTGGCTTAGAAGTTGATCGGTTGAATGATGTTTTGTTTGCCAATCCGGATGCTTCTTTTATCCCGTTTAGAAATAAAAATGATATCGAAAATTATTTAAAACATCATCAATTATTTTTAGATAAAGAACAAAATGCAAGCATAGATTTGGCGAAAAAAGAAATTATATACTACGATTTTCCTGTAGATAATCCTTTCATATTTGACCATTACGAAATTGGAGAAATTGAGGAAAATTCCTCAAAAATAAAATCTGCTGAAGTAATATTTTATCCAAATGAATCTAAAGAAGATGGTTTTATTACTTTCTTTTCAAATAAAGGTGGATTTGTAGTTTATCCGATGGGCGTAAGACCGCCGTACTTTTATGATGTTGTAAAAAAGTAAATTTGGATTTTAAAATTTTAATATTCAAACTCAATCCCACCCAAATAAACCAAAGAAAACTCATCATTTTCTGCAGATTTCGGTTGAGGAATTTGTCCTTGGCTTACGAAAACAAGCGAGTTAATATCAAATTTCAGATTCATCTCATTAATTCTGTTGTATAAAACCGGAAGCCACTGCTCGGCAAAAGAATATTCGGAAAAATGCTGGATGCTTTGTTCGAAACCATATTCCATCAAATCCTGATCAAACCAAACGGTTTCCTGAGATTCAGCAAATTTTGAAATATATGTGTCATCAGATTCTTCCTCTATATAGTAATTTTCATCTTCCTCTACAAATTGGAAAAAATCTTCTTCCGTTCTGAAATTTCCTACCCAAAAATCTAAAGTCTGTACATCCATAATATCGCTTTGAAATTTCAAAGATAAAATAATCCTTCTCGTTTTCCAAAAATTCAAATAGGGCAATGTTAATATTTAATAATTATTTTTACTTGAATATCAAATCAACTTGATAGATTTGTAGTATATGATAATTGTAATATTAAAATTACAATTCAAAATACTTCGCAAAATTCAGCGTATTTTATGAAATTAATAATATAAAATACCGATTATGTTTTGCATATATTGAAAAAATACTGTAATTATTTTAAAGATTCTATGTTTAAAATCACAAATTATTTGTAATTTTTTGCAAATAAATTATTCATTGAGCGAATTATTTTTGCATCAACAAGTTTATTCTTAGAAGGATTCTAAAAACACACGGCTAAATATCTCAACTTTTGGCTGAAAAATTGATAGGATAACTTGTTTTTACTTTAAAGAAATGTTTTTTTAGATAAAGTTTTTAAATAATATAATTTATAAGCTTTAGTTTTTAGTTGGGGCTGCGTGTATAACGCAGCTTTTTTATCTCAAATTGTTACAAAACCTCTGAATCCTCTTGCTGCGTAATAAGACTGTACGCCGTTATGGTAAAGAAAAACAGAATCATATCTGCGGTCACAAAACAATGCTCCACCTAGTTTCCGTATGTGACGTGGCGTCTTAATCCAGCTGGAAGTTTTTTCGTCAAATTTACCAAGGGTTTGAAATTGTCGGTATTGCTGTTCGTCTAAGAGTTCTATACCCATTTCCTGTGCAGCATTAACAGCAGAGTTTTGTGGTTTGTTTTCTTTTCGTGCTAAAAGTGCTTCGTGATCGTAGCAGAAGCTTCTTCTTCCCGTTGGGCTTTCTTTCGAGCAATCACAGAAAACGATTGCATTATCGATCATTATAAGATCTGGTTCTCCGCCTGTTTTTTCCATTTGCTCAAGACTCCATAATTTATCAGGATTTGCACGTAGCTTTTTTTCGATCGCGTCCCAGTCTGGATTTTTCAGATTAAATCTGTTTTTTTGAATTCTTGCTTTCAGAATGTTCAGAATCTTATCAGTTTCTTTTTCTGACAGTTTTTTTTTGGTCATAAAGCATATAGTTAGTTTGGTGTGTTCGAAATTTTAAAAGTGAATTTAACCAAATTTAAACACAAATACGTACATTTTAAATAGAAATTTCCAATTAACAGTGAGTTATTTAAAAATTTTTATCTATCAAAGTTCTCATTATTTTCGGTAAATTTGTATTAATCCTTCGATTAAATTTAATGAATACGATTATACATAAAGAGATTGCAGCTCCGGCTTTAGAATTAGATTTTCCGTACACAACGGTGAGTCAGGACGAAAACAAAGTCAGGATTTACACGTTAAAAAATGGACTGCAGATTTTTCTCGCGCAGAATTTTGATGCTCCACGAATTCAGACGTTTATCCCTGTAAAAACAGGCAGCAATAACGATCCTTCAGACAATACCGGGCTGGCCCATTACCTTGAACACATGATGTTTAAGGGAACTTCAAAAATAGGAACTAAGAATTGGGAAGAAGAAAAAATCCTTCTCAGTGAAATTGCAGATCTGTATGAAAAGCACAAGGCAGAAAAAGATCCCGGAGTGAAGAAAGAAATTTACCGCAAAATTGATGAGGTTTCTCAGGAAGCCAGCAAATTTGCCATCGCAAACGAATACGACAAGGCGATTTCTTCTCTCGGCGCTTCGGGAACCAATGCTCATACTTGGTTTGATGAAACAGTTTATAAAAATGTAATTCCCGCCAACGAGCTCGAAAAATGGCTTAAAGTAGAAAGAGAACGCTTCTCAGGAATGGTTCTCAGGCTTTTTCATACTGAATTAGAATCTGTCTACGAAGAATTCAACAGGGCGCAGGATAATGATTCCCGCCTGGTAAATTATGAACTGATGGACGCTCTTTTTCCTACCCATCCCAACGGTCAGCAAACTACGCTGGGTAAGGCTGAGCATTTGCGAAATCCTTCTATGAAGGCTATTCATAAATATTTTGAAGAATATTATGTTCCCAATAATTACGCATTTGTTTTGGTTGGTGATTTAGATTTCGACAAAACCATACAGCTGATCGATCAGTATTTTGGAAATATTCCTTATCGTGAGCTTCCGCCAAAAAATAAAATTGTTGAAAAACCAATTACCGGGATTATCGCAAGAACAGTCGCAAGTCCCACTACGCCGAGAGTTCAGCTGGCATGGCGTACAGACAGCTATGGTACAAAAGAAGCAATTCTTGCCGATGTTGTTGTCAATATTCTCAGCAACAGAGGCGAGGCAGGTTTATTGGATTTAAACGTCAACCAGACCCAAAAATTACTTTGGGCACAGGCTTATTCTCTAGGTTTGAAAGAGTACGGCTACTTTTCTCTCGTAGGCGTTCCGAAAGAGTCTCAGACATTGGATGAGGCTAAAGAAATGATGCTGGAGCAGATTGAGTTGATTAAAACCGGTGAGTTTCCGGATTGGATGCTTCCTGCAATCATCAGCGATTTTAAACTTCAGAGAATGAAAGCCCTGGAAACAGCCGAAGGTTTGGCTACCAATCTTTATGATACTTACATCAAAGGTAGAACCTGGGAACAGGAACTTAATGAAATGAATGATTATGCTGCGATCACCAAAGATGATGTTGTCACTTTTGCGCAGGAATTTTTTAAAGATAACTATGTCATCATTTATAAAGAAAAAGGCATTAATGAAAATCTTCTGAGAGTTGAAAACCCCCGAATTACAGCTGTTAAAATAAACCGTGATGATCAGTCTGATTTTCTTACAGAAATTCTGGAAGATAAAACGGAAGACATTCAGCCTGAATTTATTGATTATCAGAAAGAAATCGCTACCGATGTTGTCGCTTCAAAAAAACTCAGTTTCGTTAAAAATAAATACAACGAAATTGCACAGGTGCATTTTATTTTGCCTTTGGGGAGCGATCACGACAGAGATTTGGGACTGTCAACTCAGGTTTTGCAATATCTTGGAACAGACCGTTTTTCACCGGATGAGCTGAAGAAAGAATTCTACAAAATCGGAATCAGTAATGATTTTAAAACCACAAATGATCAACTGACGATTTCAATCTCTGGTTTAGAAGAAAATATTGAAAAAGGGATTCAGCTGCTTCAACATTGGATGCAGAATGTGCAGTCTGATCAGGAGATTTACAATCAGTTTGCAGAAACCGTTTTAGAAAACAGAATTGCAGTAAAAAAAGATAAAAACAGAATCATGCAGGCTCTTACCAATTATACAAAGTTGGGAGCGTATTCAAGATTTACCGACGTGATTTCTAAAGAAGAACTTCTGAACGCTAATGTGGAAGAATTTACTGCAAGAATAAAAAATATATTCAGCTATCCGTATCAGATTTTTTTCTATGGTAAAGATTTCATCAGTTTTAAAAATTATATTTCGGATTACATTTCGGACGAAACTCTATCGATACCTGTAAAAAGGGAATATCCTGAGCCTGAAACGGGAGGGAATGTTTATTTTATGAACTATGATATGGTTCAGATGGAAATGAGTAAAATCGCAAAAGGGAAGGAGGTGAGTCTTTCCAATTTTGGTAAGATTAATATTTTTAATGAATATTTTGGCCGTGGTTTGTCTTCCATCGTCTTTCAGGAGATCCGAGAAAGTAAGAGTTTAGCGTACTCAGCTTACGTCTCTTACAGTCCGAATTCTGAGCTTGCGCATCCTGATTATGTGACTTCATACATCGGAACGCAGCCAGATAAACTGCAGATTGCTGTAGATACCATGTCTGAACTGATGTCTGAACTTCCCGAAGTTCCCGTTCAGTTTGAAAATGCACGAAGTGCAGCTTTGAAGCAGATTGCGTCCACAAGAATTACCAGAACCAATATTTTCTTTAATACTTTGAGGCTTCAGAAATTAGGTGTGAATTACGATATCAGAAAAGATATTTACAGTCAGATTAAAAGTCTTGATTTTAATGAAATGAAAGATTTTTATAATTCTCATGTCAAAACTCTGAATTTCAACACAGCTTTAATCGGAAAAAGTGAAAATCTGAATATGGAGGCAGTTTCAAAAATGGGAATATTTAAAGAACTGGATTTAAAAGATATTTTCGGACACTGATTTTCCGGATAATTTTAAAAATGAAAGGCGACAGTGTTGAATTGTCGCCTTTTAAGTTTTAAATCAAATAAGATCAGAATTATTTTTTAATAATTTTCAATGTTTTTTCACCATTGTTAGTTTTTACTTTTAAAAGATAAGTTCCTGATGGAATTCCCGAAATATCAACGCTGACTTTTTTCTCGCGGTTGATTTTTTCAGTTTTTAAGATCTGTCCGTTCAAAGAATAAATGATGATCGACTCAATTTCATTTTCAGTCGACACATTTACAATTCCGCTTGTTGGATTGGGATAAATCTTTGCTTTAATTTCTTTTTTTACTTCACTCACACTTAAAGTTAAATCAAGGGCTTTAAGATATTGATATCCGCCCGAAACAAGCAATGAAGTAGCACCCGTGGTCGCGTTGATACTGTAAACACCGCTTCCTGTTGTATAGAGATAATTTCCGTTTCCCATTTGAGCGCATCCTCTTGCACCGCCTACCAAATAAGAATTAAGAATGCTGCCGTTTGTGGCTGACAGATGATAGACGCCTGCATTATTACCTGCACTGTTATTGTTAGAAAAAACGGCAATCAGATAATTTCCGTTCTGCAGTTTTGTAATCTGCTGAATTCCTGTGAAAACCCCTGAATTCACAAAATTTCCGGTCACTGTTCCCGCATAATTCATTGTCTGAATTCCTGCTGAATCAAAAGATGTGATATAAGCTGTCCCGCTTCCTGTGTCGAGCGCATCAAAAGGAGATCCGAGCGTAGGATAAACCCCGAGAGATGTACCTGAAAAACTTAATCTGCGTATAGAATTGGCAGTTGCTCCGTTGGCTGTTCCTGCATTCGTTACCCAAACTTCATTATTAACAACATTCAACCCGCGGATGTTACTTAAACCTACTGTCGATGGGATGGTGGAAGAATAAGTTCCATCAAGATTATAGATGTAAATCACATTATCGGTCTGGTCAGAAATCCAGATTTTATCCTGCACACGGATGATTCCTTTAATAGTTCCCGGGCTCAGAGATGAAAGGTTGATGAAATTGGCATTGATTACCGTTCCGTCGGTGGCATTCAGTTGTGCAACTGTTTTGGTGGTCGAGTTTACTGCTAGAATTACATTTTGTGCAAAATGATGCAGATGGCAAAACAGAAACAAGCCTGCTGCTAAAAGTAATTTTGTTTTCATAAGATCGATTTTTAATGATGGATATCAGCAAATTACGAAAAAAATCTTATTAAAACCGCTTTTTAAATTGAAAATCAACAGTTTGCAGTTATGCTGAAAGCGAAAATAAAATTAGGTCAAAGCGCAATCGCCGTCTCCATCCTGAAAGTTTGATGTAAAATTATCCGGTAGATGATTCAGCATTTTCTCGTGAAACATATAACGTCTTTCTGTATTTCTGCTGTGAATTTTCGGGAAGTTTCCGTTGTTTTCAATTTCGCTGTTTAAATCAGTCTGATAACTTGTCATCAGTTTCACTTTGTTTTTTTGTGAAAAATAAGCGAGAAATTCTGTGAAATTTTTGAGATTATTTTCAGAAAAAAGGTAAGGAATTTTTAAATGTCCGTCACGCAAAAGCAGGATTGCGGAAGTCTCCAGTTGATCTTGCGAATCGAAAATTTTAATCCAGAAATATTTAAATTCTTTGGAATAACTTGAAAATAGATAATCAGAATCAGATTTTTCACCTTCGAGAATCCATGGATTTTTTACAAACCAATTGATTTCATCAGCATTTCGGTTGGAAGGAAATTGAGAGATGAAATTTTTACTTTCCTCATCAATTTCAGACAGAATTTCGAATTTAAAATCAGGTTTTTCCTGAAATGAATTTTTAAATGAAATTAAACTGTTAAAAATAAAATCTGAAAATTTAAAAATAGGTTTTAAGTTTTTTAACTGCAGTTTTTTCGCCGGAATAATGTTTTGGAAATCTGTTTTAAGGTAAAATCGTCTGCCCGTTTTTGCCGGAATATATTTGAAAACTTTAATTTTATTATAGAGACTTTCAGCTTCGGGAGTAAATTCTGTGATGGCAATATTTCCGTTGTACTCTTCGAAAGCTTTATCCAAAAGCTTTTGTGCAATTCTTTTACCTCTGAAATCGTTGCTCACAAACAAAGTGCTCAGCCATGCGTATTTAAATTTTTCGCCTTGAATTAAGAAAAGATCTGGAAGACAGCCAACGTAGCCTGCCAGTTTTTCGCCTTCATAAGCTAATATTAAAAGCGTCTGATCCTCATCCGCTTTCGGGTTTTTGATCTGAGATTCTGCGCGGTGTTTTGTGATGGGAATGAAGGCATCAGAACGGTATTTTCCTGAAGAAATAAATTCCCGTAATGCACTTTTATTTAGCGTTTTCAGCTCAATCATTTTCTCTGGATATGGTTTTTGTTGAGATGTTTTTTCAGTTTGAAATAGGCAATTTCCTTTTTTAAAATCGTTTCTGCATTTTCACCTGTCTCCATCGGAATTCTTTGGAAATTTCGGGCAACAGAATCTGTTTTTACACCTGCACTTCCGAAAGTACAGAAGATATCATCATTTTTAAATAGTTCGTCAAAAAAAACTTTTTCAACGCCAAAATCGGTAAAGGGAAACGCAAAACTTTCATAATGAAAATTGTTTTCTTTCATGAAAGAATAGCTTTGAACGGTATTTTCAAGTTGCTCAGAAAGATCTAAATTGTTATAAAGCGGATGATCCCAGCCGTGCGATGAAATTCCGTAACCTTTTTCTGTGATTTTATTTAACTGTTCAAAAGTAAGATACGGTTTTTTCTCATCGAGATACGTATTAAAATCGATTCCAAAAGTGGGTGCAATTCTATCCAGGGAAAACTTCTCTTTAAATGAAACATTCTGCAGAAAATTGTCTGTAATCTTCATCGCATTCATCACTTCAAGCACCAGACTTACTTTGCAGCGGAACATCAAATCTTTATTGTCTATAAATGCAGGATTCACAAAGTTCATTGCATAAATTCCTTTCCTTTCCAGAATAGGAATTACAACATCATAAAATTCTCTGTAACCATCATCAAAAGTAAGCAGGGCAATCTTTTTTTTAGGCTTAAAATTACCTTTCACATAGTCCTTAAATTCATCAAATGTTACCCATTGAAAACTCCGCGACAGACAGTCGAGATCTGCTTTAAACTCTTTTTCATTTTTGTAATTGACGATTTGCCTGAGGTGGGGAAGATGCTCGTTGGAAACGTTGTGATAGACGGGCAGACAATAATCCAATGGGAAATTTCCGGAAAAATTTTCATTCTCGAAACGAGCCAGAGTATTAATGATTACCTTTTTGAACATACAGATGTAAAAATAAAAAAGAATCTGCTCAAAAACAATGTTTTGAGCAGATTCTGAGATTTTATGTAAGGAAAATTACTTCACAATTTTCATTTCGTCAATCAGCCACTTGGAATCGGCAAATTTATCGATGATGAAAAGAATATATTTCGTGTCAACCATAATGTTTCTGCTGAATCGCGGGTCGTAATTGATGTCGCTCATCGTTCCTTCCCACTGTCTGTCGAAGTTCAGTCCTATAAGATTTCCCTGAGCATCCAGGGCCGGCGAACCTGAGTTTCCTCCAGTGGTGTGATTGGTTGCTGTAAATCCTACAGGAACGTCACCGGATTTGTCTTTGTAAACTCCGTAATCCTTTTTGTTATAAAGATCAAGCAGTTTTTGCGGAACATCAAATTCATAATCTCCCGGAACATATTTCTCCACAACACCAGCCAAATGGGTTTGGTAATCGTAAGAAACAGCATCTCTCGGACTTGAACCTTTCACTTTTCCGTAAGTCACTCTCATGGTGGAATTGGCATCGGGGAAGAATTTTCTGTCTTTATCCGTTTCCATTTGCTGAGCCATAAATTTCTTCTGCAAAACATCAATTTTAGCTTGCAAAGATGTGTACTGAATATCTGCAGTTTTAGAATAAGTATCTTTCAGACTGCTGAAAAGAATGTACATTTCATCCTTTTTAATGGCTTTTACCAGTTTATCCGGATTAGAAAAAGCTTTATCAATATCTCCGGAGAGGCTTGCTCCATTGATCTCAGATCTTCCTGTGATCACAGAATTTTTAGATAAAGTTTCTATGGTCTGAAGATTTTGAGCTTCGTTTTTGTACTTGTCAAATCCTGCAGGTAAAAACTGAGAAGCGGTTTTATTGGCATAAAGCGCTAAAAGTTTTGCGGTTACTTTTGCATCCAGTTCTGCGCTGTAATCTTTGTAGAACGATGCCAGACGGTTTTTGAAAGCGGCTGTATTTTTCTCATCCATTTTCCCGGATTCCACTGCTGTGATGTAGCTTGAATAAAAATTGGCAAGCGTTAATGTTTCCGCATTTCTGATGGTTTCAGTATAATAAGCATTGTTTAAAGCGTAAGGAGCCTGCTCATTATACAGCTGATTCAACTGATCGATTGTTGTTTTAATATCAGGATTCTTCGCGATTAAAGTTTGCTCGTAAGCCGCTTTTTTCTGAACTGCGTTAGATTTTTTTAAACCTTCCACTTCGCCGATCCATTTTTTCCAGTAATTGGCAACGGAAGCGTATTTTGAGGCATATTTGATACGCGTTGCATCGTCAGCACGCATTTTTTCGTCTAAAGTTTTCAGAGCAACATCACGTACTGCAATTCTCGCAGGGTCTGTATCTTTCATGATTTTGTCGACGGCGATCGACGGAAGATATTCTGTAGTTCTTCCCGGAAACCCGTATACGAAAGTGAAATCGTTCTCTTTTTTGTCTTTAATGGAAACCGGCAGGAAGTGTTTCGGAACATAAGGAATATTGTCTTTAGAATATTCTGCAGGTCTGTTGTTTTTGTCAGCATAAATTCTGAACATTGAGAAATCTCCCGTATGTCTTGGCCAAACCCAGTTGTCGGTGTCTGAACCAAATTTCCCGATGCTTTGCGGCGGTGCACCCACCAAACGGATGTCTTTGAAAGTATCAATTACAAAAGCATAATATTTATTTCCGTAATACATCGGTCGTACCATCACCTTCTGTCCGGATTCGGTTTTAATCGTCGACTGTACCTTTTGGATGTTGGCATTGATGGTAGCTGCATCCAAATGAGGATTTCCCTGAAGAATCTCTTTGGTAACGTCTTTAATGTCAACGATGAAATCTACTGTTACTCCGGGATTTGCCAATTCTTCACCCGTATTTTTCGCCCAGAAGCCGTTTGAAAGTAAATCATTCTGAACTGTAGAATGCGACTGAATCTGGCTGTATCCACAGTGATGATTGGTCAGCAAAAGGCCTTTAGGAGAGATGATTTCGGCAGTACAACCGCCGTTAAACTGAACTACAGCATCTTTAATACTTGGTTTTTGAGTGTTAAATATATCTTTGGCAGAAATTTTCATACCCAGATCCTTCATTTCTTTTTCGTTAAGCTCAGTCGGGATCCACATTCCACCGTATTGCTGAGCAAATCCCAGAGAGAAACTGAAGAATGCAGAGGCAATCAGAATATTACGTTTTATCATTAGGAAAATTTTTTGCCTAATTTACGCATTTAAAATTTTGTGAAAAAAGAAAAACCCTTCCGAATTTCATTTCAAAGGGTTTTTGCATTGTCTGTGTGTTTTTAGACCATAAAAATTACAAAAAAAATACTTCGACGTCGGGAACAGTCTCAGGATTTAGCGTCCACACTTTTCATCATAATTTAGACGTCACAAAATAAGGAAATATTTTACTGAAATAAAATGAACCTAAGTTAATGCAATCCGCCTTCTGATGCGGCTTAACGCCTGAGGCGTAATCCCGATGTAAGAAGCAATATGTTTAAGCGGAATGTCTGAAATAAAATTGGGATAGGCTTTGGCTAAATTTAAATACCGTTCTTCGGCACTGTTTACCAATAAGGAAATTTCGCGCTGGGTTTTTCTTACGTAGAGATTTTCCGCAGAAATTCTTCCGAGATAATTTCCAACCGCAGATCTGGCATATAATTCCTGCAGATCATCAAAGTGAATTCTGTAAACCGTTGTTTCCTGCACGGTTTCAACGTTGTATGCACACGGGTTTCTTGTAATGAATGAATCGTAAGCGCTGCAGAACATATTTTCTGCGATAAACGAAAAAGTAATTTGCTTTGAAGGTTCGGTAAGGTGTGTTTTATTAACAAAAAAGCGGATGATTCCCTTGTCAATGAAGTAAAGGTAATCTTCTGTTGTTCCTTCCTTTAGAATGAGTTTTTTCTTTGGATAAACGATTTTTTTAAATTTACTCACATGATATTGAGCTTCTTCATCAGAAAGACCATCGATAGTCTTGTAAATACTGAGCAATTTTTCCATTAAAGGCTTATGAATATGGTGTTTTAGTTCCACAAAAATAATTCTTATAATTTAATGATGCAAAAATTTACTTTCGTTTTTTAATTTCAGTTAAAATTTTTCACAAACCTTATCGTGAGTTTTTTTAAGGTAACTTATAGTTTAAGAATCTTTTTAAATTTCTTTTTTAAACAGGCTCTTAATTTTAAAACTGAAAAGAATTTATTTTTTCATCATGCATCATTTGCTGAATCAGCATCTCGTGATTTTTATTTTTGCCCGTCAGCAGCCAGCCTGTGCTCAAATTTTCTTTTGAAAACTGCTGTTTTACAACCGTGAATTTCAGTTGATGAGTTTTAAAAAGATTTTCGCAGTATTTCAGATCTTCAGGTTTTGAAACTGTAATTTTATATTCCCGTAATTTGTGATTCTGGTCGATAAAGTTTTGAAAATAGCTGAGCGAACTCAGAATCAACAGAATCAAAACAGTTCCTAAAAGCGATAAATATACGTAGCCTGCGCCCACCGCCATGCCGACAGATGCTGTTGCCCAGATCGTTGTAGCAGTGGTAATTCCATCGATTTTATTGTCACCTTTAAAAATAACGCCGGCTCCTAAAAATCCGATTCCGGTGATAATATTGGCGGCGAGACGGTCAGGATCTTTAATTCCTATTTTTACGGAAAGAATGGTGAACAGACACGAGCCGAAACAGACAAGAATAAAAGTTCTCAGACCCGCCGATTTATTTCTGTATTCCCTTTCTGCGCCGATGCAAAGACCGAGAAACACAGAGATAAAAATGAGTACGAGCTCGTTTTGGATAGAGTGGTCTTTCAGGAAATCCATTTTGAAATTGTTTAAATAAAATTACAATATTTTTTCTTTTAAAACATCTTAACTTTGCTTCAATCAATATAAATTCAATGAATCTGAACGAAAAAGAAAAAATGCTGCGTGGAGAAATGTACGATGCTACAGACGAACTTCTAGTGCAGGAAAGAAATGTCTGCAAAGATCTCTGTTTCGACTACAATCAACTTCGCCCTTCAAAAATTGATGAGAGAAAAATTTTAATCAAAAAACTCTTCGGTAAAACCACAGAAAATTTTCATATCGAGCAACCCTTTTACTGCGATTACGGTTACAATATTGAAATTGGAGAAAATTTTTACACCAACGTCAATGTCGTAATTTTAGACTGTGCAAAAGTGACTTTCGGCGACAATGTTTTTATCGCTCCCAACTGCGGATTTTACACAGCCGGTCACCCTTTTGATGTTGAAGAACGCAACAAAGCTTTGGAATACGCTTACCCAATCACCGTTGGAAATAATGTATGGATTGGCGCTGGCTGCAGCATTCTTCCCGGCGTCACCATTGGCGACAACACGGTAATCGGGGCGGGAAGTGTCGTTACAAAAGATATTCCTTCCAATGTTTTGGCGGTGGGAAATCCATGTAAAGTGATTCGTGAACTTTAATTTTTTCAGGAGCCGGGAACCTGCTGTCCATTGTATCTTTTTTGTCATTGCGACTCACATTTTTTGCGTAAAAGAAATATTTTACCGCAATGACAAAAAAGGATGCCGTTTCCATCAGGGCTAAGGATTATTAGGTCAAACAAAAGTGTTTAAAATATAGATTTTAATTTCTTTTAAGCAGCACATAAGAAACCGACAAAACTCCCATCAAAATTACAAGCATCACAGAAATTCCCACCGAATCGCTGTGTGAAATATGCGCCAC
The DNA here is from genome assembly GCF_025457425.1 of Chryseobacterium foetidum. Taxonomy (NCBI): domain Bacteria; kingdom Pseudomonadati; phylum Bacteroidota; class Flavobacteriia; order Flavobacteriales; family Weeksellaceae; genus Chryseobacterium; species Chryseobacterium foetidum. The sequence continues at coordinate 3,099,268 of NZ_JAMXIA010000001.1, forward strand.
CAAAGCCGTCAGAAAAAACAGCATCGTTCCGCAGTATGCCCATTCTTTTACGACAACCGGAATGTTTGGGAATAAAAGAACAACAGCAGCGAAAATTTTCAAGACCGCGAGCTGGACAATAAAAAACTGCGGAAACCCAAAGCTTTCACGCCATCAATCGTCATTTTGTGAAAAAAATAGGTTGCCGAACTAATCAAAAGAAAAGCACTTACAACAGACGTCGAAATCCAGTAAATTAAATTCATCAATGTGTTTTTATATTAATCAGACTCAAAAAATGTAATCTTTCTCAAACTCTCAAACGTCTCCAACCCTCCAACTCTCAGACCTTCAAACTCTCCAACTCAAACCTATCCAATCAAATCCAAAAACTGTTGTTCATCCAGAATCGTAATTGTCCCGATATCCTGTGCTTTTTTCAGTTTGCTTCCTGCTTTTTCGCCAACCACCAGATAATTTAAATTTTTAGAAACCGCAGAAATATTTTTTCCGCCATGTTTTTCTACCATTTCTTCAGCAGATTCTCGGGTGAAAAGGGATAATTTTCCGGTGAACAAAAAGGTTTTTCCATCTAAAGCATTCGATAAAACTTCATTGGTGTTTTCTCCTTTTTCTAATTGAACACCATAAGATTTTAATCTTTCAAGCATCAGAATATTTTCAGGATTATTGAAGAAATCAACGATGCTCACCGCGATTTTCATCCCAATATCTTCCACTTGACACAACTCTTCAGCAGTCGCTTTTTTCAAGTCATCAATAGTATTGAAATTCTTCACCAGTTTTTTCGCAACGGTTTCTCCAACGTGTTTAATACCAATCCCAAACAACACTTTTTCAAAAGCAATCTCTTTCGATTTTTCGATTCCGTCGATGATATTCTGAGCCGATTTTTCAGCCATTCTTTCCAGAGGCAGAATCTGTTCTTTCGTTAAAGCATAAAAATCAGCAGGATTTTCAATAAGTTTTGAATTATATAGCTGTTCAATCGTTTCACTTCCCAAATTGTCAATATTTAAGGCTTTTCTTGAAACGTAATGAATCATTCTACCTACAACCTGTGGGGGACAATGTAAATCATTCGGGCAAAAATGTATCGCCTGATCTTCCAGTTTTATCAATTCAGTTCCGCATTCCGGACAGTTTTTGATGTATTCAATTTCTTTGCTTTCAGAAGTTCTTTTCTCCTCATTAACGCCGACGATTTTTGGAATAATCTCACCACCTTTTTCCACATACACAAAATCGTGCTCGTGCAGACCGAGTTTTTTAATAATGTCTTCGTTGTGAAGAGAAGCACGTTTTACGGTTGTTCCTGCCAATAAAACCGGTTTAAGATTCGCAACAGGTGTAATCGCTCCCGTTCTTCCAACTTGATACGTCACTTTTTCAAGTTCGGTTTCTACTTTTTCAGCTTTAAATTTATAAGCCATCGCCCAACGGGGAGATTTTGCAGTGTAACCGAGCTGTCTCTGTTGCTTCAATGAGTTAACTTTCAGTACAATTCCGTCAATTTCAAAAGGTAGATTATGTCTTTCTGTATCCCAAAAGCTGATGAAATCTTTAACTTCCTGAAGTGTTTTGCAGAGTTTTGCCTGAGCCGAAATCGTAAATCCCCAATTCTGAGCCTGATGAAGCAGTTCCCAATGGGTTTCAGCCGGAACTTCCTGCGAAACAAACTGGTACAGAACCGAAGACAGTCTTCGTTTTCTCACCTCCGCGCTGTCCTGCATTTTCAAACTTCCGCTTGCCGTATTTCTAGGGTTCATGAAGAGGTCAAGACCTTCTTCCTCACGCTGTTTGTTGATTTTATCGAAGTTTTTTCTCGTCAGATAAATTTCACCCCGCATAAAAAAGCGTTCAGGAAAATCGCCGTTCAGTTTCACGGGAATATCCGAAATGGTTTTTACGTTAGAAGTAATCTCATCACCCTGAAAACCGTCACCACGCGTCACAGCCTGAACCAGTTTTCCGTTTTCATATAAAATAGAAATCGAAGCACCGTCATATTTTAATTCAGCAACAAATTCTACGGGTTCATCAATTGTTTTGATGATGCGTTTTTCCCAATCTGCCAAATCATCATAATCGTAAGAGTTATCCAGAGAATACATTCTGAACTGATGCTGAATAGTCGGGAAAATCTTTGTCACACCGCCACCAACACGCACGGTCGGGGAATTGTCATCGTGAAATTCGGGATGTTTGACTTCCAGATCCTGAAGTTCCTTTAATAATAAATCAAATTCAAGGTCAGAAATGCTCGGCTCATCCATCAGATAATAATTTTCATTGTGCTGGTTGAGTTCTTTGCGGAGCCGTTCTATTTTTTGCTGAATGTTTTCGGACATGATCTGAGTTTATTTCCAACAAAAATAATAAGTCTTGATGAAATTCTGACGATTAAAATTAAGATTAAATTTAACGAATGTTTAAACTGATTTTAGAGAACATCAAAAAATCTCTTATTACCTTTGCGCTCAATTACTTTAATTTTGTCTGACGGTTTCAGATTTATTTTAAAAATGAAATTTATTTTGATCAGAAAAATTTTAATGAAGAAGAATATTTAAATTATGAAAAAGTTTATCTTAGGGTTTGCAGTTTTAACGACAGCTTTTATGAATGCACAGACTCAAATTATCGCTCACAGAGGTTATTTCCAAACCAATCCACCGACTACCGAAAATTCAATTAAAGCTTTGCAAAATGCTCAGGGTCTGAAGATTTATGGTTCAGAATTCGATGTGAGAATGTCTAAAGACGGTGTTTTGGTGATTAATCACGACGAGCATCACGGCAAAATGGAAATTTCGGAAACGAATTTCAAAGATTTGGCAAAAGTAAAACTGTCGAATGGTGAAAAATATCCAACACTGAAAGATTATCTGAGAGCCGGAAAACTGGACAAATCCCTGAAACTTATTGTAGAAATAAAACCTGCCAAAACACCGGAGCTGGAAAACGAAATGGTAGAAAAAACCATCAAAATGATCCGTGAAATGAAGCTCGAATTTCAGTGTGAATACATTTCTTTCAGTTTAAATATCTGTAAGCAAATCAAAAAACTGGCTCCTGATTTTAAAGTACAGTATCTGAACGGCGAATTGTCGCCACAGCAGATCAAAGAAAATGGTCTTGATGGAATGGATTATCACTATAGCGTTTTCCAGAAAAATCCGACGTGGATTGCAGAAGCGAATGCTTTAGGTTTAATCACCAATTCGTGGACGGTAAATGAACTTATTATTTTCGAAGATTTAAAAGCTCAGGGAATCGATTTCGTAACCACCAATATTCCGGATAAATTGAAAAATCAATAAACTTATCATTTTCAATTAAGATTAATCTGCCTTTTTTAGGCAGATTTTTTTGTCTAAATACTAAAAAAATTCCAGTGAAACTCCGTTTGAGGTATGCGTGTGGTATATTTTATTTTCTCAGGAAAAGACAATAAAGGTATGGCAAAACAACTGGTTTTCAGCATTAAAAAATATTCATTTTTCTAAACTGCTGTCTGCTAAAAGTTTATGCATATCCGTTAATCATAAATTAATATGGTGTTTAAAAATCCTTTAAAATATGTTAAAACGTTATTAAACTTATGCTCACCATAGCTTTCTAATTTTGCGCAAACAAAAATTGGATATGCGTAAAACGACTCAGAAAGTTATAATGTTGTCGCTCTTAGGACTTATCAGTCTTAATGTCGCGGCACAGGAAACGGCAAAGCAGGACAGTATAAAGACAATTGATGAAGTGGTAGTCACTGCTTTGGGGATTAAACGACAGGATAAATCTCTTGGCTATGTGGCTGAGAAGGTTAATTCAGAAGTTTTTGAAAATATCCAGAATAATAACTGGGCTCAGGGGTTGGAAGGACGTGTTGCCGGTTTGAAGATTCAGACTGCGGGAGCGGGACCTTTAAGCTCATCAAGAATTACTTTGAGAGGTGAAAAATCTTTCAATCTTGACGGAAACTATGCTTTGATTGTTGTGGATGGTGTGCCTTTAAGTAATTCTACCACCGGAACGGGAACTGCAGCTTATGGAGCCGGAACTGGAGGAGATTTACCAATCGATTTAGGAAATGGTTTAAACAGCATCAACCCTGATGATATTGAATCAGTAACTGTTCTGAAAGGAGCTTCAGCAGCGGCTTTGTATGGTTCAAGAGCAGCCAACGGAGCCTTAATGGTAACCACTAAATCAGGGAAAAGCAAAAACGGAAAACTTAGAGTTTCTTTCAATAGTTCTTTGAGTTATGATTCAGTTTTAAAATGGCCTGATTATCAATATGAATACGGACAGGGAACTCTTGCAAAAAATACAACCGGACAGTTTTTCTATTCTTACGGTGCCTCTGCAGATGGCGTAAATACGGGAGGAACGAGTAGTGCATTTGGACCAAAATTCAACGGACAGTCGTATTTTCAGTACGATCCGAATCTTTTAGGGCAGAGCGCCGAAAGACAGTTGTGGAGACCTTATAAAGACAATATCAAAGGCTTCTGGGAAACCGGAGTGACGTCTTCCAACAATGTATCTGTGGAAAGCAGTACAGATAAAACAAGTTTCAGAGCATCGCTTTCTTATCTTGATAATAAATGGATGATGCCAAACACAGGTTTTGACCGTTTTAATGCCGCTTTTTCATTGGATCACAAAGTCACAGATAAATTCAGGGTTTCTACTAAATTCAATTATGCCAATACGAAAAGTGATAATCTTCCGGCAACGGGATATAATAATCAGTCGATTTCTTATTTCATGATTTTCCAGAATCCGAATGTTGATTTGGCCTGGTACAAACCAATTTGGAAACCTGGACAGGAGTTGGTTGATCAGATTCACCCTTTCAGTTCGTTCATAGATAATCCTTATCTGATAGCTTATCAGATGTTGAATGGTGTTGAAAAGAAGATGATTACCGGAAATATTATGGGAACCTACGACTTCAACAAAAATTTCAGCTTGATGTTGAGATCAGGGATTGAAATGTTGGACGAAGAAAGAACGACCAAGAGACCGTACAGTTCTGCCAATTACCTCAAAGGTTTTTACAGAGAACAGTACATTAAAAATAATGAGTTTAATAATGATTTGTTATTCACATTTAAGAAAGATTACAATAAATTTCATATCACGGCAAATGCCGGGGCAAGCGTCCGTTACAACGAATATGTAATGAATGATTACCGTGCGGAAGGTTTAAAAGTGGTGGGAGATTACAGTTTAAATAATGCGATTTCATTAATCACAAGAGTTCCGAAACCAAATGACCAACAGACCAATTCTGTTTACGGATTGTTAAGTGCCAGTTACAACAATGTGGTATTTCTTGATGTAACGGGAAGAAACGACTGGAGCAGCACACTTCCGGTACAGTACCGTTCGTTCTTTTATCCTTCGTTGAGCAGTAGTTTTATTCTTTCAGACATATTTAAATTATCGAGTCCGGGTTTTAACTATTGGAAATTAAGAGCTTCCTGGGCAAAAGTTGGGGTTGCAGGACTTCCTTATCAGCTGGATAAATATTATACGCCAAGTGATTTTATCGGTTCCGTTTTAACGCCGGGAACCTATCCAAATCCTTTGCTGAAGCCTGAAGACAACACCAACATCGAAGCGGGGATGGATTTTTCAGTGCTGAAAAACAGATTGAGCTATAATGTTACGCTTTATCAGAATGATACGGATAACCAAATTATTACAATTCCAACATTATTAGAATCGGGATATTCAAACCGAATTATCAATGCAGGAAAAGTACGAAACAGAGGGGTGGAAATGAGCTTAAGCGCTATTCCTTTCAAATCAAAAGATTTCAGCTGGAATGTTTCAACCAACTGGACTTTAAACCGAAATAAGATCCTCACGTTACCAGCCGAATTTGCAGGTGAAAACTCTTACACCATCTCAACAGTTGCTGGGGTTTTATATTACAACGCCGTTGTAGGCGGTTCTCTGGGAGATTTATATGGATTTAAATTAGTTCGGAATGAAAACGGTCAGGTCGTTTACGATGCCACAACCGGACTTCCCGCAAGACCCGACAGAGTGGAAAAAGTAGGAAACGCATTCCCGAAATGGAGAGCCGGATTGCAAAATGATTTTAAATTTAAAAACTGGCAGGTAAGTTTCTCATTCGACGGTCAATACGGTGGTGTTGCCTATTCTCAGACGCATCACAAAATGTCTGAACAGGGTAAATTGGGGCATACTTTGATGGGAAGAGAAAATCCTTCAGGAACTATTGTCGGAGACGGTGTTGTAAGAAATCCTGACGGAACTTACAGCCCGAATACAAAAGCTGTCGGTTTAGCCGCTTATTACGGTGATTATTACAGAAGAGCCAATATTGAAACCAATACTTTCGATACCTCATTCATTAAATTAAGAGATGCAAGAATTGCTTATTCATTCTCAAAAGACGTTATCGCACCTTTAAAACTTACCGAACTTACGATAGCCGTCTTTGGAAAAAACCTATGGATGTGGACAGAATTTCCAATGTTTGATCCTGAAGTTGCGGCTCTTAACGACTTTACGATTACTCCCGGTGCTGAAATCGGTCAGCTTCCAACGGCAAGAACTGTCGGTTTTCAAGTTAATTTAAAATTCTAAAATCAATCTCATGAAAAAAATATTTTTATCTACCGCAATCGCTTTTTCAGTTTTCAGTATGAATTCCTGTGAAAGAAGTTTTGAAGAGATTAATACAGATACAAGCAGAATAAAAACGCCGTCTGTAGGTAGTTTTCTGGTTCCGATTCAGTACGAAATGGGTTCTTACGGTTACAACAGAGCCGACGATTTTACTTTCGATATCATGCAGGTTGCTTTAGCTTTTCCCAATGAAGGAACCACGGTAAGCCGCTATTATCTTACAGAAAGTACTGGAAATGGCTATTGGAATACAAGTTACAAATGGCTAAAACAGGTTAAAGAGCTCAACGAAGCTGCAAAAAAGGAAAATAACGCCAATTATTTAGCAATTTCCAAAGTATTGAATGCCTGGATCATGGCTAATTTAACCGATGCTTTTGGCGACGTTCCGATGACGGAAGCTTTGAGGCTTGAAGACAATATCATGAAGCCTAAATATGACAAGCAGAAAGATATTTATCTCTTCCTTTTGGATGATTTAAAAGAAGCAAATGCTTTATTTGACACAACCAAGACTTTGAGTGAAGGTGATCTTTTCTTTCAGGCAAACTCAAGTACAGCCGGAATTACAAAATGGAAAAAATTCTGTAATTCTCTTTCTTTAAGACTTTTAACGAGAATTTCAAAGAAGAATGGTGAAGTGAATGTTAATCAGAGAATTACCGAAATTGTGAATAATCCTGCCCTTTATCCCATCTTTCAGAATAATGCAGACGGAGTGGTTTTGGATATTTCAGGAGTTGCCCCTTTGATGCCTCCTATCGCACGACCGCAGGATTTTACAGCATATAGAGCAGCTGGAGGATTTTTCACACAAACTTTGGTAGACAATAACGATCCAAGGTTGAGCATGTTTTTTACTCAGGCTAAAAGTCTTCCTCCGGCAAACGCCAATATTGGTTTTAAAGGTGTGCCTTCTGGTTATGCTTTGGGATCAACTTTCGATTATCAGCCTTCCAATTTAAATCAGAATTTAGCAAAAGCTCCTATGAAAATTTTGGTGATGCCTTATGCGGAACTTCAGTTTATTTTATCTGAATTATCGTTTAAAGGAATCATTTCCGGAAATGCGCAGACTTTCTACGAAAACGGTGTAAAAGCGACAATCGAACAGTGGGGAAGCACAGTTCCTGCCAATTATTTTACCAATCCGAAAGTGGCTTACAACGGTACTTTAGAAAGAATTATGCTGCAGAAATATGTGGGATTGTTTTTTGTTGACCATCAGCAGTGGTATGAGCAGAGAAGAACAGGTTTCCCGGTTTTACCTAATAATGGCGGACTGATGAATGAAGGTAAAATGCCTCAGAGAATGCCTTATCCAACGGTTACGAAAGTTCAGAATTATGATAATTATGTTACCGCTTCCCAAAGTATGGGTGGAGATAATATCAACACCAAAATGTGGTGGAATCAATAATTTTCTTTTTTAAAATTTAAAACAATTAAAATGAATTTAAAATATATCATTCCGGCATTGCTGATTTCTTCAATGGCTTTGGCGCAGACTTCAGTTTCAGGATATGTTTATGAAGACATAAACAAAAATCAGAAAAAAGAAAGCAAAGAAAAAGGAATTGAAAATGTTGCAGTTTCCAATGGAGCTCAGGTAGTTTTAACGGATAAAAACGGAAAGTACAGCTTGCCAGTTGCTGAAGGACAGACGGTTTTCGTGATCAAACCTTCAGGTTATATGATGGGTTTAAACCAGAATAATCTTCCACAATATTATTATCAGTACAAGCCAAAAGGTTCTCCGGCAGATTTTAAATACAAAGGAACTGCACCTACGGGAACGCTTCCAAAAGAGCTGAATTTTGGTTTATTTAAACAAAATGAAAGCAAAAATTTCGACATTCTGGTTTTCGGAGATCCGCAGCCTTATTCAGCAAAACAATTGGATTATTTCAAGAGAGCGATCGTGAATGAGGTGAAAGGAAATAAGAAAAACGCAGTTTTCGGAATCAGTTTGGGAGATTTGGTTGGTGATGATTTGAGTTTACAAAAACCTTACGCAGACATTATGAAAGAAATTGGTCTGCCCTGGTACAACGTGATGGGAAATCACGACATGAACTATGATGCCAAAGAAGATATGCTTTCAGACGAAACTTTTGAAGCTACTTTCGGACCGGCAAACTATTCTTTCAATTACGGAAATGTCCATTTCATGGTGCTTGACGACATTTTATATCCGGATCCGAGAGATGGAAAAGGGTACTGGGGTGGTTTCAGAGAAGATCAGATTCAGTTCATTCAAAATGATTTGAAACTGGTTGATAAAGACAAATTAATTGTGGTTTCTTTCCACATTCCTTTGGAACATAATAATGAAGATAATTTCAGAAATGCTGACCGTCAGAAACTGTTTGATGCTTTGTCGCCTTTCAAAAATGCACTGATGCTGTCGGCTCACACGCACATTCAGCAACAGATTTTCTACGGAAAAGCACAAGGGTGGACGGGAGCGAAAGATCTGCACGAATACAACGTTGGAACAACCTGTGGCGACTGGTGGTCTGGAACTTCAGACGAAATCGGTTTGCCGACTTCCACCATGAGAGACGGAACTGCAAAAGGATATTCTTTCATCAGTTTCAATGATAATCAATATAAAGTTAAGTACAAAACAGCGGGGAAACCTGAAGATTATCAGATTCAGTTATATGTTCCGAAAGTGATTCCTTATCCATCAAAAACTTCGGCTAAAGTATTGGCAAATTTCTTTATGGGAAGCAAAAAAGACAAAGTAGAATACAGAATCGACGGCGGAAAATGGGAAGAAATGGAGTATAACGAAACCATCGACCCGAACTTTGCCAAGTCGGTTTTCAAATGGGATTCTACAGACACACTTTTTGCTGGAAGAAGACCATCAAACCCAGAACAGTCTAAGCATATTTGGGTTGCAGGATTTGGAAATAAGTTAACATTAGGAAAACATAAAGTTGAGGTCAAAGCCCACGATATGTACGGAAACGAATTTACCGCAACGGAAGAATTTGAGGTTCAGAATTCTGTTCTGATTCCTTAGATTATTTCATTTTTTTACTATACTTCAGTCAAAACCGGCCTCAGCAATGTTGCCGGTTTTGATGTTTTAATGAAATGTTTTAATGAATAATTTCATCAGCATTGTCAGTCTGAGCCTGACGAAGACCTTTTGAAGAAAAAATTGATCTACTTTTAAATCTTGGAATTTCTAAATTAAGTTTACGCCTTTGTCTATCTTTAAATCAACATGATCAATCAAAAAAAACTTTGTCTGTCCTTGCGTTTAAACCTTACAATATTCAGCAAAAATCCCTGCTTTCATTAACATTAAAATTCCAAATAGAATTTCAACATAACACATTTTTATGAAATCAAAAACATAAACACGTGTTTAAAAAATAGGTTTCGTAAATTTGTACCTTCAAAAATTAAAGAATGAATTTAAAAGGAAAAAATGCCATCATTACAGGTGGTGGAAGAGGTTTGGGGAAAGCAGTTGCTTTAATTCTTGCCAATGAAGGTGTGAATATTGGGATTACCGGAAGAAATGAGGAAAATCTTAAAATGACCGTTGACGAAATTCAGAAATTAGGAGTAAATGCAACGTACGCAGTTTTCAGTATAGATAACGAAATTCATGTGAAAGCAGGAATCGAACAGATCGCAGAGCAATTGGGAAGTGTTGATATTCTCATCAACAACGCAGGAATCGGGGATTTTGGAAGCATCGAAGAAATGTCTTCTGAAGTTTGGGAGCAGGTGATCAAAACCAATCTTTTCGGAGTATATTATGCAGCTAAAGCAGTGTATCCTTTCCTGAAAGAAAAAGGAGAGGGCGATATCATCAATGTGGCATCAACAGCAGGTTTGAAAGGGGGTCCGAATATGTCGGCTTACGCAGCATCCAAGGCGGCAGTGGTTTCACTATCTCAATCCATGATGGCGGAATGGAGAAAGCAAAACATCAGAGTTGTTACCTTGACCCCAAGTACAATTGCTTCCGACATGTCCATCGAAGGTGGCTTAACAGACGGAAATCCCGACAAAGTTCTTCAGCCTGAAGACTTCGCAGAATGGGTAAGAGATATTCTGAAAATGAACAGAAGAGCGCTGATCGCCAACGGTTCTATTTTCTCTACAAATCCGTAAAGATTTGAGATTTGAGATTTGAAATTTGAAATTCGAGATTCAAAATATTTCATTCAGGTATTAATAAAGCGGACTTTTTTGTTCGCTTTTTTTATCTTTAATAAGTGGAAATCATGGATTTTGCTGTGGTTTTTGTTTGATGTGGAGAGACTTTCGATAGCGTTTTAAATGAGTTAAAATCTTATGAAAGTTGGTAGCTCAAAGTCAGAAGACTTTGCGCAGCGGGGATTATGTCAGAAGAAAGGTATTTAAGAAACTGGGAAAAATTAGCTGACGGTACAAGAAAATCTACATTATCTGGCTTTGGTAAAGAGATACACAGATTTGAATGGAAATATGGATATAGGTTTGATGCAAAAACAAAAAGAATGTTATCACCTGAACAGCTAAAAGGAAAAAGACTTCCTATATTAACACCGATGTTGCGGATTTGCAATCCGTGACTGCGCTTTTTCTAAAAGTCTTATAACTCCGTTTGAAATTTCTAAAAAACGTCAATCCACTACACAAACATAATTATAAAATTTCACATGACATTGTGTGCGATAAACCTTTATTTGAAACTAAAAAAAAACTCTTCAGTCATTTTGTCATATCACGTTCAGCGGTAAGAATCTGTAAAAATAGTTCAGGGTTTACAAAAGGTATCTCGAGTGTATCTCGATCGCGCATAAAAAGACACTGACAAAATGACAAAATTTATCGTCACTCAACAAACTCATCATGTTTTTTCGCCCGTACCTTAGCCTAAATCTCCGATTCCGCATGGTGCTCATCAATTTCAAATCTCAAACCTCAGATCTCAAATCAAATTCCCTATTTTTGCAACAAATTACTCACATGCAAAATTATTTGGAATTTGATTTTAAAATAGAACCACTTCAACCTTGGGGCGAAATATTAATGGCTGAACTGATTGAGATTGGTTTCGACAGTTTCACGGAAGAAATTCATGGTATTTTAGGATATATTCAGAAAGATTTATTTAAAGAAGAAGACCTTAAAGCTTTGCCTCTTTTTCAGAATGAGGAAGTGAAAATAGAATATACTTTCACGGAAATGCCCAACATCAACTGGAACGAGGAGTGGGAAAAGAATTTCGAGCCGATTAATATCGATGATAAAGTCTTAATCAGAGCAGAATTTCACGAGTCTGTGGAAGACATGCACGAGATTATCATTCAGCCAAAAATGTCTTTCGGAACAGGGCATCACCCGACCACGCATCTGATGATTCAACAGATGATGGATATTGATTTTAAGGACAAAAAAGTTCTCGATATGGGTTGCGGAACTTCGGTTTTGGCGATCTATGCAAAACAAATCGGTGCCGGCGACACCAAAGCCATCGATATCGATGAATGGTCAGTTGAAAATTCCAGAGAAAACGCTGTAAGAAATGGCGTAGAGCTGGATATCGAACTGGGAACTGCCGATAATTTAGGAAAAGAAAGCTACGATATTATTTTAGCCAACATCAACCGAAATATTTTGATTTCAGACATTCCAACCTACGTTAATGTGTTGACTGCAGGTGGAAAATTGTTGCTTTCAGGCCTGTGTTTCTTTGATGTGGATGATATTCTGGAAGTTTGCAAAGAGAATAATCTGGAACTGAAAAAGAAACTGCAGCGTGAAGAATGGGTAAGCCTTCTTCTTGAAAAGTAGATTTACGAAATTGCAGAGGCTTTGTAAACTTCGTTCGCAGACAATCTATCTGTGCTTAGCGTGATAGTATTATCTGAAATTCTTTTGGTAATCACTGTCACGCCGAGCCCAGTCGAGCATTATCGAAATAATCCATTCTCAACCTCTGCCTCAACCTTAACCTCAACCTCACAAAATGAAACTCTTCCTCACCACACTTTTCTTTTGTTTTCTCCAAACCATTTCCGCTCAGGATAATGATGTTTATGCCAACGGTGTTTTTCATTTTGAAGACAACAAAACGCAGAAGGTTTTTACCGATTACACGAGAGTGAGACAGGCTCCGGATGTGAATGCTCAGATTTTGGATTCTCTTAAAACCAATCAGCAGATTTTAATTGTCAGAAAAGAAGAAAAAGTTTTGAAATTAGGTGAAAGAGGTGCCAACTGGTACAAAGTATCGTATCAGAAGGACAATCAGAATTTCGAAGGATTTATCTGGGGCGGAAATCTTGCGGTAGGTTTCAGAAACAAAAATGGTTACGATTTTCTTTTCGGAATCACAAAAACTGAGGACAGAACGGATAAAAAATACAATCAGAAATACAAACAGAACTTTGCATCGATAAAAATGCTGACGGGCGAAACTTTAGAGGATGAAGTTTCTTTTGAAACCGGTTTGGTCGAAAGTTTAAGCTACGCAACATTCGGTATTGAAAGCAGTCACCGTCTGAAAAATGTGGAGCTTACTCTGAAAGCAGCCGTTTCGGGTGAAGCTTGTGGAATTGCGGCCTATGATCAGTATGTTTTGCTGAAAGATAAAAAACTGATTGCCCTGCCTCAATTGATGAATGTGGGCGACGCAGATGTTTATTATCATTCAGAAAAGTTTATTTTCCCTAATGATAAAGGCGGAATTCCGAATGCTTTTGTTTTTAAAATGGAAGAAATGGAAAAGGATGAAAAAGAGCGCGAGAAATTTAAACGCTCGTCAAAAACATATCTTTGGAACGGAAATTCTTTTAAAGCAAAATAATATTTTATTATAAAATTGAAAACCAGTGTATATTTACGGTGGTTTTTCTTCAAAGTAATGTAATGGATTATTTTCTTTATGCTCTCGAACATACTTATACGGACGATACCCACCGTGATAGTAAGTTTTTAGGATATTTTGATGATCTCTCTGAAGTAGAAAAAGAAAAGCAAAGGTTATTGTTTTTTCGTGGTTTTTCAGATTATCCTCACGATTTCTATGTGAAAAAAATAGGACTGAATAAAATTAATTGGCAAAATGGCTTCACAGAAGTTGTTGGTGAAATTGGACGGGATTATTTACCCGAAGATGATTTTATTCCAAATTATAGTCAAGTAGTTACGAAGCTGAATTTAAAAACAGTTTTTAAAGTAAGTCATGTTTATACAATTCATACATTTTTGGATGATGAGAGAGAAATAGGAGTTTTTTCTGACAAAAAAATGGCAAATGATGTTGTGAATTTCCTTCAACAAAAAGTTGGCTTTAAAGAATATCCTGACGATTTTATTATTACCGAAATTCTGTTGAACGATTGGCAGTGGAGTTCGGGATTTGGATGAGATTTGAATAGTTTTATTAATAAAACTTGAACTTTTCAATTCATCAATTTCAAAAGGTAAAATAAAAAAAGCGCTCATACAAATGGATGACGAGCGCTTCAATCAAATTATATGGAATTCAATTAGGAATATCTTCTGCAGATGTACTCTACATTGGTATTCAGTAATTTATTTTTATTTAGGAAATATTCCAGATTCTGAAATTCTTCCGTCGTCGTATTCAGATAAAGCTGAAAAGAGCCAAAATCAAATCCGTTGATGTATTCCACGTCTGCGTTTAAAACTTTGTAGCACATGCCCATCTGATTGCAAATCACATTAAGAAGATGATCAAATTTCATTTTCCCGTTCAATTCTACTTCAAGAACAATTTCTTTTTTGCTGATGGTCAGTTTTTGCGGTAAAGACTGCAGATTTCGTGTAATCATGTTTTGGTGATTTTTTTAAGTTAATGACTCAGTTCCTTTGTACATAAAGTTTTATTTTGTTTTAAATACTTAGCAAAAGTATAAAAAATTATTAGTCCACCAAATTTGTAGACTAATAATTTGTAAAATTTAACAAAAAAAAGAAACCCGCGTCGGATTTCTTTAGAATTAAAGCTAATTGGAATTTGATAAAAATTAAATTCTGATAAATTTCGCTCTGTTTTTTTTATTCCCGCACATTTTGCGGATTGAGCTGATTTCAGTTGCTGAAAAATCTGCATTATCCGCCAAATCTGCGAGAGAAAATTAAATTTAGGTAAAATTCATTTCAGATTTTTATAGTTCTTTAATTCTAATCAATTTGTCTGAACCGGCGAGTCCGTTGGGATTGCAGCCCAATTCGCCTTCGGGAACTTTCAGATTTTTTTTGTTGTAGAAATCCTGCCAGAACTCATTCGTTTTTCCGGTTTTAGGATCCTTGAAAGTCATCGGTTCAAGTTTGAAAATTTGATTTTCTCTAAAAGCTCTTTCAATAAAATCTGAACAGTAGTAAGAATTTTCATCCAAGATATAATTGAAATTATAAGGCTTGCCCAGCATTAAATCTGCATTTGACAAAGCTTTTGAAATGGTTTTCTGAAATTCAGGTTTTAAACGGTAGACTACAATATTTTGCTGATCTTCTTTTTGATCCTTAATAAAATCTTTCAGATTCTGTCTGTTTGAACCATTTTCAGGAGAAGCGTGAAGAACAGAATATTGCCCGTTTTTAATTTCTAAAATTCCGATGTGATCAAATTTTTCGGTTTCCTTTTTCTGCGTGACATTATTAATCGCGCCGGATAATCCTGAATTTTTTGCCGTTACAAAAAGCAGATCACCATTTTTTAAATCCGATTTCAGATTGGAAGCACAGCTGATTAATGAGAAAATCAGAATTAAAAAAGCAAGCAGCTTAACGTTTAAGATTTTTCTCATACAGCTCGATCCAGTTTTGTACAGTCATTTTTTTGCTCAGTTCACCAATCAGTTCAAAAGGAATTTCATTCATATTTTTAAACCTTACACAAGATTTTCCCATATCAAGTTTTCTTTTTGAATGTTTCGGAAATTCTTCGGTAAACCAATTCAGGATTTCCGGATTGGCATACATTCCCATGTGATACAGCGCAATAAAATTTTTCTGGGATGCGAGACTGATGAACGGAAGAGATTTGCCCGGTGTGCAGTGATATCCTGAGGGATACGCTTCCAAAGGTACATTCCAGTTGATCATTCCACTGCTTAAGGATTCTTCAAACCCTTCAGGTAAATTTTCTTTTATCGTAATGTAAAGTTTTATAAAAGCTTCCTGTCTTTCTTCAGGTATATTTGATAAATATTCTTCTACAGAATCTGCCGGAATTTGCATAGCTATATTTTTTTTCAAATTAACAAAATTTAAATCAAACAAAAAACGGCTGTACAAAAATGCACAGCCGTTTGGAAAATAATAATTCAAAAATAATTCTACTTTTTAATGACTTTCACGCTTTTCTGCGATCCGTCTTTGAACTGTAGATTTAGCAGGTATAATCCGCCACTCAAATCACCTAAATTGATTTGCGCTTCAGGATTTTCAATTGTCTTAAGCGTTCTTCCGGATAGATCTGTTACTTTTAGAGTTTTAATATCTTTAAATTCTGAGATATTGATTACATCTGTGAATGGATTTGGAGAAACTTTAATTTCTTTTTTAGCTAAAGATGTTTCAGCTGTTGCCAACTGTGCAGCTTCTACAATAAAGTTGTCCACATAAAAGTTATAATCCTGAGGGTCGTCTACAGTACCATCAGTCCCGAATACAGCAAATACGGTATTGGCACTGTTATATCCGGTAAGGTCGTACGAGTAAGTATTTAATGTGTTAGATGGTGCATTGGTATTATTCCAGGTTTGGAGAACCGTCCATGTTGATCCGCCGTCATTCGATACTAAAAACTGTACATAGTCATCTGTTCCCATTGCAATAGATGCTGTGCCTGTAAAAGCGGTTACTCCATAATCAAATTTTACTCTATAGCCACCTCCTGACAGATCAAATGGTACAGTTTTCATCCATCCTCTTCTGTTGGTTGAGTAAAGGTTGATTCTTGCAGCTCCAGTGCTTCCATTGTTTAAATATCCGTCTTGTACCCAAAGTGCAGTTCCTGTGCCTGTAGGACCACTTGTACTGTCTCCTCCTACGAGATTGAGAGCCCAACATCCTCCTGGGAATGGGGTAAAAGTATTTGTATATGCAGGTACTACAGCTGCGCATAATGTTGTAAAGCTTCCTGAGAAAGACCATAAGCTTTGTCCTGTTGTTGTGCTACAATTGGCACGTACCCAATAATAATAGGTTGTAGTGGGAGCTAGCCCTGGAATTGTTGTAGAATTACCGGTAATGCCAGTTAAGTTAGGTGTGGTAGATGATGTAGGTGCAGTATTGGTTGTACTGTAATAAACATCATAGCTTGTGGCAGTGGTGCCGTTAGCGGGCGTCCATGATACTGCTGCTGTATTTGCAGTAAGTGCACCAACAGGATTTAATGTGGGAGCTGCACAGTCTGAATAAGCATCTGCAGAAAATGCGAAGATGTTGGCATGTCCCTGTACTGAAGATGTTTTTGTAATCGTTACACTTTGAATTGGCTTGCTTTGATTAGCGGCATCAATATTAAGTAAAGATTGATATAATCTTGGGTTTGTTCCGCTTCCGGATTCCAGAGTGTCATTAGTTCTATTAATTCTTCCAAAGCCCTGAACTGCAAATCCTGAATTGTTATACCAGTCTGAAACTGCAACATCTGTAAATGTCTGAGAAGTGTTGTCTGTGAAATTAACCACAACATTTACTGTTGAAGAACCACTTCCTGTAGTAGCAAGCATGTATAATTTGAATGCTGCTTTAGGAGTTGTGAAAACAATAGTTCCGCTGTCGTTTTGATTGGAAAGCTTTAAAGAATTATTGCCGCTATAGCTTGGTAAAATGTAGCTCAATCCAGGTGTGCTGGCTACTACAGAATTAATAATTTGGTTTACCGGCAGACCATACGTGAGCGCTGTGCTTGAAGATGTAAGCTGAAAATCTCTTGAAATAAAAGCAAATGAAACACCATCTACGTCCGTAGAAGTTGATGTCATTGAAGAGCCTACACCGTTGGCGATTACGTCTGCATTAAGACCTGAAGCAATCGGCATTGTCTGATAGTTCTGTGCAAATGCGAGGGAGCTTACAGCAATACCCAAGACACCCATCACACGAGTTGGTAAAAATTTGTTCATAAAATACAGTTTATTAAGTTTGCTGTAAAACTAAGAAATAAATCAATACGCTGAGTTTTAATTTTAAACATTTTTTAAACATTTTTAGCTTATCATAAAAATTAGATAATATGTAATCATTTGCGTTGTGAAAATATTTTAAAATAATGAGTTATTAACAGTTTAATCATAATTTCTATTTGAAGCATTGTATCGGCTGTTTTGGTGATTTTAAATTGAGGCAAGACAAAATAATTTGCTATTTTTGCACATACAAATTCCCAATATGCCAAACATCTCCAACAGAGCTCAGAATATGCCGGCGTCTCCGGTAAGAAAACTGGTTCCTTTTGCCTTGAAAGCAAAACAAAACGGTACAAAAGTCTATCACCTGAACATCGGTCAGCCGGATATCGAAACTCCGGAAACTGCGCTGAATGCTTTGAAAAATATTGATCTTAAAGTTCTGGAATACGCCCTTTCTGAAGGCAATCTAGAATACAGAAATGCACTTAGAGATTATTACCATTCACTGGATTTTACAGATCTTACTGCTGATAATTTTATTGTAACCAACGGTGGTTCGGAGGCTTTAAACTTTGCCATTTCCACACTTTGTGATGACGGAGATGAGGTGATTATCCCTGAGCCGTATTATGCCAATTATAACGGATTTACAAGCACTTTCAACGTAAATGTTGTAGCTGTTCCTTCTACAATTGATACTGGCTTTGCGCTTCCTCCAATTGAGGAATTCGAGAGAAAAATTACGGCAAAAACAAGAGCTATCGTGATCTGTAATCCCGGAAATCCTACCGGTTATCTTTACACCCGCGAAGAACTTCAGCAACTGGCGGCAATTGCTGTGAAATACGATATCGTAATCATTTCAGATGAGGTTTACAGAGAATATGTTTATGATGGAAAACAGCAAATTTCGATGCTGGCTTTTCCTGAG
The DNA here is from genome assembly GCF_025457425.1 of Chryseobacterium foetidum. Taxonomy (NCBI): domain Bacteria; kingdom Pseudomonadati; phylum Bacteroidota; class Flavobacteriia; order Flavobacteriales; family Weeksellaceae; genus Chryseobacterium; species Chryseobacterium foetidum. Next base: position 3,117,997 of record NZ_JAMXIA010000001.1, read on the forward strand.
CTGGCCGACAACTGTATCATTATCGATTCAGAATCCAAAAGATATTCTATGTGTGGTGTGAGAATCGGTTGTATGGTTACGCGTTCGAAAAAAATTCATGACGCAGCAATGCTTTTTGCGCAGGCAAGATTAAGTCCTGTTTTATTGGGACAAATTGCAGCAGCAGCAGCTCATCAGAATGACGGAGCTTACATCAGAGCCGTGAGAGAAGAATATACCCACCGAAGAAATGTTTTGGTAGAGCAGTTGAACGCTATTCCTGGAGTAATCTGTCCGAAACCTAAAGGTGCTTTCTATTGCGTTGCTGAGCTTCCTGTAGATGATACCGAAGTTTTTGCTCAGTGGCTTTTAGAAAAATACACCAACAAAGGAGAAACGATTATGGTTGCTCCCGCAGGTGGTTTCTATTCTAATCCTGAACTGGGTAAAAAGCAGGTGAGAATTGCGTATGTTCTTAATGAAAAAGATCTTCGCAGAAGTGCCGAAATCTTAAGAGATGCCCTTGAAAAATACAATCTCGAAAAATAATTTTTGATTTTAAAATACATGTCAGCAATAAAAATATCAGGTTTGAAAATCTTCTTTCCAGTGTTTTTATTGCTGATTTTTTCTTGTTCGAAATCTACAGATTCAAAGAAGACATCAACTGGCGAAGAAACTTTGGAGTACGTTATCTTTTCAAAGGTTGGAGGCGATGAAGGAAATTATAAAACGATAAAAGTTACTCAGGATTCCATACTTTTAGATGTAGGTAAAACTTCTAGAAATATACACAGATCCTGGAAAATGCCTCTAACTGAAAATGGTAAAAAGCAATTGTTTAGTAGTTTTAAAATCAATCAGTTACCTTTTATTAAAAGTTCTGAAAGTCTTCAGGCGAACGATGGCGTAGATGAAACTTTTCAAATCAAAACCAGCCGAACTTCCTATGTATTTGTAAACGCCTACAACGACGAGTACAATTACCATCAGCTTAAAAATTTTAAAACACAGTTAGAAAAATTAATTCCGAAAGAATTCAAACCATTATGAAAGAAAATTTCTCTTTAAAACCTTTCACAACTTTTGGTGTAGAAGCTAAAGCAAAATATTTCGTGGAAGTAAATTCTGCTGAAGAATTAATTGAAATGCTCCAACCCTCAAACGCTCCAACTGGTCATCCTGAGCTTGTCGAAGGACTTCAGCCCTTATTTCTCGGCGGTGGCAGCAATATTTTGTTTACCAAAGATTATGACGGATTGGTCATTAAATTAAATTTAAAAGGAATTTCCAAAGAAGTTTTAAATGAAAATGAAGTTCTTATCACGGCTCAGGCGGGCGAAAACTGGCATCAATTTGTTCTATATTGTTTAAGTAAAAACTATGGTGGACTGGAAAATCTTTCATTAATTCCGGGGAATGTGGGAACATCGCCAATGCAGAATATCGGTGCTTACGGAACGGAAATTAAGGATACTTTTGTGAGCTGTAAAGTTGTAAATCTTGAAACTCTCGAAGTGGAAACTTTTGATCTTGAAAAATGCAGATTTGGATACAGGGATTCTATTTTTAAGCAGGAAGGAAAAGGAAAATATGTCATTTTGGAGGTTACTTTTAAGTTAACTTCAAATATTCACGCAATCAAAACCGAATACGGAGCAATCAAAAATGAACTGGAAAATTTAGGAATTTTAAATCCCACCATTCAGGATGTTTCCAAAGCGGTCATTAATATCAGGCAAAGTAAATTGCCGGATCCAAAAGAAATTGGAAATGCAGGAAGCTTTTTTAAAAATCCAACAATCCCTTTGGCTCAGTTTGAAGATTTAAAATCAAAATTTGAAAATATTCTAGGTTATCGGAATGGTGATTTTGTAAAAGTTCCTGCCGGCTGGCTCATCGAACAGTGTGGTTGGAAAGGAAAGCAGATCGGAAATGTAGCCTCTCACAAACTTCAGGCGCTGGTGATTGTCAACGCAACAGGAAATGCTTCAGGAAAAGAAATTTTCGATTTTTCAACGCTGATTATCAATTCGGTAAAAGAAAAATTCGGGATCGAACTGGAAAGAGAGGTGAATATTCTTTAGAGTTTTCAACATTTTTAAAAATAAAAAAAGCATTCTTTTAAATATAATAAAGAATGCTTTTCTATGAAAATATGAAACTAAAATTAAGGATTCGAAATAATCAAGGTGGAAGGAATATCAGACAGCCAAAGACTTTTGGAATCAATCAGTCCGCGCCAGCTTTTTTTGCTGATCAGCATTAAATCCTGACCCTGAAGAAATTCCTTTTCAATCTGTTTTTCGTTGTATAAAGTGATATGGTTCGGAGCAACCTGTTCGATGCTTCTGATCAGTTCTTTCACTTCAATATTATTTCTGATCTGTCCGGCAACATCCAGAATAATAATCTGAGAATTGTTATTATTAATCAGCCTCTTGGCATATTCAAGAAGATAAAAATCGCTTAAATTAAATATCGGAATAAAAACCCTGTCGGCCGACGTAAATTTTCTGTCCACCAAAACACCCACAGGAATATTGGTATTGTCCAGAATCTGTAAAGTAGAGTCGTCGAATGGTGAATTATTGAAAATATTGCTTTTCCCCTTTACCGTATTCAGTAACTTTTCAGGATTGATGATTTTTGTGGTAAAACCTAAAAGTCTACCCAGTAAACTTCCTTCATACATTGATTTCCCCAGCATAATCAAAAGAAGGTCATAATTTCCTTTGTTAGAAATATTTGTTAAATCATTTTCCAAATCGGTAGAAGCCTTGAAAAGTGTTGTCACTTCTAGTGAAAGTTCCTCAGAAGTTTCGATAACGTTTTTAAACTGTTCTTTCTCAAAGTCTTCAATGTCAAAAGCATGCAGTTCGTCTACCGGAGCGATATTCATTGCTGTAATGCTTTTGTTCCCGTTCATTTTACTGGTCAGATTGTCTGCCAGTTTCAACAAAGTACTTCCTGAAGCCGGCGTTTCAAAAGAAAGAAGAACTCTGTATTTTGCATCGTTTTCTCCATCATCATCTTCCTCTTCCAGTGATGATTTTTTTCCTTTAAATAAGTAATTGATAAGGTCAAGACAAGGTCCCGTCATAAATGTGGTAAACAGAGCCATAATCACAAGCATTGCAAACAGTTCAGGACCTAATACACCTAAGTCATAACCGATATTTAAAACAATTAACTCAGTTAAACCTCTCGTATTCATTAAAGCTCCGATGGTGAGGCTGTCTTTCCAGCTAAGCTTTAAAAATTTTGCAGTCAAAGCACTTCCTACAAATTTCCCGACAACTGCAGTCAAAATAATAAATCCACCGATTTTCCAAAGATGCGGATCATTTAAAAGTCCAATTTGTGTTCTTAAACCAGTGAAAACAAAGAAGAGCGGAAGCAATAAAACCAAAGCAACATCTTCTATTTTTTCGATAAATAAGTTTCTGAATTTTACATTTTCAGGCATAATTGCTCCGGCCATAAATGCGCCGAATAAGGCATGAATTCCGATTACTTCTGTGGCGTAGGCCGATATAATTAAGATTAAAAAAAACACCGCAACCAAACCTTTGCTGATAAAACCTTTTCCTTTCTGAGACTCTGCAATTCTGTGTAAAAACGGTCTCACCGCTTTGATCATAATGAAAACGTACACAATTGCCATAATGATGACGAAGATTGATCCTGAAAAAGATCCTGCTTTTACCACAGCAATAACCGCAGCCAAAATACACCATGCTGTAATGTCATCGGCGGCTGCACAGGTGATTACGACGGTTCCGATTTTCGTTTTATGTAAATTCCGTTCCTGTACAATTCTGGCGAGAACAGGAAATGCTGTAATACTCATCGCAATGGCGATGAACAGGGCAAACGAACTGAACTGAATTCCTTCCGGAGCAAATTCTTTGTATATGAAATAAGAAAGTCCGACACCCAAAGCAAACGGAATAATAATACTTGCATGGCTGATGACTACTGCATCGTGTGCTTTTTTTCTTAAAACACTCAGGTCGAGCTCCATTCCAACGATATACATGAATAGAATTAAACCGATCTGACTTAAAAACTGGAGATTTCCCAAGGATTCTTTAGGAAAAAGAAAGGCTGAGATTTCAGGAAAATACATCCCGAAAAGCGATGGTCCCAAGACGATTCCTGCAATCATTTCTCCAATCACGGAAGGCTGTTTCAGTTTCACACAAATCCAGCCAAACAGTTTTGCCACCATGATTATCGTGACAATTTGGGTAAGCAAAAGCGCTAACGGATGATGAAGATTCGATAAAAAAGAATCAGTAAACGTTTCCCACATTGTGTTTCCCGAAGCCTTTGCAGGTGGAATATTTTCACCGATTTCAAGCGTTTTTCCTTCCACAAAAAACCAGTACATCAATCCGGAAAAAAAGACAATCGTTGCTACATAAAAAATAATATTTCTATACTTTGCCATAATCATTCAGTCATTATATTAAAATGCAAATTTCTTAAGAATAAACGGATGTTTGAACCTGTTTTACTTGAAATGTAATGAATGATTGGAATAATGTAATGAAAATGATTCTGATGCAGGAGAATATCAATTTTCGGTTTATTTACATGCAAATCTACCTTAGATATCAATTGTCAAAACCCTTTTGTAGGCTTCTACAAGTCTACGGCTTTGTGAACCTTGAAAACGGTCAGTCAGTGAAAAAAAACTTCGTGCACTTTGTGTTAAAAATTCCCGCAATATTAAAAAACAATCAAAAATCATTTCCCAAACATTTCCATCAAAGAATTTCTGTACGTTTCCCCAATTTGCAGTTTCAAAAAATGATCAGATTCTGTAGAAATAGTCGTGATAATTTCGTTGGTGGATAAAACTTTTACAGAAGATAAAGCGATGATTTCCTTTTTGTTTACCTGCGCAAAATCCTTTGTTGGAAGCATTTCCAGAAGAGATTTAAAATTGAGATTTTTTAAAACAATCACAGTTCCGTCTTTGAGAATAATATCTTTGTCGCGGCTGTCGATTTCAGAGGTTTTGATGTAGGCAATCTGCTCAGTGAAAATTGTGGATTTACCGATGTTGGTATTCCATTCAATAAATTCTTTTCTTTGGGTTGTGACCAGAAGATCCGAAGCTTTTTCGAAAGCCTGAACAAGTCTTTCTTTTTTGATGGGTTTTCTTACATAGTCCACCACATTCAGGTCAAAAGCTTCGGCAGCGTATTCTTTGTAAGCAGTGGTAAAGATGATTTTTTTTGAACCGGAAATCATTTCGGCAACCTGTAGGCCAGTCATTCCCGGCATTTCTATGTCTAAAATACAGAGGTTACAGTCGAGGTTGTTGATTTCGCTAAGGAAGATTTTAGGATCGTTAAAGGCTTTTACAACTTCTACGTTTTCAATCTGTTCGCAAAGAAGTTTCAGATAGCTTATCGCCAGTAATTCATCATCAAGAATAACGCATTTTATCATAGAATTCACCTAAATTGATTGTTAGTTCTGCTGTGAAAACACCGTTTTTTGAATTTTTACGAAGGGTATAAAAATCACTGTAAATTAATTTGAGCCTTTGGTCTAAAGACTGGCTTCCGAAACCGCTGTTGTCTTTATGAAGAACGTTTTTCAGCGAAGCTTTGTTGCTTACTTTCATTGAAAAAATTCCGGCATCGAGTTCCATCTGTATGGAAATGAATGAATCCTGTGCCAGAAAATCTGTGTGTTTAAAGGCGTTTTCAATTAAATCTACAGAAATCAGCGGAGCAAAAACTTTCTCTTCAAAAACAGAATCTGACTTATCAATTTTAGATTTAATTCTGAAATCAAAAAGCGGGTTTACCTTGATTTTATTGATTTCGATAAGACTTAAAGCAAAACTCAGTTCTTCTTTCGGGCTTACAAATTTATTGTTGCTTTCATAGAGAATATAGTCCAGAACATTTGCCAGTTTGTCGAGTGACATGTAGGTTTGATAAGCATGAGACTGAACGGAATTGAGGATATTTTTAAACAGGTGCGGATTCAGTTTTGTTCCGATATGTTCCAGTTGAACTTCATTCAATCTGTTTTGAATCAGTCTGTTGCTTTCGGAAAGTTTTGCGTTTTTAATTTTAAGCCTTTGATTTCGACTGAATAAATAAATGCTGAGTGTTAAAAATAAAAAAACGGCAAAAACCCCAGTGAAAATGACGTAGTCATGGATCAAGTTGTAATTGCCTTCCATATTGTAGAAAATTTTGGTTAAAGATTAACATTTAATTTTAAGCTTCCACCGAGACCTTCTCTAATAATTCTCATTAATGTCGAGAGCCTGATGTCGCTTGCATCATTTTCAATTCTTGAAATATAAGTTTTGGTAGTTCCGCATTTTTCAGCAAGTTGTTCTTGTGTTAACCCCTTTTCTTTACGCAATTCTTGAAGCATAGCCCCAAGTTTGAAAGCTTCAAATTCCTGCTCGTATTTTTGTCTTTTTTCAGTATCCATTTTACCGTATTGTTGATCTAGATGTTCTCTGAAAGAAGTTGTTTTTAGCTTATTTTCCATATTTCTTACTTATATATTCTTGTTTTAATTCCTCTGCCTTTTGCAGTTCCTGCTTTGGCGTTTTTTGCGTTTTTTTTTGAAAACCATTTACCAGAACAATAAGATTCCCTCTATCGAAAAAACTGAAAACCCTGTAAATATTTGAAGCGTATTCAACTCTAATTTCGTAGATTCCGTTGGAGTTTGTAAGATGCTTAAAATACTTTTGAGGTATTCTTTCAAGTGTTGCAATGAGTTGTAACGTCCAGTTAAACTTTTTTTGAATATCAGGTTTTAAAGTTTCAAAAAAATTTAAATAGTAATCCTCGTAATATTCAATTTCTCGAATAAAATTATCATTCATCTGTTTGTATTTTCAGATACAAAGTTATTGAATTAGATAACCTTATGCAAGGACCTATGTATTGTATTTTTTGATTAGATATTTTCAAAAACCATATCGTATGTACTATTGAAATTTAGGGTACATTTTATTAGAAAATAAATACTATCTCAACTTTTTCAGAGAATTCAAAACTGCATTTTCCTCACATTTCTCAAACGTAATTTCATACTGAGGATTTTTCTCAGGATACGTCATCAGATAGCCCGGGCAAGGCTTTTGCTGAGCTTTGCTGCGGTCAAAATCAATTTTTCCCAAAGTGATGATGCTGTCTTTTAAGAATTTCTCATCGACTTTCAAAGTATTCATTTCAGTTTTGAAACTTTCAGAATACTTAAAATCTTTGGATAATGTTTCGGCGATTACTCGGCTGTTAGGAAGGTATCCGCTGCAGCTGGCACCTTTTTTATTTAGAACAAAAAATACAATGATTAATCCGGGAATAAGCCCGAATGCAAAAAATTTGATTTTTCTCATTTAGAAAATTAAAAGATTGATATCATGATACGTCAGCCCAAAGCGTTCGCAGATGATTTTTTTGGTATGACGGCCTTTGTACATGTAAAGGCTCTGTTTCATTTCGTTTTTGCGGAGAAGCATATTTTCGAAACCGCCTTCTTCATCGTAGTTTAGAAGATAAGACAGAAAGAAATTAGAGATTGCCTTCGTGGTAGTTCTCGGCATTTTTGAGGTTAGATTTGGCAATCCACAGTGAATTACACCGTGTTTGATAACATAAGGGTCTTCCATCGTTGTAAGCTCGGAAGTTTCGATTACTTTGCCGTTATCAATGGTGATGTCGATGATTACGGTGCCTTTTTTCATTTTTGTAACCATTTCTTCGGTTACAACAGGCGTCATATTCATTCTCGGAAGTGCTCCGATGACAACGTCGGCACGTCTCAATGCTTTTTTAAGTTCTTTAGGATCAATGATTGAAGTAGGAACTCTGCTATCTACCAAAGTGTGAAGTCTTCTCAGTTTTGAAAGTGAATTGTCAAAAACTCTTACGCTTGCACCCAAACCAATAGCTGCTTTCGTAGCAAATTCGCCCACAATTCCAGCTCCGATGATGACAACTTCTGTGGGTCTCACTCCTGTGATTCCTCCAAGCATCAGTCCGTTGGATAAAGCTAAAAGTTCTGATGCATATAAGATAGAAACTGTACCGGCGATTTCGCCGATTAATCTTACCAGAGCAAGCTGATTGTATTCATCAAAAATAAATTCGAAAGCGATTGCGTTGACTTTTTTCTGAGCAAGCCTGCAGAAATAATCTTTATCTCTCAGGTTGATCTGTAATGCCGAAACGAGATAGGTGTTCGGCTTAAAGTACTCTATTTCCTCGTCTGTCGGCGGATTGATTTTTAAAACCAAATCCTGCCCGAAAGCCTCTTTAGGATCGTTGGTAATTCTCGCTCCCGATTCAGAATACTGAAGATCTGTGAAAAAAGATCCCTGTCCGGCACCCGATTCTATAACGATTTCGTGGCCGTGTTCTACCAAAACCTGCACTGCATCTGGCGTGATGCACGTACGCCTCTCGTTGAGGCAGGTCTCTTTTGGAATTCCTATACTGAACTGTTTACCTTTTTTGATGACCTCAAGTTTTTCTTCTTTCGGCATCAGTTCTTCTTCGGTGAACGGAGTAAAAATATTGGTGGTGCTCATTTTTCAGGATGGATTTTGACTGATATAAAATTTAAAAATCAATCGGTTTCACTAGGCAAATATACAGATTAACTCGCTGATGGCAATTAGCTTTTTGCTCTGGGCTTAAAACCGGTATTTTAAATTTAAATAAACTGGTGAATTATTTCAGACAATTATTATTCAAAAGAAATATTTCTGCTTTCGCCGTTATTATCAATATTCATGGTGTGATAACCGAGCCCTTCGAGCTCTTCTTCGTAAACTTCAGGCCATTCGATGATGCAGAGAAATGAATTGTCAAGATATTCTTCAATACCGATGTCATAGACTTCTTCGATGTTTTTCAGACGGTACAGGTCGAAATGGAAAACTTTTCCTTTTTGCGAACTGTACTCGTTCACAATCGAGTAAGTGGGAGAGTTGACCTCGTCCTTACTGCCAAGATTTTTCAGTAAAACCTGTGTGAAAGTAGTTTTACCAGCGCCTAAGTTTCCTTTCAGTAAAAGAATATTGTGTTTCAGTTGTGGTAAAATTTCGGTTACCACATCCTGCCATTGTTCTAAATTTCTGATCTCGAAATGCATGCAATTTATTTGAAACGGTAAAATTAGTAAACGTTTCAGTGTCTGAAAGATTTTTGGATGAATTTTTATTCAGAATCTACCTTAAAATAATTATATGTCCACAAAGATTTGCTTAAAATTTCTCTAATGTTTTCTTAGAAACAGTTTCCATTACAGTGTATTGCATTATGAAAATCACTTGCGGTGATGATGTAAGTTTCTACAGTCCCATTGTTGTAATCGTTGCTGAAAATATTTTTAGAATCAATACAGGGTGTTCCATTAAAATCACAGATTTGATAAGTTATTTTTCTGGAATTATTAAAAACGATACCTATTTTTTTTGGATAATTGAGCAATTTATAATAGCTGAAACCATCGTAGGGAGCCAAATCTCTAAATTTTTCAGTATACTTTTTAGAATTTTCAATCGTTATTTTTTCAGACAAGTTAACTTCTTCAACTCCTGCAGAATTTAAAGTGTAGGGTATGATTTCAACTTTAGCCCCCGAACTGTTTTGTATACTGTACACATATTCAATAGGCTGGTCGTCACAGTGATCACAATGTCCACAGCCGATTAGTACTGATAAAAGAAAGAAAACGATGATACTTTTCATAATGAAATATGTCTTTTTGTCTGAGTTTTTCAGGTGAATGTTTAAAATTTTATCATCAATTTACCTGTACGAATATGTCACCTTCTCTCAGGTTGGCCATTGCATTTGTATTTCCACAGAATTCCCATCTCATTTTGTTGGGTCCGGTAATCGGATAAGAGTCAAGTAAATTTTGTTTTTTGTTGATGGTCTCGACGGAGAAAGTATGATCAAAATGAAGCACAAAATCACCTGTTTCTTTAGGGATCATTTTTATTTCGTAACGGTATAGCTTATTAGCCGGATCTTCCTTTGCAGAAGTATTGATAAAGGTATTCGGGCAATTGCCATGATCATCCGCGACATAACCTTCGGCTATTATTTTAAATTTTTTCTCGGCATAAAGAAGATTGTAAGATGTGGAAGCTTTTGTAAGTTTGGAAGCAGATATCACAAATGGCGGTGTATATTCCAGTTTTACAGAATCCATTTTTATGACGTGATATCCATTGGTTGAGACACGGCCACGGATGGTGATTGTATCACCGACGTTGTAGATTTTGTCGTTATTCAGACTGATTTTGATGAGGCTGGGGTTTACTTCAATTTGTTCCTCATGAAATCCCGAACAGTCTGTTGACATCATCAGGTGAATACCCAGAACAAATATCGCAATCGTGTAGAATTTTTTCATTTTATTTATTTTCTAAAATTACTCTAAAAAACAATTACATAGATAAAATTTCGGCATTTGACTGTAATTTTGCTGAAGCTCAAAATCATTTCATTATTTTTGCAAAATGATCTCCAAACAGACCATTGATAAAATATTTTCCACGATCCGTGTTGAAGAGATCGTGGGCGAATATGTGCAGCTGAAAAGAGCGGGATCCAATTTTAAAGGGTTGAGTCCGTTTCATGAAGAAAAATCGCCGAGTTTTGTAGTGTCTCCAAGCAAGCAGATCTGGAAAGATTTCTCAACAGGTAAGGGCGGTACAGCGATTTCTTTTTTAATGGAAATCGAAAATTTTACGTACCCTGAAGCACTTCGCCACGCAGCCAAAAAATATGCAATTGAAATAGAAGAAGACCGTCAGGAATTCTCCGAGGAAGCCAAAATTGCACAGACAGAGAGAGATATTCTTTATAAAATACATGAGATTGCCAACGATTATTTCCAGAATATTTTGTGGGAAAATGAGGAGGGAAGGTCTATCGGTTTGTCTTATTTCAGGGAGCGTGAACTGAAAGATGACATCATCAGAAAGTTTCAGTTGGGATATTCACCCGAAAAGAAAAACTCTTTTACAGAATTTGCTTTAGAAAAAGGCTATTCCAAAGAAATATTAGAAAAATCCGGACTTTCAATATTTCCGGAAAATTCTCCTGCTGGGATCGACCGTTTCCGTGAAAGGGTGATGTTTCCAATTCACAGTTTTTCGGGAAGGGTTTTGGGTTTCGGAGCGAGAATACTGAAAAATAACGTAAAAACTGCCAAATATCTTAACTCTCCTGAGACGGAAATTTACCATAAATCAAATGTTCTTTACGGTTTAAACCAAAGCAAACAGGCGATTTCCAGAAAAAATGTCTGTCTTTTGGTGGAAGGTTATATGGATGTGATTTCGCTCCACCTTTCAGGAATTGAAAATGTGGTGGCGAGCTCGGGAACTTCTCTTACAACAGAGCAAATCAAACTAATCAAAAGACTTACGGAGAATGTAACGATTTTGTTTGATGGTGATAATGCGGGAATTAAAGCGAGTTTCAGAAGCATTGATATGCTTTTGGCGGAAGGAATGAATATCCGTGTTTTGCTTTTCCCAGAGGGCGACGATCCCGATTCTTTTGCCCGAAAACATCCTCAGGAATACGTCGAGAAATTTATTGAAAATGAAGCGACAGATTTCATTGATTTTAAAGCTGAAATTCTTCTTAAAGACGCCGGAACAGATCCGATAAAAAAGGCTGATGCCATCCGAAACATCGTAAAATCGGTGTCGTTTGTGCAGAATGCTTTGAAAAAAGAGGTGTATCTGAAAGAAGTTTCCAATAAGTTCGGGCTTTCAGAACAGAGTCTTTTTAATGAGCTGGATATTCAGAAACAAATCACGCAGAGTCAGACCCAACATCAGCCAAAAGAACAGCAAAAGCCGGTAAAACTGGAGGTTGTCCCTCAGCAGGCTCCGTTGGAAGATTCCGTTCAGTTTAATATTATTCATCAGGAAAATAAACTGATTGAAACGATGCTGATGTTTGGCGATATGGTTCTGGAAAGAGAAGATGCGAATCATGAAAAATATGAAATCAGCGTAATTGAAGAGATTCTGCATCATTTTGAGGATGAAAACTACGAGTTTCAAATTCCGACCAATCAGAAAATTATAGAAAATATCAAGATTGGAATTGAAAATGAGGAAATACGCTCGGGAGATTTCTTTATGAAGCTGATGGATGAAGATATTACGTTGAAAGTTGCCGATGCACTGCTTTCCCCAGACGAACTCAGCGATTGGTCGACCCGAAATATTTTTCCGCCAGCCATCGGCGATCACCTTGCATCAGAAGTTGAGGCCAATATACTTATTCACAAATACTACTACATTCATCTTCTCATCAGAAAAATGACTGCCGACCTCGAAAACCATCGTGAAAATAATCCCACAGCCTATTTTGATTCAATAAAAAAAATCATGATGCTGACAGAATTTTCAAGACAGTTGGCTACAAAACTGGAGTGGTCGCCCATCACGAAGGTTTGATTTTAAACTAAAAATCACAGATTTCGACGCAATTATTAATTGTTGATTTGAATTAATTTTATCTTTGGCTTTTAAATTTATTCAAAGTAAATCTCAATGAAAAAACTGCTTTTCTTACTGGTTTTGATCTTATCGTCAAATATTCTGTCTGCACAATCTGACAATTATTCAACAGCGATTAATAATTTTCAGAATCAGTATAATTCTGATCAGTACGATTCTGTTTTCAAATCGTTTTCTGCTGAAATGCAGAAAACACTGCCAGTGGAAAGTACAAAACAGTTTCTTACAGGTCTGAAAACGCAGGCAGGAAAAATCACTTCAAAAGAACTGACAACAAAAGAAGGCACAACGGCAATTTATAAAACAGATTTTGAGCGGGCTCAGCTGGAAATTCATCTTTCACTGGATGCCGGCAATAAAATCAGCGGACTTCTGATACAGCCTGTGACTGAGAAAAAAAATGTCAGTGAAAGTCAGGCTGCAAATGGTTTAAATGTTTATCCAAAAGAAATCTCGGAGATTATATTTTCAAAAACAAAAGATTTCCCGGAAAACACTCAGGTTTCAATTGCTGTTATTAAAGATGGAAAAACAAGTTATTACGGAATTTTAAAATCAGATAAAACCGTGAAACCATCTGAAAATCAGAATAAGGTTTTTGAAATCGGTTCGCTGACGAAAGTTTTTACTTCCACCGTACTGGCTTCTCTGGTTACTGATAAAAAACTGAAACTGTCGCAGGAAATCAACGGGTTTTATCCGTTTCCATTTAAAAATAATGCCCTATTTACTTTTGAAAGCTTAGCCAATCACACCTCTGGATTGCCGAGACTTCCCGAAAATATTAACCTTTCGGATATTTCCAATCCGTATAAAAATTATGGAAGTGATCAGCTTTATGATTATCTGAAAAATGTTTTAAATGTAAAACCAGACGCTGAGAAAAAGTACGCGTATTCCAATCTGGGAGCGGGATTGCTGGGGCATACAATGGCTGTGTCGCAAAAAACTACGTTTACACAACTGCTTCAGAAAAGAATTTTTGAAAGGTTTAATATGAATAATTCTTACACCAGTTCAAAAGATTTAGGTTCAAAACTGGTTGACGGACTGAATGCAGATGGACAGAGGGTTTCCAACTGGGATTTTGATGTGCTCTTTGGTGGCGGTGGAATTTTATCAACGACTGAAGATCTTTCAAAATTTGCCGCAGCACAGTTTAACTCAGAAAATAATGATCTTTCGCTTACGAGAACACCCACTTTTACGGTCAGTGAGAAAATGAAAATGGGATTGGGATGGCATATTTTAAAATCCCAGAACGGCAAAGATCTCTTTTGGCACAATGGAGGAACAGGCGGCTATTCTTCGTCGATGGCGATTGAAAGTGACAGCAAAACGGCAGTCGTAATTTTATCCAATGTTTCGGCTTTCAACCCGAAAATGGGAAATATTGATCAGCTTTGTTTTGAACTGATGAAGGAAATCGGGAAGTAATTTTAATTTAAAATCAAAAGTAATATCTCTGCATTTGTTTCGTTTTTAGTAAATTACATCTCTGATTTAAAACTGAAAACCATGAAACCAATCTTAATTTTTCTTCTAATAAGTTCATTCTGCTTTTCACAGGAAAAAGAAATTGTAAAAATCCTCAATGATGAACTGAAGAAAGAAATCGAAAATCAATTTCAATATCCCAATTTTGATGGCGATACCTTGACGCTGACAAAAGAATTTTCTATCGATAAAAATAAAATTCTGAGTGTGGAAATCAGGAAGCAGAACGGTTTTCGGACTTATACGGAAAGACAGGAAGTTCATCTGTCCAAAATTTCAGGCATTGGAAAAGACATCAATATTGTCATGAATTCTGACGGAGGAGATGTGATGATCAAATCTAAAAGCATTGACGAAAACAACAATCAGCAAACCCGAAGCACCAACAGCGAAACTTTTTTTACCCATTTGCATTTCAATAACAATGAACATATTGGGAATGATCTTGTGAAAGCCTTTGCCAAAGCCGGATTTCCGATTAAAAAGGTGTATTGGTACGACTGATTTTTATTAATAATTAAATCCAACAGATTACATAAACCTAACGGGTTTTTGAAACATGTTAGATTTGTATTCGAATACATAAAGTTTTCAAAAAATTTAATCATTAAATCATCCTAAAAAAAACGGGTGAAACCGCGGCGGTTTAGTGCAAACTCTTATTCGGGGAAGCAGGATGGCGACGGTTTGGGGCAAAGCTGTTTTTGGCGAAGCCGGAAGTCGGCGGTTTAGCTTCATACTGATTTCTGCGAAGCAAAACGGCGGCGGTTTCGGGCAAACCGATTTTTGGGAAGACTAAACGGCGACGGTTTAGTTAAAACCTATTTTCGATAGTGAAAATTTAGAGTTTTTCTCCTGTGTTTTGTTTAAATTTTTCACAATAATTTTTACAAATCTGCCATAATGTCCTTACATTTGTTTGGAACGAAATTAGTCACTCAAAAGGAAAAGATAATTTAATTACCTATGGATATTAAAAAAGAATTCAGAGATTTCTCTACAAAACATTTAGGAAACAGTGGTCTCGTGACCGATCAGTATATGGGAATGTACGGCCCGACTAACCTTACGCCATATATCATGGAAGAAAGAAGACTAAACGTTGCTCAAATGGACGTGTTTTCACGTTTGATGATGGACAGAATCATCTTCCTTGGAACAGGTATCGACGATCAGGTGGCCAATATCGTGACGGCTCAGCTTTTATTCTTAGAAAGTGCTGACCCTTCTAAAGATATTCAGATTTACATTAATTCTCCTGGTGGAAGCGTTTACGCTGGTTTGGGGATTTATGACACGATGCAGATCATTAAGCCGGACGTTGCAACCATCTGTACCGGAATTGCCGCTTCAATGGGAGCTGTATTATTAGTTGCAGGTGAAAAAGGAAAGCGTTCAGCATTAAAGCATTCAAGAGTGATGATTCACCAGCCAAGCGGTGGTGCACAGGGTGTAGCTTCTGATATGGAAATCAACTTAAGAGAAATGTTGAAACTGAAAAAAGAACTGTACGACATTATTTCTGAGCATTCAGGACAAACCTATGAGTGGGTGGAAAAAGCATCTGACAGAGATTACTGGATGACTTCCACTGAAGCCAAAGATTTTGGTATGGTAGATGAGGTTTTACAGAGATCAAAAGAGAAATAGTTTTAATTTGAAAATTTGACAATGGGATAATTTGAAAATTAATATAATAAAAAAGGGATGTAACTTAAAAATTGCATCCCTTTTTATTTTCAAATTGACGAATTGACGAATTGCCAAATTTTCAAATTAATTAAATCCCTCAATAATTTTAGAGAAATCCTCAACTTTCAACGCTGCTCCTCCAATCAAACCACCATCGATGTCTGGTTGAGAGAAAATTTCTTTTGCGTTATCAGGTTTTACCGAACCGCCGTAAAGAATTGACACTTCGTCAGCTACTTCCTGTCCGTATTTTTCAGCGATAATTCCTCTGATGTGAGCATGAATTTCCTGAGCCTGTTCAGGTGTAGCTGTTTCTCCTGTGCCGATAGCCCAAACAGGTTCGTAAGCGATTACTACTTTTTTAATTTCCTCTGCAGAAAGGGTGAATAAAGCGGTTTCAGTCTGTGTTTTTACAACGTCAAAATGCTGTCCGGCTTTTCTCTGGTCTAAAGTTTCCCCATTACAGTAAACAGGAATCAACCCTCGATCTAAAGCCAGTTTTACTTTTTTGTTACAGCTTTCATCGTTCTCGCCGTGGTACTGTCTTCTTTCAGAATGCCCGATTAGAGTTCCTTCAGCATCGATAGATTCAAGCATATCGACAGAGATTTCTCCGGTGTAAGCGCCACTTTCGTGCGTACTGATGTCCTGAGCAAAAACCCCGATTTCGTCGTTTTCAAAAACGTCTTTTGCCATCATCAGATACAATGCTGGTGGTGCAATCCAAACTTCGCAGTTGGCTTTGTTGCTCATCGTGTATTCAAGCAATTGAGTCATCAGCTGTTGAGCTTCGATTACGTTTTTGTTCATTTTCCAGTTTCCTGCAACTATTTTTCGTCTCATTATATTTATTTTCTATTAGGGTTTAGAATAAATTTTAATTTTTTGCTTCAGCAATTAATTCCTTAAAATTCTTCTCCCTTTAGGATTGGGAAAAAGAAAATTTTTGGGGAATTTCAATCTGCGTGAGATTTACTAATTCAAATTCCAAAGATTTTTCAAAAGCACATAGAAAGTATGCTCCTCATCAGTTACCACTTCATCAGCTTTGATTAATGTTTTAGCGAATTGAATGAAATTCAGACGTTCTTTTTCAGTAGAATCTTCAAGGAAACATCTTCCATGAAATTCAAAATGATCTTTCCATTCTTCAGGTTGCAACAATGCAATGGTTTCCAGTTCGTTATCCAGATTCATTTTAAATGGAAATTCGTCAGCTAAATATTGTTGTACCAACATTCCTTCTTCGGGAGCAAACTCGCCGTCAACAGACGAAAGGATCATCAGTAAGTGATATCCGGCGATTGATTTATTTGATTTTTGCATGCTTTAATAATTTAAGATTTAAAATTTAAGATTTAAAATTTGCCTTTAACAAATATTCTGCTATTTGATGTATTCTTTTGCAGGTTGTTTGTCGATTATTTTTCCGTTTTTTAAAGTTAAAACGAAAGGATTACTTCTGGCAATGGTCTTAATTGCAGTCTCATCCATGATTGCATTTTTCACAGTTTTAAAAGTTGTCGGAATTGTCGAAACACCGTATTTTACTGCGTTTTTATTCAAATTTACTTTTGCTTCAACCTGTTTTAAAAGTTCCGGCGAAACTTCATTTGGATGATACGAGAAAATAATAACTGCTTCCGGAGCGTTCAGAATTTCGTCTGTAAGCACAACAGCATTTGGATCTTCAACTTTGAATTTTGCAATTTCAGATTTGTAACCTTCCTTCACCAGAACAGATTCATTTTTTCCTTCTTCAATTTTCCATGGGGTGTTTTCTGCCCAATATTCTGTCTGCTTGATGTAATCGTCCTGATTTACTTTTCTTACCTCTTTCGTTTTTTCATTTTTCATTGAGTAAAACGTTTTGTATTCAAAAGGGTTTGCAAGGATTTTCTTCTTTTCGGCTTTCAGATCCGTTCCAATTTTGTAGTCTCTGAAGTCGATTAATGGCTCGCTTACAATTCCCATCGTCATAAAATAAATCAAAACTAAAGAACACACACCTAAT
Organism: Chryseobacterium foetidum; assembly: GCF_025457425.1. Classification (NCBI taxonomy): domain Bacteria; kingdom Pseudomonadati; phylum Bacteroidota; class Flavobacteriia; order Flavobacteriales; family Weeksellaceae; genus Chryseobacterium; species Chryseobacterium foetidum. The sequence continues at coordinate 3,135,735 of NZ_JAMXIA010000001.1, forward strand.
ACAGCGTATTTTATTTTAGCATAAGACCTTGTAGTCTCATTAAAACTGTATTCATCGGTCTTTCTGAATTCTTTGCGATACAGAATAAACACAATTATCAATCCTGCCAAAAGAACAATATCTTTAATAAAACTCTGCCACGGGGTGAATTTGATGGCATCTCCAAAACATCCGCAATCAGTTACCACATTGAAGTAAGCCGAGTAAAATGTAAGGAATCCAAAGAAAACGCACAAAGCGATGAGCGCAGAAAGTATGAATTTAAGTTTGAGTTTCAGTAAAAGCATCAGTCCCAGCCAAAGTTCCAGAACGACCATAATTATAGAAAAAAGCAGCGCGAACTTTTCCAGAAACGGCATGTTGAAAACCGGAGGTTCAAAATATTCTTCCATTTTAAAAGAAAAACCGACCAAATCGACGGCTTTCACAAATCCGGAAAGAATGAAAATAATGGCAATAACGATGCGCAGTAAACCTTTAATCATATTAAATTGTTTTGGTTTCAGATTTTTGTTCTTTTTCAGCAAATTTTATCAGACAGAAAACAGCGTAATTCAACATGTCAAAATAGTTGGCATCCAGACCTTCGGAAACAATGGTTTTTCCCTGATTGTCTTCTATCTGTTTGGTTCTCAAAACTTTTTGATAAATTAAATCGGTAATCGAAGAAATTCTCATATCTCTCCACGCCTCGCCGTAATCATGGTTTTTCTTTTCCATTAAAGCCTGCGCTTCAGCAGCATATTTGTCGTAAAGGCTTAAAATTTCTTCAGGATTTTCATTAAAATCATTGGAAAGACCTTTCTCCAGCTGAATCAATCCGATAATAGAATAATTGACGATGGCAATAAATTCTCCTTCTTCACTTTCGTCAATCATTTTGACGTCTGTCATTTGCAAAGTACGGATTCTGTTGACTTTAATATAAATCTGATCGGTGATAGAGCTCGGCCTTAAAACCCTCCAGGCTGCACCGTAATCGTGCATTTTTTTTCTGAAAAGATCACGGCATTCACCAATGATAAGACCAAACTGTTCTGAAGTTTTTGACATAAATTTTCTTAATCTTTCAAAGATACAAAAATTGATTTTTTTAGTGCTCAACACTTGCACATATTTGATTAGTTTTGCGAAAAGAAAATCATAGATCATTGATGAGTCATCATTCGATAAATTGCAATGGGAGATTGGTAGATTTTAGTTCGCCAAAAATCATGGGAATTCTTAATCTCACTCCCGATTCCTTCTCAGATGGAGGAAAGTTTAATAATGAAATTTCTGCTCTCAGACATGCAGAAAAACTGTTGAAGGATGGTGCAGAAATCATCGATATCGGACCACAGTCTACGAGGCCGAATGCTGAATTTTTGAGTTCTGATGAGGAAATCAAACGTTTAGGAAAAATCATTTCTTCCATCAAAAAAGAGTTTTCGGAAGCTTTGATTTCATTGGATACATTTTATTCTGAAACGGTTAAGTTTGGTTTTGATAAAGGAATCGATTTGGTGAATGATATTTCAGGCGGACAGTTTGATTCTGAAATGTTCAAAACAGTAGCAGAAACCGGACTTCCCTATATTTTGATGCACGTCAATCCTTCGTACGAAACGATGCATGACAAAATTAATTTTCAGGATATCACGTTATCCATCAACCATTATTTCTCTCAAAAAACGGCTGAACTTCTCAATTTGGGTCTGAAAGACATCATCCTCGATCCTGGTTTTGGTTTTGGGAAAACGGTGGAAGATCAGATGAAAATGATTGATGAAACAGAATATTGTGGTTTTGGTAAATATCCTCTACTCATCGGTATTTCAAGGAAATCTTTTATCTACAAACCGTTGGGAAAATCACCTTCAGATATCAATGAAGAAACGCAGAAATTACATTTAAAGGTGTTGAAACAAGGTGCAAAAATACTGCGTGTACACGATGTTGCCGAAGCAAAAAAAACGATTGAAACTTATCAGAACAGATGAAAATTGCATCCTAAAAACTTCCTGACCTTAATTTTTCAAATAAAAACCCCTCAAAATTAAATTTCGAGAGGCTTTATATTACTCATTACCAATTATTCATTACTCATATTTAAAATCCTAAGATTTTAAACTTAAACTGTACCGCAAAATTATCTTTGAAACCTGGCGTGTTATAGTGACCAATGCGGTAAAAGAAACCTAAATTGAATTGAGAAGAAAGGAAATTATTCCATTCCAAACCAACTTCGTTGTACAGATGATCCAGTTTTTGGAAATCAAACTGGTGGAATTCAGGATTTTTCATATCGCCGATGATTCCACGGTAGATCAAATCAAAACTTGAAACATTTTTACCGATACTTTTAAAATACCACGGAATTCTGTGTGTAATATACGTTCCGACAAATTTGTCGCTGTAATATTTTCCGCCTTCCATCGTTGCAAAACCAATGTATGAAGTCAGATTAAAATTAAAACCTGTGCGGCCATTTGCCAATCCGTTCATGGTGAAATTTTTCCAGATCGGTGCGTCTCCTACGATTAAACCACCGTACAGACGAACGCCCGTTACACCGATTTTTGTTTTAAAATTATGCGAAATCAAGGCATCCAATCTGCTGAAATTAAAATCTCCGCCTAAAGTTTTGTAGCCCTGTTCATAATTAAAATAAAATTCAGGAAACTGCTGGTCGTAAGTGTATTTTCCCTGTGAAGTCATGATATTTTTGGAGTTCGGGGAATATTTTAAAGTAATCGTAGACGATGCGAAATCAAATTCTCTTCCTGAATTTTGATAATTGTAATCAAAAAGTGCTTCTTCCGTTGTTCTTTTTGCTGAAACATTTAAGGTCAGACCATTGGTAAGATCATTTTCATAACTTACTTTGAAACCTCGGTAACCATTGAAAACATTGTTGTTAATCGCTACTCCGGAGTTCATCAGTTTCATCCTGAAATTCCAGAGATTTTCTGAAAAACGTCCTGCCGCCATCACATCATCAAAATATTCAACTCTAAAGAACGAATTTTTCTCAAGCGTTGTTTTGATGTCTACACCAGCACCGAATTTGAAATCTTTATCGTAAATTCCATAGGCAAAATAGGCATCCGGAGAAATGTATTTGTTGAATCTTTCGTTCAGTTTTGCTCCTGCACCCAGTCTGAAATGTTCATATTTGTTATATCCGACGATTTTAGACAGATCAAAATCTACCATTCCCAAACGAAGTTTTCCACGAACCAATCCTGCTAATGCTTTTGCTTTTTGGTTGAGTTTGTATTTATTGCTGAGGCTGTCGATTTTGGTGTATGTCGTTTCTTCACGGTCAGAAAGTTCTTCAGTTCTGTACTGATTTATCGTGCTGCCATCGGTATTCTGCACGCTTACGCTATAACCTTTAAAGTTTTTCGGATTGGTTTCCTGATTGGTTTTAAAATCAAAATAATCAGCTGTTGCAAAAGCATAAGTTCCGAATTTCTTTTTCAGGTTTTTCGTTTCTTCGGTATCTTTTTTACTCGATGTTCCATCCAGATTAATGGCTGCGGCTGGCATTTTCAGTTTAAAATCTTCCTTTGTCAAAAACCATTTACCATCAATTGGTTTCCAGATGCTGGTGATGGTTCCGTCGGTCTTCACTTTAGAATTACTTTCAATCTTTTTTAAGGCATAAGACTCTTTATCTACATAGATGTAACCATTAAACTGTCTGTTATTCTGAATTTTTTTGTAACCCACTTCACGAAATCTGATGACGTAATTCTGTCTGCCGTCAATCTCAATAGAATCTGTGAGGAAATAGCGGTAGAGATTTCTGTTTTCCTCTTTTATTTCTCTGGGAATATCACTTCTGTTTGACCGGAAAGCAATCAATTCGTAAATGGGTTCTTTCATTCCCGAGATTTTGTTGTCGAGAATATTTATTTTTTCGCCGTACTTTTCAGAATACATAAATTCTGAGGCTCTTTCCCAGAGAAAAAGTTTGCTTGTTCCAATAAGTTTCATGATGTTTACAGACTCCAGAGAATCTTTTTTCTCATCTGCTTTCATTGGTTTTTCGGGCAGATTCTGTAGAGAATCAATTCTTCTCGTAATGAATGAATTGTAAGCTTTAATGCTGTCTTCATCAATGTCGAGCGATATTTTTTCGTAAGATTTAAAAGAATAGGAGGGAAGGCTTTGAGGCGAATTTTCCTTGTATCTGTTGTTAACTTCACGCAGAATTCTCAATGCTTCAGGGTCACTTTTATTTTCGAGAACTACGGTCTGTATGTTTTTCGTTTTGGGGTCTTCAGTGCTTAAAAAAATCTCCATCACTTTGTCTACCACAACTTCATCTTCATAAAATCCTTTTGCAGAAACATCGGCTTTTTTGCATTTTGTTTTAAATTCAAGTTCTCCGGAAGTATTGGTTTTGCCTAAAATGGTTTTACCGCATTTTACGGTTGCGCCGGAAATAGGTTGCTGGTTTGCTGCGTTTTTAACGATGATTTTTGACTGCGAATGTAATGTCGCACAAAATACCGCAAACATGAAAATAAAGATTTTTTGCATAAATTTTTAAATGGTGTTTAAGTAAATCTTTCTGCTGAAAGACCTACCTTTTGCCTAAGAAAAAACAATGCCACAAAATAGGAGTGTTAGTTTTAAACTGAATTTTTAGTTTAAATGAGAAAGTTTTTCAGTGAACTGTTTTGAAAATTCTTTACGGTCTTCATCCAGTTTTTCCTTGGTCTCAGGCAAAACATAGTTGAACAGAAGGGTGTCATCTTCATTTAAAAAAATAATTTCTTTTTCTTCACCATCAATCATCTGAGCGAAAATTTCCCACATGGAAACATCTCTCAGTTTTAAAGTTTCAAAAAATGGATCGGCCTTTATTTCTATTGATTTCATTGTAGATTGTATTGAGTGCAAAGCTAAAAATTTCATTTTAAATTTAAAATTGCAGAAGTTTCAGCTTAAACTGAAGAGCGAAATTTTCTTTAAAATTCCCAGTCGTGTAATATCCAACACGATAGAAAAGCCCGAGATTGAAATAACTTGAAAGAAAATTGTTCCATTCCAGACCGACCTCCTGATAGAGTTTGTCGAGCTGCTGATACTCAAACTGATGATTTTGTGGCCTTTTCATTGCGCCCAATGTTCCTCTCAAAACCAGATCCACGCTTGAAACATTCTGCCCGAAACTTTTGAAATACCAAGGCAACTGATGCGTAAAATAGTAGGCGATAAACCTGTCGTTATAGTATTTTCCACCTTCCAGCGTTGCAAAACCGAGGAATGAAGTCAGGTTAAAATTCAGGTCTCGGCTGTTGGAAGCCATCCCGTTCATGGTAAAGTTTTTCCAGATCGGTGCATCGCCGAAAACCATTCCTCCATAAAGTCTGAAACCTGTAGTTCCGATTAAAGTTTTAAAATTATGAATGAAAAGCGCATCAAATCGGGTGTAATTGAAATCTCCGCCAAAAGCATTGAAACTTTTTTCAAAATTAAAGTACAGCTCAGGATTTCTCTGTTCCACAATCGATTTTCCCTGCGGCGTCATTATATTTGTAGAATTCGGAGAATATTTCAGCGTAAAAAGTGTGTTGAAATTGTGAAACCCAGCTCCTTCATTTCTGAAATTGTAATCAAACTGAGCTTCCTCAAAATTTCTTCTCGCTGCAAAAGCCAAAGTCAAACCATTGGAAACATCATTTAAATAAGAAACGGAAACCCCTTTGTGATGGTAATATTTATCATTATTGATGTTATTTCCGTAGTTCATCATCCGCATTTTGAAATTCCAGAGCCGGCGGTGGAATTCTCCTGAAGCAAAAACATCATCAGTATATTCTACTCTGAAAAACGAATTTTTCTCCAGAGTTGTTTTAAAATCAATCCCTAAACCGTATTTCCATGAATCGTCTTTGAAACCGTATGCCACATAATAATCCGGCGATACGTAAGCGTCAAAATTTTCATTTACTTTGGCTTTCAGGCCAAGTCTCAAACCTTCGTAAAGGTTGTAATTGACCAGTTCGCCCACATCAAAATCCAGACTTTTTAGTCTGATTTGCCCGTTGATCAATCCTGTGGCAAATTTGGCTTTGCTGTCGATTCTGTAAATTTTCCCGAGACTGTCTATGGTTTTGTAGGTACGCATTTCACGGTCGCTCAGTGGTCTGGTTCGGTATTGATCAAGTGTTTTTCCGTCAGCGTTTTTGAGGTTATACGTGTAACCTTTAAAGTCACTTTTATGCTCCTCAATAGGCGACTGAAAATCGAAATATTCGGCATAAAGATAAGCGTAGGTTCCGAAGCTTTTCCTGATCTTTTTCTGGCTGCGTTTTTCAGCGCTGTTATCCTGCTCAGATTCTTCTTCCATCACCATTCTGCTCATTTCGAGCTTCACTCTTTCCTCAATCAGAAACCATTTTGAATTGAAATAAGTCCATGTGCTGGAGATTTTACTTTCATCATTTTCTTTGCTGAGGCTTTCAATTTTTTTTATTCCGAATGTCTGTGTGTCAATATAAACGGTTCCGGTAAATTTTCTCTTTTTGATGGGCTTTTTGTAGCTTACTTCCCTGAAATTAATAACAAAAGTTTTTCTGCCAACCAGTTCGATTGTATCTGAAAGAAAAAAATGATAAAGACTGCGGTTTTCCTGTGTGATCTGATGTGGAATCTTGTTTCTGTTGCTCTGAAGCGTGATCAGTTCGTTGATGGGTTGTTTTAAACCTGAAATTCTGTTGTCCAGAATGTTTACTTTTTCACCAAACCTTTTGGAATATTTAAATTCCTGTGCACGTTCCCAAAGAAAAAGTTTGCTTTTGGAGAAAATCTGTCTTGCCGAAATATCGCTTAGCGAATCACGTTTTTTTTTGTTGAATAAATGGATGTTTTTATTGAAAGCTTCCTTAAAATTGGAGATGCTGTCCTGATCAATATCGAGAGAGACCTTTTCGTAGGCTTTATAACTGTAAGAATTGAGGCTTCGGGGTGAATTGAAATAGTAAAGCCGGTCTGCCTTCCTGAGAATTTCAAGTGCCTTTGGATCACTTTTATTTTCCAGAATCACTGTTTCAATTTCCTGAATTTTTTCGTTTTCAGAGTTTACAGTTTTGCTCTTCGATTGAGAATAACCAAAAATAACCATACACAAAGAAAGAAACGTGAAAAAACTTTTCATACAAAATTGCGCCTCAAAATTAAGGATATCGATTAGATTTTGAGACTTTTAAATTATAAATTTTTGTCAATGAAAGTTAAAATGATATTATAAACAGTGAAATTTTTTTTGACTTTATAAAGTGAGAAAATTATTTGTTCAGTCTGTTTTTTAAGTCCATCTGTTCATGCAGAATCCTTGTTATCTCTATTGAATTGTCGTTTAGTTTTCTGTAAAAGATGATATGTCGCATAGTTTTCAATCCATAAAGATCGTTTCTGATTTCTGAATAATTTCTTCCGATCTCAGGATGATCAGCAATTTGCTGAAAACTTTCAAGCAACATTTTATAATACAAATCGGCTTGTTTTTCAGACCATTTTTCATAAGTGTAATTCCAGATATCAGTTAAATCATCTACTGCTTCATTGGTCAAATTATACTTTGCCATGATTCAGTTTTTTAGATTTTAAATCTTTAAGATGTTTTTCCGGATCGAAATCAGAAGCAATTCCGCTGTCTATGCCTTTCTCTATTGCCTTTTTCAATGCTATAGCTTTGCTTTCTTCGTCTTCCAGCAATCGAAGTCCGGCGCGAATAACTTCACTGACATTTTTATAGCGACCTGATGAAATCTGACTGTTTACAAAATGATCAAAATAATTCCCAAGTGATACTGATGTATTTTTCATATTTTTTAAATTATTCTCAAAGTTACCAAAAATTGGTAAAATTACAAATCAACATAAAAGTTTTGACCTCATTTAAAGGTAGATACGTTAAAATAATTCTTTAAAAAAATATAAAATATAATTTAAAACTGAAGATATCGTACCACAAGAATAAGATAGCATAAAAATAGCTTGTGATATTTCGGTTTTTAGCATTATTTTTGATGAGCAAGCCACACATTCCAATCAGAATTAATACTTATGATCTTAATCGTAGATGATAATGAGAATAATCTTTTCTCTCTTAAAAAACTGTTGCAGTCACAGGACTTCCCTGTAGATACGGCATCTTCGGGAGAGGAAGCTCTTACCAAAGCTTTAAAAAAAACATACTCGCTTATCATCCTTGATGTTCAGATGCCTGATATGGACGGTTTTGAAGTAGCCGAAACTCTTTCAGGATACAGCAAAACAAAGGAAATTCCTATTATTTTTCTCTCTGCGGTCAATACCGATAAAAGATTCATTGCAAAAGGCTATGCCTCCGGTGGAATCGATTACGTTACCAAGCCTGTTGATCCTGAAATTTTAATGCTCAAGGTGAAAACCTTTAATAATATTCAAGAGCAGAGTATGGCGCTCAAAAAAAATCAGCAGAGCCTTGAACTTGAAATTAAAGGCCGCCGGGAAATGCAGGTAAGCATGAAATCCCGAATCGACCACTTTCATCTGATGCTTGAAGCGCTGCCACAGATTGCTTTTACTTTAAACCAAAACGGAGACGTAGATTTCGTCAATAGAAAATGGTATGAGTATTCAGATAAAGAGACAGAATTTCCGGAAACCCACGTTGATGATGTGGATATCCCTGAAGAATCCGAGCGTTTCCGGAAAAAGAAAAAAGCTTTCGAGCTTGAAGCGAGAATAAAAAATCTGCAATCCGGTGAGTTTAGATATCATTTGCTGAAAATGTCTCCGGTTTTGGAAGGTGAAGTGGTAAAAAACTGGGTCGGAACCTTTACGGATATTGAAGATCAGAAAAAAGTAGAAAAAGAAAAAGATGAGTTTTTAAGTATCGCAAGTCATGAGCTTAAAACGCCGCTTACAAGCATTAAAGCCTATATTCAGCTGTTGGTAAGGAAACTGAAACTTGCACCGGACTGTGCTGAATCAGGCTATCTCAATAGGACTCAGGATCAGATTGATAAACTCAATAATCTGATTACCGATCTTCTGGATGTATCTAAAATTGACAACGGGAAACTGAAAATCAACCGTCAGTCTGCCAATCTTGAAAACGTAATTCAGAATGCGATAGACACTATTATTCAGACGCATGATCATCTTGATTTAAAAATTGACTGGCACGGGAAAAGACCGAGTCAGCCTTTTCTTTTTGATGCGGTGAGAGTAGAGCAGGTGATTATTAATTTTTTAACCAATGCTATAAAATATTCTCCGAAAAACAACCAGATTATCATCAGTACTTTTGCGGATGATGATGAAGTGAAAGTAAGCGTTACAGATTTTGGGATTGGTATTCCTGAATTTAAGCAGGATGCGGTCTTCAAGAAATTTTACAGGGTTGAAGAATCTTCGGTGCAGTTTCAGGGCATGGGAATCGGGCTCTACATCTGTGCAGAGATTATCAAACAGCATCACGGAAACATTGGTCTTTCGAGCATTGTAAATGAAGGTTCCACTTTTTATTTCACACTTCCTTTAAATTAATTTATGGCTAAAAAATTCCTGAGAAATTTACAATACGGCGTTGGTTTTTCACTTTTAGTATTGATTTTGAGCTCTGTAGCATCATTTTTCAGCTATCAGCGTCAGATCAACAACAGAGAAGAACTTTCAAAAAGCAAACGTGCCATCACCGCAATGAAAGACGTGATGATCGCACTTTTAGATGCTGAAACCGGTAACAGAGGTTATCAGCTCACAGGAAAATCAAATTTTCTTGAGCCCTATAATGCGAGCATTGCAGCTCTTCCCAAGGCAATGGAAAATGCCAATGAGCAGGAGGTTACAGATACCAGTCAGTTAAAAAGAATTGCTGCGCTGGAAGACAATGTCAACAACAGAATAAGCAAATTAAAATATTATGTAGACCGTCGAAAAACGGGTATCATGATGTCTGAAGCAGAAATGCTCTCGGGAAAAGTAGATATGGACAACTGCCGTAAAATCGTCAGGGAATTTGTACAGTACGAAGAAGGAGTTCTGGCCAGAAAAGACAGAAACCTCAATACATCTACTACTACAACGATTATTTTTATTCTTTTCTCTACTTTCGCTGCGGTTGTGGTAACTATTTTCTTTTACTTTAAACTGAAAAATGATCTTTTAAGAAGAGAAAAACTTGAGCGTCAGCTGAAATCCAAAGATCATGAGATCTCCCGAAGAGTCAACGCCATTAAGGAAATTGCCAACAGGGTGGCACAGGGAGATTACAGCCAAAAGTCGTCAGATAATTCTCAGGACGATTTGGGTGACCTTGTAGAATCTCTCAACAACATGACAGATTCTCTTAAAAATTCGTTCGATGTCATCAATGCCAGCGACTGGCGACAAAAAGGCCTTGCTGCACTGAACGAATCTTTAGTTGGAAACAAAACCCTGAGGGATGTTTCTCAGGAGTCTTTGAAACAGTTAATAGGATACGGAAACTGCATCAACGGTGCGATTTATTTGTTAGAGGACGGAGTTTTAAAACTTTCTCACGCTTTAGGTCTTGAGAAATCGATGAAACCGGTATTCGAATCTGGAGAAGGCATGATTGGTCAGGCTTTTCTGAATAAAAAGGTTAAGGTTTTCAATGATTTAAATGAAGAAAATTTTACGGCTACTTTTGCCGGAACTGATTTGAAAATCAAAAGCATTGTTTTGCTGCCGATCATGTCGGGAAGGCAGATTTATGGTGTGATTGAGCTTTCGTCATCAGAAAATTTTAATGAAAATACTCTTCAGTATTTTACCGAAAGTGCAGGAAATATCGCTGTAGCCATCAACGCAGCAAGAGGCCGCGAAAAAGAACAGCGTCTTTTGGAGGAAACTCAGACGCAGGCAGAAGAATTACAGGTACAACATTCTGAACTTGAGTCTCTGAACACTGAACTGGAAGCCCAAACACAAAAACTTCAGGCTTCGGAAGAAGAATTAAAGGTTCAGCAGGAAGAATTAATGCAGATCAATGCCGAGCTGGAGGAGCGGTCAAGAAGTCTTGAAGAGAAAAATCATCTGATTGCCGAAAGAAATATTGAAATTCAGAAAAAAGCTGAAGAATTGGCTTTAAGCACAAAATACAAATCTGAATTCTTGGCAAACATGTCCCACGAATTGAGAACTCCGTTAAATTCCATCCTACTTCTGTCGAGGTTAATGGCTGAAAATTCTGAAGAAAATCTCAGTGAAGACCAGATAGAATCGGCGAAAGTGATTCAGAGTTCGGGAACGAGCCTTTTGGAACTGATTGACGAAATTCTTGATTTGGCCAAAATAGAATCCGGAAAAATGAGTCTTGAATATGTGTCTGTCAACTTGAACGAAGTAGCTCAGGACATGAAAAAGATGTTCCAGCCGCTCATTCGTGAGAAAGGTCTGGAATTTAATATTAATATTTCCGGTGAAGCCTCCAGTCAGATCGAAACAGACCGGATGAGGCTCGATCAGGTGTTGAGAAATCTTCTTTCCAACGCATTAAAATTCACTTCTGAAGGACAGATAGATTTAGATATACTTCCGCATCAGCAAAGGAAAGATTTTATTATCTTTAAAGTTAAAGATTCAGGAATTGGAATTCCTAAAGATAAGCAGGCGGTTATTTTTGAAGCCTTCCAGCAGGCCGACGGCTCTACCCGAAGAAAATTTGGAGGCACAGGACTTGGTCTTTCCATCAGCCGTGAAATTGCAAAACTTTTAGGCGGAGAACTGGTTCTTGAAAGTGAACCGGATTCAGGAAGTGAGTTCAGTTTAATCATTCCTGTGAAAAAATCAGGAAAAAATGTTCATCAGACCGTAGAAAAGGAGCTTTTGGATGTGATTCACACCGATGTTGAAGAGATTATCAATCTGGCTGAAGGTTCCTCTGATGCAGCAAAAGTTTTCACCCAGCCGGTACACATTATTCCTGACGAGATAGATGATGACCGGAACAATATTAATGAAGACGATAAGGTAATTCTGATCGTTGAAGATGATACCAATTTTGCTAAGGCATTATTAAAATATTCAAGAAGAAACGGCTATAAAGCTGTGGCGGTTGTGCGTGGCGACCATGCTTTGGAGGCTGCTAAAAAATACAGACCTGTCGCTATTCTTCTGGACGTTCAGCTGCCTGTGATGGACGGCTGGCAGGCGATGGAAGCATTGAAATCTGATCCCGCGGTAAAAAATATTCCGGTGCACATGATGTCTGTTTTGCAGGTGAAGAAAGAAAGTCTGATGAAAGGTGCCATTGATTTTATTTCAAAACCAGTCGCTTTGGATCAGATGTCTGAAGTTTTCAGAAAACTGGAAGATGCCTTAAAGAAATCCCCAAAAGTTTTAATTGTTGAGGAAAATGCAAAACATGCTTCGGCGTTGTCTTATTTCCTGAGCAATTTTAACATTTCACTTTCAGTAGAAAATAATGTGGAAGACAGTGTGAAGGCTTTAACTCAAAATGACGCAGACTGTGTAATTTTAGATGTGGGAGCTTCCAAAGGCAATGAGTATCAGATTATCGAAGAAATTAAAAGCTACGAAGGTCTTGAAGATCTTCCGATCATTATTTTTACCGAAAGAAGCATGTCTGCCGGTGAAGAACTGAAAATCAGAGAGTATGCAGATTCAATCGTGGTGAAAACTGCTCATTCTTATCAGAGAATTTTGGATGAAGTAGGGCTTTTCCTGCATTTGGTAAAAGAAAAAAATACTCAGGAAAATTATTCTTCAGGTAAAAATTTAGGGTCACTTTCAGAAGTTTTAAACGGAAAAAAAATACTGATTACCGATGACGACGCCCGAAATATCTTTTCGTTAAGCAAAGCTTTGGAAAAATATCAGGTGGAGGTTGTTGTTGCAATGGACGGTAAACAGGCATTGGAACAGATGGCAGTAAATGCCGATATAGACGTGGTTTTGATGGATATGATGATGCCTGAAATGGACGGTTACGAAACCATCAGGCAAATCAGAAAAGATCATAAATATTCAAGGTTGCCGATAATTGCGGTGACGGCAAAATCTATGGCAGGTGACCGTCAGAAATGTATTGATGCAGGTGCTTCAGACTATATTTCAAAACCTGTGGATCTTGATCAGTTATTGTCTCTTCTGAGGGTTTGGCTTTACGAAAATTAATTTTAGGATGAAGAAGAAAATCTTAATTGTAGACGACGATCCGCGAAATATTTTCGCTTTAAAATTAACTTTAAAATCAGAAGGGTTTGAGGTAATTTCTGCCTCAATGGCCGATGAAGCTATCCGGATGATGATTCAGAATACAGATATCAAAGTTGTGCTGATGGATATGATGATGCCGGAAATAGACGGTTATCAGGCGATGGATATCATTTCTCAAAATCCGGATATAGCAAAAATTCCTGTCATTGCCGTAACCGCTCAGGCGATGACGGGAGACCGTGAAAAATGTCTGGATGCAGGTGCAAAAGACTATATCACAAAACCGATTAACGTGGAACTTCTATTAAAAGCAATTCAAAATATAGCCTGATGCTGGAGCCGAGTATTGTAAAAGACGAAGAAGTAGAATATCTCATCAGGGATGTTTACGATCTTTACGGCTACGATTTTTCAAGATACAGCCGTGCATCTTTCAAGAGAAGGGTCAACAGACTGTGTCTTATTGATAAGTTTACCAGCTTTGCAGAACTTCGCTACACCATCATCACCGAACCCGATTATCTGAAACGTTTTGTGGAAGAAATCACAGTGAACGTCACAGAAATGTTTCGTGATCCTTTGTTTTTTAAAGAAATCCGAGAGCAGATTTTACCGCATTTAGGAACTTTTCCACTCATCAGAATCTGGGTGGCGGGTTGTTCAACAGGTGAGGAGGCTTATTCAATGGCGATTTTGCTTAAAGAAGCAGGCTTGTATGATAAATGTTTAATTTACGGCACAGATTTAAATCCTTCCGTTCTGGAGCAGGCAAGGTCAGGCGTTTTTCCGATACAGCAGATGAAGCAGTACTCAGAAAATTACATACTTTCCGGAGGAAAAAAGGATTTTTCTGAATATTACACAGCCAACTACGACAGTGTACAGTTTGACAAAAGCCTTCAGAAAAAACTCATTTTGTCGACACATAATCTGGTTTCAGACAGTTCATTCAACAGTTTCCAGTTGATTATCTGCAGAAATGTGCTGATTTATTTTGAAAAAGATCTTCAGGAAAGAGTTTTTAAACTTTTTGATGACAGTTTAGAGAATTTGGGCTATCTTGCTTTAGGTTCAAAAGAAACATTGAGGTTTTCAAATCTTAAAAAATCTTACGAAACCGTGAGCGAACAGAAAATCTGGAAGAAAACAGAACATCAGTAAAATGGAACAGAGCATACACAGTGATTACGGGTTGGTACTTATCGGCGGATCTGCCGGAAGCCTTCATGTAATTATGGAAATGCTTAAAAATATACACTTCAGTTTAAATTTCCCTGTAGTAATCGTGGTTCACAGGAAACCATATTCTACGAGTGTGCTTCCGGTTTTGCTGCAGCAGTTTACAGAGATTGAAGTTATAGAAATTGAAGATAAAACAGATCTTCTGCCCAACAGAATTTATATTGCGCCGGCAGATTATCACCTGCTTTTTGAAGATACAAAAACCGTATCTTTAGACAGTTCAGAAAAGATGAATTATTCGCGCCCGTCAATTGATGTTACCTTCAGATCTGCGGCGGAAATTTTTGGTTTAAATCTTGTAACTGTGCTTCTTTCAGGAGCCAATTCTGATGGTACGGAAGGTTTAAAATATGTAAAAACAAACGGTGGGAAAATCTGGATTCAGAACCCTGAGACCGCCGAAGTGGATTATATGCCCAGGATGGCATTGGAACAGGTAGATTATGACCTTGTTTTCAACCCAAATGAGCTGGCAGAATTATTGAGAAATTTGAAAAGATAAATATTAATTAGTAAGTTTTTAGAGTAAATGAACAAAAAGAAGATCTTAATTTTTGATGATGACACCACAATTCTGGAGGTAGTCACCATTATTTTTGAGGAAAACGGTTACGATGTCGAGATTTCCGAAACTTCGCACGACATCCTCGAAAGGGTAGAGAGTTTTCGTCCCGATCTTATTTTGATGGACAACTGGATACCCAATATCGGTGGTGTGGAAGCTACAAAAAAATTAAAAAATCATGCTGATTTCAGATCAATACCGGTAATCTACGTAACGGCCAATAACGATATTGCCAAGCTTGCCAAAGAAGCCGGTGCAGATGATTTTGTAGCCAAACCTTTCAACCTTGATGATATCGAGGAGAAAGTGGCAAAATATCTTCAGTAAATTATAATGTGTAAAGACATTGCAAAAATCCTTTCAAAATAAGTTTAAAAGGATTTTTGTTTTGTCGGTTATTTGCATTTCAGTCAAACCAGAAATTCTTATTTTCCGCCGCCGCTGTTTTTCTCAACATCGGTTTTGGTGTTTTCCTTTACTTTCTGATTTCCGAAACGTTTCACAAATGTAAGTGATACGCCGTGCCAGTCTGATTTGGTAGTATTTCTGTTGCTCCCGATTTGGCTGAAGGTCGTAGAGTCAAAATTCGGTCTTGCAAAAATATTCATCAGCTGTAAACTGACTTCCATCTGCGTTTTCGGGAAGATTTTTGTGGCTGAAATATTGTGAAAAACATTCGTCACATTCGCAACAGAATTACCGCTGTTTTGGTTCGAAACTTCTACCCAAGCGCTGAGGTTGATATTTTTATTCCATAAATTGGTGTAAGTAAGGTTGGTCGAACCAGACCAGAAACTCAGATAATTTGCTGCTTTCAGGTCATTTCTTGCATTAAAATCGCTGTTGTCAACATAGTTCCATCCAAAACCAAGGTTTACGGTAAGTTTATTTTTCAAAAAAGTCTGATTGGTATTGGCGTAAAGGTTATACTTGTGAACTTTCCCTAAGAAATTGGTAGGTTCAGAGATTATTCTATCGCCTTCTGTTACGTAAGCCTGCCAGTAATCCTGCTTGATAAAAGAGTATCGGGCAGAAAGAAAGTATTTTTTCAGAAATCCAAACTTCATATAAAGTCTGTCGCTCGGGTTCGGCAGGAGATTGATGTTTCCTCTTGTGAAAAAACCGTCGGTTGCAGGCTGCAGAAAAGGGTTGAATTCCGCATACCAGGGTCTCCACAGATTTCTGTTGTAGGTTAAGCTTATGTCGTATTTGTCTGAAAATGAGTATTTAACCAAAAAATTCGGCAGAAAAGTTCCGTAAGAATCTCTTCTCGAAGTTCCCGCAACATCCTGACGGAGCTTAAAATCGATGTATTCATATCTCACACCAATTCTCGTCTCCAGTTTCTTAAAAAATGTTTTAGAATAATTCGCGTACAGAGAGTTGATATTGTCTTCATAATGAAATACATCCCTTGTGCTTAAACCGTCGGGCAGACTTCCGTAAAGTGTGTTGGGAATTACGTTGTTGTTAAAATCCATCTTACCTCCGATTTCAAAATTCCCGCCTTCCTTTCCGAGGGGTTGCGTGTAATCTATTTTAAGGTAATAATTTCGGTTTTCAATATCAGAAATTCCGCCGATTTCATCAATTACAGTATTGTTTGTAAACGCTGTATTTCTCAGAAAATAACTTTCTTCAGATTGCCCGTTGTAGTTGCTTCCGAGATTGATGTCGAGAATTCTGTTTTTCTCTTTATCATAATATTTGTAGAATACGTTGCTCCCCAAAGTCCGATTCATGCTGTTAGAACTCTGGCTCTGATTTCTCAGAAAATTAAAATTCCCGTTTACAGACTGCGTAGATTCAAGCTCTGAAGTATTGTCGCCTTTGCCCTGATAATATTCCAGAATGACACCTACAGTATTTTTATCGTTGATTTCATATTCTGAAGTCGAAGATAAAGAAGGATTTTTTCCGCGGTAGATATTTTGAGTAGTCCCTTGGGTTACATTGTTGTTTTCATAGATTGTATTCACAAAAGAGCTTCCCTGCACCCAAGTATTGTCGCTGTAGCTTCCCACCAACGTCTGCGTGAAACTTTTTCTGTGATAATTCAGATTGAAATTGGTGTACTGTGAGTTTTGCGTATTCTGTCTGTTATTCAGGGTTACGCTTCCTTTCAGCCCTTCATCGTCCCGCTTTTTCAGAACGATGTTGATTACAGAACCGGTCGCATCATACCTTGCAGAAGGGCTCGTTATCACTTCAATTTTCATCAGATTGTCTGCGGGAATGGTCTTCAGATATTCTTTAAGCTCCTTTCCGGTAAAAACAGATTTTCTGTCGTTGATGTAAACGGTTACAGATTCACCTTCGGCTTTCAGTGCGTCGTTGTTGTCAATACTCACCAGCGGGGTCATTCTCAGAACATCCCACGTCGTATTTCCGGCGAGAATTGAGCTGTTGGCAACATTAAAAACCGTACGGTCCACTTTAGATTCCACAGTCGGTTTTTTAGCGACAAAAGTAACTTCTTTTATTTCACTTACTTTGGCATCTGCACTGTCTATTTGTTCCTGAGAAAATGCAAGAGTTCCTATCAATAAAGCAATCGGTGCTAATATTTTTTTCATTAGTAGTTTATAGTCTTGACCATAAGACACCGAAAAGGGAATATTTGTTACATCGCATGAATGTTAAATAGTGTTAATTAATTTCCGGAATTAATCACGGTGAATAGAATACAAACTTTATTCAATAACAGAATAATTTTGGCGTATCCCTTTGCATTCCCAGCCCACAACGCTGGCAGGGTCTGAAACCCTGCCAGCGTTCCCCTCACCAATGCAAGCGGGTCGGGCTATCCGCTGTATCTTTTTTGTCATTGCGAACAACGTAATTTTATCGATTGAACTTTTTTCGCAATCGCAATCACAAAAAAGGATGCCGCTTCTATCCCTTACGCAATAGCAGAAAATCAAAATATAGAATGATTAAAACTGGTTTATTTCAAAATTTCTTCGGTACTTCCTCAATATGAATTGAAAAAATACATTGTTTTTTCGTTCATTATTTTCAATTCAAAATCATCAATGAAAATCTTTCTTTTTGTAAATTTGATTTCCATTAAAAGAAAAAATGTCAGAAAGCAATATTATCATATACCAAACAGAAGACGGCAAAACCAAAATCGAAACAAGATTAGAGGGCGAAACGGTTTGGTTAACGATTGAGCAGATGGCAGAATTATTTCAAAAATCTCGTTCTACAATTAATGAACATATTATTAATATTTACAAGGAAGAGGAACTGGATGAAAAACATTCAAAGAGGAAAATCGGAATTTCCGATTTATCTACCAAGCCAACTAATTTTTACAATTTAGACGTCATTATATCAGTTGGTTACCGAGTAAAAAGTCATCAGGGAACAAAATTCAGACAATGGGCTACAGCTCGGCTCAAAGAATACATCATCAAAGGTTTTACAATGAATGACGATCTGTTGAAACAGGCAGGCGGTGGGAATTATTTCGATGAACTTTTAGCTAGAATTCGGGACATTCGTTCGTCGGAAAAGGTTTTTTGGAGAAAAGTTTTGGATATTTATTCAACCAGTATCGATTATGACCCTAAGCTTGAAATTTCCGTGCAGTTTTTTCAAACCGTGCAGAATAAAATGCATTGGGCCGCACATGGGCACACAGCTGCTGAGATTATTTTCAACAGGATTGATGCCAGTAAACCTAATTTGGGATTAACCATTTTTAAAGGTGTAAAACCTACAAAACAGGAGACTGAAATAGCTAAAAATTACTTAACAGAAAACGAAATCAATATTCTCAACAGAACGGTAACAGCTTATCTCGAACTTGCGGAACTTCAGGCATTAAATCAAAGACCGATGTATATGAAAGATTGGGTTTCCCGTCTTGATGATTTTTTGAAAATGACAGGTAACGAAATTCTGCAAAATTCAGGAAGCGTAAGTCATGAGCAGGCTCTGAAGAAAGCAAAAGATGAATATGAAAAGTATAAACAACAGACAAAAAATTTAATTACCAAAGCAGAAGAAGATTTTCTTAACCAAATTGAGAATACAAGTAAAAAGTTAGGCAATAAAAACATCAGGAAGTAGTATTTTTCTTTTTAAACATCTCAATTAATTACCAAATAGTCATTCAGTACAATTTCAAATTTCGCAAATACATTTGTTCCTAATTTAATGCAGCATCTCAAAAATCAATACATTTTCGAAAACATCAGCCTCTCAGATTTTTCGGTTTTTGATCTGCAGAAATATTGTGCGGAAAAAATTGATATTGAGAAAGAAAATTTAAAATATATTCAGCCTTATTTTATTGAAATCAACTCCGCAGTATTTTTCAAACCTGTGTCAAATCTTGATTTTCCAAGTGTTGCGGTCAACTTAATTGGAAATTCGCTTATTTTAGACTGTCCCTGCCAACAGCCCAAAACAAAATTATGCAACCATCAGGCTCAGGTTTTTTACACAGTTCTTGAGCGTCCAGATTTGCGCGTTTTCTTTGATGAAAAACTTAGGATGAAAAAACTGCAGGACTTTGCAAAAGAGTATGGACTTGAAAATGAAAGCAACCTCGACGAATACTTTCAGTTAGAACACGTTCATTATTCTTTAAAAATAGAACCAAAAATCAAGGAATTAATCAAGTTAAACGCTGACGATCTCCAGAATAAACTCTTACCAAAAAGTACAGAGAAATTTCCTGAAATAATTACCCGAAACAGTTCCAAAAAACTTTTTTTGGTTCTTAAAAAACATAAATATTACGATAGTTTTGTCATAGAACTTTTCGAAGCAGAAACCACACAGGCCGGAAAAATTAAAAATCCGTTTACGGTTTTGGAAGCCTCAAATTTAATATGGAAAGCGGAAACCATTAACGAGACAAAATTTTTCACCGCCGTTTCCAAATTTGAAAATATTCTCAGCGAAGAGAAAAATGAAGCGGATGTCGAAGCTTTAAAAGTGATAGTGAAAAACCCACTTAATCTGCCCGTTTTTTATCACGACAAAGACATTTCGGAAAATGTTTCGGCAAAATCCGTTGTTCCGGTAGATTTAAATTTATTAAATGCCGAAATAGAACTTTCTGTTTTCAAAAAAGAACCTTTCTTTGAAATCACTGGCGGAATTTGGCTGAATGATGTTTTGCAACCTTTTAAAAATATCAAAGTTCAGTTTAATTATTTTCTTTTTCACGAGAAAACACTGCATTTAATTACCAGTTTGGATATGCTTCGTGTTTTGGAATTTTTCAAAGCCAACCGTGAAATTTTACTGATTCACTCATCAAAATTTGAGGAATTTAAACAGAACATTCTCGCGAATCTGGAAAAGCAGATAAAAATCAATTGCGCTTACATCAAACCCGCTACCAAAAGGCAATTGCAGGAAAAATCCTTTGATGAAAAAACAGAGAAAATCATTTATTTATCAGATGAGAAAGACTATGTTTCGATAACTCCGGTAATGAGATACGGACAAGTCGAAGTTCCGGTTTTTTCCAGAAAACAGATTTTTGATACCGACCAAAACGGCAATGTTTTCAAGGTAGAAAGGGATGAAAAAGAAGAAATAAAATTCACCGCAGCCATCATGCTGCAGCATCCGGAATTTGCCGAACAAATCGAACAGTACGAGTATTTCTACCTTCACAAAGATAAATTTTTGGATGCAGACTGGTTTTTGGAAGCCTTCGAAAAATGGAAAGATGAAGGGATTGTTATTTTAGGTTTTAATGAATTAAAAAAGAACAGACTCAACGCCAATAAAGCTGTGATTTCCATCGCTGTCCTCAGCGGAATCAACTGGTTTAATACAGAAATCACTGCAAAATTCGGCAATCAGAAAGCATCGCTGAAACAGCTGCACAAATCCATCAAAAACAAAAGTAAATTTGTACAGTTAGACGACGGAACCAATGGGATTCTGCCTGAAGAATGGATTAAAAAACTCAACCGCTATTTCGATGCTGGTGAAATTTATGACGAACTTGTAAGAATTCCCAAAAGCAATTTTTTGGATATCAAAAATCTTTTTGAAATGGATGTCCTCAGTAAAGAAGTTGCTGCAGAAGTCGATTTTTACGACAGAGCTTTGTCTGAAAATAAAAATATTCCCGAAACAGAAGTGCCTTCAGCATTAAATGCCACACTACGGGACTACCAAAAACAGGGTCTCGACTGGCTGAATTATCTTGATGTTTTCAGTTTCGGAGCTTGTCTGGCAGACGATATGGGATTGGGAAAAACAGTTCAAATCATCGCATTTATCCTTTCACAGAATAAAAAACATCCGCAAAATACCAATCTGGTCGTGGTGCCGACGTCATTGCTTTTCAACTGGCAGGCAGAAGTTCAGAAATTTGCACCTTCCATTAAAATTCTGACGCATTACGGAGCCAGTCGAATCAAAAATACAACTCACTTTGAAGGTCACGAGATTGTATTAACCACTTACGGAACAATGCTTTCAGACATCCGTTTTCTGAAAGATTTTCATTTTAATTACATCTTTTTAGACGAATCTCAGGCCATTAAAAATCCAAATTCTGAGAGATACAGAGCTGCACGCTTACTGCAGTCTAGGAACAGAGTTGTTTTAACGGGAACTCCTATTGAAAACAATACTTTTGATATTTATGGTCAGCTTTCGTTTGCCGTTCCGAATCTGTTGGGGAGCAGGCAGTATTTCAGAGATATTTATTCGATTCCGATAGACAAATTTGAGTACACCAAGCGGTCTCAGGAATTACAGCAGAAAATACAGCCTTTTATCCTCAGAAGAACAAAAAAGCAGGTCGCAAAAGAGCTTCCCGATAAAACCGAAATGGTAATTTACTGCGAAATGGGTGAGGAGCAAAGAAGAGTTTACGAAGCCTATGAGAGAGAAATCCGCGAATATATTTCTGCAAAAGACGAGCGGGATCTCCCTAAAAGCAGCATGCATGTTCTGACGGGTTTAACGAAGCTGAGGCAGATTTGCAACTCGCCCATCCTGTTAAAAGATGAGGAACAGTATGCCGGCGGCTCAGCAAAAATTGAAGCGCTGATGGAGCAGATTGAAAACAAATCTTCACAGCACAAAATTTTGATATTTTCACAGTTTGTTTCGATGTTGGATTTAATTAAAGTTGAGCTTCAAAAAAGAGAGATTCAGTTTGAATATCTTACCGGACAGACGAAAAACAGAGCCGCAAAAGTAAATGAATTTCAGGAAAATGAAAATGTTCGTGTATTTTTGATAAGCCTGAAAGCCGGAGGAACAGGTTTAAATTTAACCGAAGCCGACTATGTTTATCTCGTCGACCCGTGGTGGAATCCCGCCGTTGAAAATCAGGCGATTGACCGCTGTTACCGAATCGGACAGAAGAAAAACGTCATTGCTGTAAGACTGATTTGTCCCAACACGGTCGAAGAAAAAATCATGAAATTGCAGCAGTCGAAAAAAGAACTTGCGAATGATTTAATAACAACAGACAGCTCGGTTTTCAAAAAATTATCGAAGCAGGATTTGTTGGAATTACTATAGATTTTTAAAAAAAATAATATGAGCACTGAAGAATTAATAATTGAGATTGAACAGGAATTGGAAATGGACATGAAAGTGTATGTTCATAAAGACACTTTAAGCCTGTTGATGCTTCCTGACGATGATATGATTGATTTTGCAGACGATGAATTCTGGGAAAACGAACAGGAAGAATTAGAGAAAAACTCTGAAAATTATATCGAAGTCGAAAAATGGGACGCTTCTCACTCGTTCAGAATAATGGAATCTTTTGCAGAAAATATCTCCGGAAACAGGATTTTACAGGCGAAACTTCTTGACGCTCTGGAAAATTCAAAACCTTTTAAAAACTTCAGAAATATATTAGACCGTTATGAAAAATATCTGCAGGAATGGTACAGTTTCAGAGCTTTAAAACAGAGAGAATTTGTGAAAAAACAGCTCACTGCTTTAGAGATTATTCATTGATATAAGTTTCACAGTTTTATTTTTCCGCTTTCTCAGAACCCATTTCCGCTTTGATTTTTTCACGGTGCTGCATTCCCCATTTGGTCATTGCACCCACAACTTCTTCCAACGTCTGGCTGTAGGGTAGAAGTTCATATTCGATGGTTACCGGAAAGCCACTTTCCACTTTTTTGATGATAAAACCGTTCAGTTCAAGTTCTTTCAGTTCACTTGAGAGTACTCTTGCCGAAATTCCTGTCACCTGACGCTGGATTTCGGTAAAACGTCTGTTGCCTCTCGCCATAGCGATGATAATCATCAGTTTCCATTTTCCGCCGATGGCGTACAACGCATCAGAAACGGCCATTAAAACTTTGTGACAGTCTTCTGTAAAAGCCTTGTTATCGGTCTCTGTTTCTTTAGATTTTGCCATAAATTTGGTTTTTGTTAGTCGCTAACCTTTAGGTAACAACTAATAAAATGTAAGCAAATATACTATAATTTTGTTCACGAAATAATTACTGAAAGTAATTTTAAAATTGATAAAACAACAAAATTATGACACTAGAAATTCTAAAAACAAAAGAAGATTTAAGAAAGCTTATTGACGATTATGCCTACCTGGGTGACGAGTGGAAAATCTCAGAAGTAATGGATTTATTCACTCCGGATTTGACCTATAAAGTATTCATGGGCGGAAATCTGGTGGGCAACACTTCAGGCAGGGAAACGATGGAAAAAGAATTCAACGCTCATGCCTCAGAGGTGAAAAAATATTTTACTTTAAACGGACAGCATACCGTAAATATCGATGGCGATACAGCAACCGGCGTTTCTTACAGTCAGATCAAAATGATAAGAGATGTGGAAGGAAAGGATGTTTTAACTGATTACAGCGTGAAGTACGAAGACAATTATGTTCTGCAAAACGGAAAATGGTTGATTAAAGACAGAATCGCTCATTTTATAATAGTTGAGTCCCGAACAATTTAATTATTGTGGGACTTAATATTCTCCAATAGTTTTTATCTGGTAGAATTCTTTGTTTCGGCAGAGAATTCTATTTGATTTTCCATAACATAAAGTAATTTTAAATCAAGAAACTTATGGTTTTTTTTAACTGTAAAGCAGATTAACGAAGTTTCAATTCATCATATTCCTTCTTCAGATTTTTATCCAGATAAAACGGCACAAAAGGCAAAACAGATCCTACAAGGTAAATGACGATTCGCTTAATGCTCCACTTGTACATAAAAGCAGCAATGATAAGTACGGCGAAGTAAAACAGAAACAAAACCCCATGAATCCAACCGAAGTACTTTACGGGTTCAGGAATATCAAAAATATATTTGATGGGCATGGCAATAAAAAGCAAAATCAGGTAAGAAATTCCCTCAATAATGGCGGTTTTGCGGTATAGGTTGATCATTTTGATTTAATAAAATTTTGGTTCAGATTTAATTTAAAACTCAATTATCTGCAGCTGCATTCGTTATTTTCACTGATGTATTTGATTGTAGATTTGCTCAGTTTTTCTAAAACATCAAGATTTAGATCAGAAAGTTTTTTAAAATAAATACAGGCTTTTGCCATTTTAAATTTTCCCAAATCCTCAAGCAATTTTTTATCTTCCTCTTCCGGTGCTGCAACGTAAAGTGAAAATTGTGCTTTTCTCGGAGAAAAACCAATGATCATCGCATCTCCCTCGTGTCCGCTTTCATATTTATAATGATAACTGCCAAAACCAATCATCGTTGGTCCCCACATTTTAGGCTCGTAACCAGACCATTCTTTCATCAGCTCAATCAGCTGAAAACTGTCCTGTTTTTTCTGCTCACTTTCTACAAATGACTGTATAAATTCGGTAACATCAATTTCGTTTTTTGCCGTTTTATTTTTTGAAGCCATAATGAAGTTTCATTAAATCTGAATGCAAAAATAATATGGAACATCCAATAAATGAAAGATTTGTTTGAAAAGTTTAAGTAAATCAATATCAATTTTATCTGAACAAGTGAAATTTTAGTTAATATTTCAATCAAATGAATTTTCCATTTAAAATTTGGAATAAAAGAGATCTTAAAAATTTAGAAAAACCTCTGTTTCTAATTAAAAAAAAATCATATTTAATTCTAATTTTTCATCATTCTAAATTATTCTGTGGTATCGAAAACCTTCGTTAAAAGCCGTACCTTACAGCAAATTGTTTCATATTTAAATTGTTAAAACTTTGAAATCGCCATTAACAAACTTTTCAAACAAGCAGGAGTGAAGATTGGGCGATTGCATAACTTGTCCCGATTGTTCGGGATCACCTAATAAAAAAAATAAAGATCTACATATGAAAATACCTTCAATCAGCCGCCGGAAGTTCCTGATGACTTCAGGGCTTCTCGTTTTCTGGGCAGCAATCCCTGTTCATGTGAAAGCAGCAGGCGAAAAAGTGCGGAATCTTTTTGTAAAACCCAAAAAAGTTCTTCCGCTGAAAATGAAAGTTAACGGTCAGAATTATGATCTGAATTTAGATACAAGAACGACCGTTTTGGATATGCTTCGTGAAAATCTTGATCTTACAGGCTCGAAAAAAGGCTGTGATCACGGTCAGTGTGGTGCATGCACAGTTCATATCGATGGCGAAAGGGTTTTGAGTTGCCTTACGTTGGCCTGTACCGCTCAGCAGAAAGAAATCACAACCATTGAAGGACTTGCCAACGGAGAAAATCTTCATCCGATGCAAAAGGCTTTCATCGAATGCGACGGTTTCCAGTGTGGATATTGCACGCCGGGCCAGATTATGTCGGCAGTGGCCTGTGTGAAAGAAGGTCATACCGGTTCAGTAGAAGAAATAAAGGAATTTATGAGCGGAAATCTTTGCCGTTGCGGCGCGTATAACGGAATTGTAGAATCTATACAAAAAGTAGCAGGATGAGACCATTTGAATTTTTCAGAAAAGATGATATTGCCAAAACGATTTCGCAGAAGAACGACAAGGCAAAATTCATCGCAGGGGGAACCAATCTGGTCGATTTGATGAAGAAAAACATTGAACAGCCGGATTATATTATTGATGTAAATTCAGTTTTATCCACAACAGTTGAGGTGGATAAAAAGAAACTCAGAATCGGAGCGATGTCTAAAAACTCGTCAGTAGCCAAAAACGCTGATGTTTTGAAAGAATATTCC
Source organism: Chryseobacterium foetidum (assembly GCF_025457425.1). Lineage (NCBI taxonomy): Bacteria > Pseudomonadati > Bacteroidota > Flavobacteriia > Flavobacteriales > Weeksellaceae > Chryseobacterium > Chryseobacterium foetidum. The sequence goes on from NZ_JAMXIA010000001.1 coordinate 3,161,863, forward strand.
CTGATTTCGAAGGCAATTTTAGCCGGAGCTTCACCACAAATCAGAAATATGGCTTCGTGTGCCGGAAATATGTTGCAGCGAACAAGATGTCCCTACTTTTATGATGTCACAACGCCTTGCAACAAAAGAAAACCGGGCTCAGGCTGCAGCGCAAAAGAAGGTGAAAACAGAATGAATGCCGTAATTGGTTACAGTGACGATTGCGTGGCTGTACATCCCTCAGATTTCTGTATTTCTCTCGCAGCTTTGGATGCGACGGTCATTACAAGAAATTCTAAAAATAAAAAGGAAGAGATTGAGTTTAAAAACTTTCATCGTCTACCAGGAAATACACCCCATCTGGACACCAATCTTCCTCAGAATTCGATTATTGAAGCTATTGAAATTCCTAAAAATAATTTTGGAAAAAACAATGCCTACGTGAAAATAAGAGACCGGTCTTCCTACGCATTTGCACTGGTGTCAGTTGCAGCCGCATTAGATCTGGAAAACGGAAAAATCAAAGATTCACGTTTGGCATCCGGTGGTGTGGCTCATAAACCGTGGCGGTGGTACGAATCTGAAAATTTCCTGAAAGGAAAAATGCCTACAACTGAAAATTTTTCAGCTGCAGCAGATTTAGCAATAAAAGATTTGAAACCGCTTTCGAATAATGGTTTTAAAAAGGAAATGCTCCGCGGAGCGATGATTACAGCACTTCAAAACAGTTTAAATCCTTAAAAAAAGAACAGATATGGCATTTTTTGATAATGATTTAGATTTCAATATAGAAAAAGAAGGACGCGCCGAAGCTTTGGCAAAAGTGACAGGCCGTGGAAAATACTCCGCAGAATACAAAACCGAAAATGTAACCTACGCCGTAATTGTTGGAAGTACTGTTGCATCAGGGAAAATTACTGGAATTGATACGGCAGATGCAATGCTTGCAGATGGTGTGTTGGATATTTTAACGCACAACAATAAGCCGGTTGTAGCTGGTTTAGCGTCAGAAGAAAAAATTAAAGAAAGCAAAATCGGGCTTCCGGTTCTGCATACCGATACGGTTTATTTTAAAGGTCAACCCGTTGCAGTCGTGATTGCAAAAACTTTGGAGGAAGCTCAATACGCTGCCTCTTTGGTTAAAACTTCCTACCAGCAGACGAAAGCTAATGTTGATTTCAAAAATTCTCATCCTTCAATCCCATTAAAAAACGACGGAAAGGAAAGAGGAAATGTTGACAACTGGAAATCCTCAGCCTTCAATGTCGATCAGGAATATTACATCGAAGGCGAAGTGCATCATCCTATGGAAATGCACGCCACCATCGCCATTTGGAATGGCGATGAAAAACTGAAATTATACGATAAAAATCAGGGTGTCAACGGAGTTCAGAATACGGTGGGCAAACTGTTTGGTCTTCAGCCAAAAAATATTGAGGTCATCACTGAGTTTATGGGTGGTGGTTTCGGCTCAGGTCTCAGGGTCTGGCCAAATACGATTTTAGCCATTATGGCGGCGAAAAAGATCAACAAGCCTGTAAAACTGATGCTCACACGAACTCAAATGTCTTGTCTGGTCGGCTACCGTCCGGAATCGTGGCAGAAAATAAAGTTGGGTGCAGATGCTTCAGGGAAATTTACCGGTTTGCTTCACGACAGCAAAAATACAACCTCACTCTACGAAAATTTCCTTGAAAATATCACGAGAATCAGCCGTCTGGCGTATGGTTTTGAAAATTTAAAAACGCAGATGGCAACAGTGCCCCTGAATATGTCGACGCCGACCTGGATGCGGGGTCCTGGAGAATGCACCGGAGCTTTTGCTTTGGAATCTGCCATTGATGAGCTTTGTTTTAAAATGAATAAAGATCCATTGGCCATCAGACTTCAAAATCTTTCAGATATCAAAGATCCCGAAAGCGGCAAAGACTGGTCTACCAATTACATCAGAGAATGTATGGAAAAAGGGGCTGCGAAAATAGGCTGGAATCAAAGGAATCAGCAGCCAAGACAGAAAAAAGAAGGCAACTGGCTCATCGGTTACGGAATGGGAGTAGGAATGTGGACTGCCGGACGTGGAAAAGCAAGTGCCGGACTGGAAATGGACGTCAACGGAAATGTAATTGTAAAAACGGCGATGACCGACATCGGAACTGGAACGGGAACTTCAATGCGGAATATCGTTCATGAAAACACCGGAATTCCTTTAAGTAAAATTAAAATCGATCTCGGAAAATCTACGCTTCCGCAGGCACCGAGTCAGGGGGGAAGCCGCGGACTTTCTTCCATCAGCGCATCGTCTAATGCGATTGCAGAAACTTTGAAAAGTGAGTTGATAAAATACGCTGAAAAAATAAACCCTGATTTTAAAAATATAAAACCTTCAGATGTTATTTTGTCTGAATCTGATATTAAAATTAAAAATAAAACAGCTTCAGTAAGTTTTCAGAAAATTTTCAGTGACAATAATTTAACGGTCATTGAAGTTGAGGAAACTACCGAGCCTGGTGCAGATCAGAAGAAGTATGCTTTTGCATCGGGGGCAGCTCATTTCTGTCGTGTAAAAGTAAATGAACTGACCGGAAAAGTAAAAATTGACCGTTTTGTGAGCGTCGTTGATGGTGGCAAAATCGTCAGCGAAAAACCGGCAAAAAACCAGATTATCGGTGCCGTTGTGGGCGGAACGGGAATGGCCTTAATGGAAGAGATGACAATAGATAAACGTCTTGGTGCTTTGGTAGCCGAAGATCTGGCGGGTTATCATTTTTCTGTAAATGCAGACGTTCCAATCATCGAAGTTGACTTCATCAATAAACCTGATTTTAATCTTAATGCCAGTGGAGCAAAAGGTCTTGGTGAAGTAGGAATTATCGGATCAGCCCCAGCCATTGCCAATGCCATTTTCAATGCTACCGGAAAACGCTTTAGAAATTTACCGATTACACCGGATAAAATTTTGAAAGGATAATTTAGATCAAACAAAAACTCCCGAATTTAATTTTTCGGGAGTTTTTTTTATTTGATAATCTGCGAGATCAATGAGAATGCCTGCAGCTGAAGATCATCTTCGGATAATTTGTTGCTTTCGATTTCCAGCGCGGTGAAATGGCCTTTGTCTGATGTCAACAGTGCGTAGCCATTGGTTTTCTTTCCGCTTTTTTTAATACTGTAAGAAATAAATTTCGAATCTTTATCGTCAACTTTTACCTTGAGATTCTGCAAATCAAACCTGCTTTTTACAGCTTTGAAATTCGTCATTAAGTCATCAGCAGACTCGTAAGAATGCAGAAAAATACTGGTATTGTCAGGTTTTTTGATTGCTAGATTCAAAGTGTCGTCATAGTTTTTCTGAAAATAAGCACCCGATTCCACATTGATTTTCGAGAAAACATCCAGTAGAATCAAAGAATCTCTTTCCAGTTTTATCACCTTATAATTTTCTTTTTCAAAATCACTGAGATGGCTGATGCTGTCATAGCTTTCATAGAAAAGATTGTTGGAAGCTGTTTCGTCTGCAGATTCTCTCTGATGGTCGTAATTTTTAGCATTAAATTTACTTCCATTGAAAATTATATCTTCAGAATAAGAAGGTTTTGAAGTCTTGTTGCATGTCATCGCAATACGAATGATGCTTATTAAACAAAGAGCCACTGTCAGAATGGTTTTCCATACTGAAGAATTATCGTTCATTACTTTACGTCTGTTCTTTTGATGGTGATTTCGTTCAGTTTTTTACCTTTGCTGTCTTTGTAGATGTATTTGATATTGTTTACACCAATCGCCTCGGTTTGTGCAAAAATCTGTCTTACATCAGGAGATCTCATCATCTCATCTTTCATTACCTGTGTCGCTTCATTGGTTGCAAGCACGTCTGCATACTGATCCGGCACCTCTGCGGAATACAAAATGTTGTTGTCAGCATCAGCAGTGATGGCAACGATTTTTACGCCTGAGGCTTTGTCTACGATTGGTAAACTTTTGCTGAAAACCTTCAGAATTTCATTTAACTGTGAGCTGTCTGGTTTTCCTCCTTTTGCTATGGCTTCAAGATCGATGTTGCCTTTTTTTGTGTTTTTGTCAATAGTCTGAGCAGACATCATCACATCGTTTGCACTGTAAACTTTTAGATTAAATTTCACACCTTCTGCCAAAAGTTCCTTCCCCGACGGCTCTGCCTGAATTGCCTGTCCGATAATATCAGGAATTGCATTTTTCATCAGCTCAGCTTCCATATCGTTATTCTGGTAAGTCGTTTTAATTTCAATATCAACATCACCGGTCGGAGTAGATGTTGCTTTTGTGGATTTAAAGCCTGCACTTCTCACCATCATATCGCTGGTGTTGTTGTACATTTTTACGAATTCTTCAGTTCTTGTTGCTGTAGATTTTTTGCAGCTGACAAGCATGAAGGCAACAGCAAAAACAAATAGGAGTTTTTTCATTTCTAATGATTTAAAATTTTTGAAAAGATAATAAAAAACAGAATCCGAAAATGAATTCTGTTTATAAATTTCACAAAATAATGAATTTGTCATTCTTTAAAGTATGTAAACTTCTAGTTTAAAACTTTTATTACAAATAAAAGCTTCGACAAACTCAGCCTGACAATGAAGAAATAAACAGTCGGTGTAAGCGATGTCACCCTGAGCTTGTCGAAGAGTTTTTCTTAGATGTTTTTTAATATTAATTAGAGGGATAGGTTAATAAAACTTACCTGTCTGTTAAAGCATTCAGAAACTCAATAATCTCATCAATTTCGGTTTGGGATAAATTCAGTTTTGCATCTGAAAGCGTTTGATTTTCAACTTTTAAATGAAAACCTTTTCCGCCGCCCTGGTTGTAAAATTCCATTACTTCCTGCAAGGTTCTATAACCACCGTTGTGCATATATGGAGCGGTTTTGCTAATATTTCTCAAGGTTGGTGTTTTAAATGAATTCTGAAGAAAAGCTACTGTTTCATGAAATTTTCCTCTGCCTAAGTCTGAATCGAGCTTTTTATTGGAAGAATTTTCAGCTACGCCCAAAACTTCCTGCTCCGTTTTTTTATAATTCGGTGGAACAGTTCCGTTGAAAAGTGGTAAAAAATGACAAATCGCACACTGTGCTTTTCCCATAAAAAGATTAAAACCTGTTTTTTGCTTTTCGGTCATAGCGTTTTTATTTCCCCGCATGTATTCATCAAAATCTGAACTGAAAGTTGCCAATGAACGGATGTAGCTCGCCAATAAATTCTGCAGTTGCCACTCTTCAATTTTATCAGTTTTAAAAATTTTAGCAAACGCCAGCTGATAATTTTTATTTTGATTAATTTTTACAATAATGGTTTTCAAATCGCCGTGCATCTCCTCTTTATTGGTAATCACGTCCGAACTTTGACCTTCCAGATCATCTTTTCGCATATCCCAAAACTGACCATGCTGAAATGCTGAATAGTTCAGAGAAGGCGTATTTCTCTGTAATTTGGCATTTTCTAATGACATTGATTTTTCCAAACCGTCTGTGAAGGCTTTTTCTGCATTGTGACAGCTTGCACAACTTCTTGAATTATTGTTGGAAAGTAATTTATCATTAAAAAGCTGTTTGCCGAGCTGCACTTTTTCGGGCGACATTTCATATTGCTTTCCAGGAGCAAATGCATTCACATCAAAAGCGTCCTTTGAGTAAAAATTGCCTGCGTTCTTTCTCAGGGCAGTCGTCACTTCCACATCAGGAATGTTTTCTTCCTTTCTGAAATCGAGCAGGAGAGAAGAAAGTGGGTTGAGGTGAACACTGATAAATTCAAGATAGTTGAAAGTATTTTTATCTTTACTTTGATTTAAAAATTTTTGAGATAGATCAATTTGTGAAACGATTTTTTTTAAAGAAGAATTTTGAGATTTTTCAGTTGAAATTGTGTTTAAAAAAGATTTTAAAGATTCAAGCGAAACGGGCATTTCATCCAGAAACTTTCCTGAGATCGGCGTGTCAAAACCTGCAATTCCAAGACTTGATATTCTGAAAACCTGCTGTCGCAACGCATCAAAAGTCTGATCTTTGGTAACCGTGATGACCTGAAAATTGGTTTTAATGGTATTCCCTTTATTGGTCAGCTTTTTAAGTATTCTGATGACTTCATTTTTGTCCTGTTTTTCATCCGTATAAAACATTTCTTCCAAAACCTGAAGACCTTCGGGCTCAATTTCTGTGTGTTCGGCCATCTCAATTTCGGGTAAAGCCGGTCCGTTGATAAATCTTGCAGAATGAGGCAGGAAATATTCTATCGCCCATTCCATTTTTTTGTAGGTCTGGCGGAGGTTGTCAAATTTTTTCTGAACAATTTTGTTGTCGGCATCTTTGGAAACCAAATCAATTAATTCGTCAATTTGAGCAAGAAAAAGTTCATTGTTTTTAAAAACTGCATTTTTCACTTCCACCAAATCGTCCTGCAAAGGCTGATTGGGTTTGTTGCACTGAAGAATCGTGAAAATGCTGAAAAGCAGAATCAGAAAAACGCAAAAAGGATCTTTAAAAAGTTTCATTATTTATAAAAAAGCATCAATAGAGAAAACTCTACTGATACTTTTAAAGGTTACATGGTTAATATTATTTCTGAACGTTTCTGATCAGTACGATCTGTCCGCCTTCTTTGTTGGTATTTACACCTGCTCCGTCAGCATTGGCAAAACCGTTTTTCTGCCATGTGTGAGAGTGAATGTTCACTGCAAAAGTATTCGGAACACCGATGATGTCTGAAACATCGATCATCGCTCCATATTCCCAAGACCCGAATTTCTGTAGATTTCCGGATTGGTTGTAAGCTGTCTGCCATGCAGAGTCTGTTCTTCCGTGCTTCATATTCAACCATGGTTTGTAAGATTTTGTGTTGATATCCAACTGCCAGATGTAAGAATCGTGCGTTGCAGCTGGGTAATATGAGTCACCATCTTCCTGAATGTAAACGAAGTTTTCCGTCACACAAAGGTTGTCAGGATTAATCAGGTTATTTCCTGGGTTTGAATCTCCTTCTGCTACCACTTCAAGCTTTCCAGTCATCATATTGTTTTGGTTTAAAACCAGTTTATATACTCTTCCCCACATCGTCAATCCTGGTTTAGGATTTACACCGTCATTCGATTCTCCGGTAGCTGTGAAGTAGATTTCTCTTCCTTTTCCTGCACCTTTTCTGTAATCAACATCTTCCACTCTTGAAAAACGGATGGCGTTGATATCTAAATTTTTCTGATTGATCTGTGCTCCGGTTAAATTTTTAGCATTGGTAATTTCCACAAACTCCACATCGTACTGAGAACCTTTGGTCATGTCAGTTTCTGTAGTATTGTTGTTGGTTCTTTTTAAAGAATACAGTTTACCGTTATCCAAATCTCCCTGAGTATCGGCAACGTACATCAAAAGCTGACCTGCAGACTGGTGCGAAGTAGAATAAGACTGATCTTCACCAATTAAAATATAAGATTTCCCGTTGGAAACATCTTTAGGAAGCGGAACTGCATTTTCCATGGAAGCTTTACCCAAAGCTGGTTTTACTCTTGTTTTGTCTGAAGCCTGAGACGCTGCCGCCAAAGGATTCAAAGCATGAACCATACTTTCTTCACCGGATTCTCCAGCCGTAAGGAAAGCGCTGAAACCGTGCTCAGCAACCGTCGCCAAAGTAGCAGAACACAATCTCGTCATTCCACCGATTCCGTTAAGGATATATTCACCTTTTACAGGTTTGAAAGTTTTATCCAAATAAACTCTTGAAACCGACTGCGTGATTTCATGGTTGGTGATCATTAAATAACCATTGGAGTTTGGGTCTTTCATAATTCCCATTCCGTCCGGCTGTCCTGCAAATACAAAGTTGGGGCTGTCTGCCAAAACATCAGAACTTGAAATCAAAGTTGTGATGTTTAAGTTTTCAAAACCTGCCATTCCGTAAACGAAAGCCGGTTCTTTAGAAAAGTTTTCAAGTTTGATATCTTCGTTGGTTGGGTTTTCAGTATTGTCATCGTCATTACAACTCTGAAATACTGCAGCAGATAAAAACAAAGCTGCCAAAGTGTGGTTTAGTTTCATAATACTTTCTATAGTTTATTGATGTCACAAAACTAAGAGGAAAGTGTGAACTGAATTTTAACGGGACAAAACCAATCGTTTAATTTTGTTATGATTAAAATGATGATTTGTTAACGGAAAATCAATAATTGGAATGAGTTTAAATAGGAAGGAAGAGGGGAGAGGGAAGATGGGAGAAAGGAGCGGGAAGATGGAGAGATCGGAAGAGAGGGGCGAGGTGTTTTGGGTTTTTGAGATCTTGAAAGTTTTCAAATATGGCTGTAAAGTGTTGGAACGTAATAAATTATACTTGATTGCCTCAACCAAATGGTTGATCGTCTCAACTGAATGCTTGATTGTTTTATCAAATTCTTTATTGAAATTTCATCAAAATTATTTTCCCCGACCCTAAAGGGAGTAATTTTGATAAAATTTTCCGAACATTTTTGCTACAATCAGAGCGTAGGTAAACCTCATTATCTATGTTTTTCAGTCTAAAAGAGGGATAATTTTGATTAGATTTTAAAAACATTTTTCCTCCCTTTAGGGTTGGGGAAAAGAAAAATGGTTTTAAAATCTGTGATAAAATATTTGAAAAAAAATAGCAAAGCAGAAACCCAATGATTTCTGCCTTGTAAAAAAATACAGTAAAAATAGCTCACTCCAACTCCCTTTCCTTCGGAGAGGGCTGGGGAGAGGATCCTAATTCAAGAAATTAAACTTCAACTTAATTCCGAAATTTTCTTTAAACTCTGATGTCTGATAATGCCCGAGTCTGTAAGAAAATCCAAGCCCGAAACTTCTTCCCAGGAAGCGATTCCACAGTACGCCAACTTCCTGATAGTTGTGGTCGAGAACCTGAAAATTAAACTGATGATCCTGTGGATTTTTGAAAGCTCCGATGGCCGACTGATATTCAAGTTCGATGTTGGAGTATCTCGTTCCGATGGTCTGGAATCTGAAAGGCAAATACTGGGTAATTTTAAACCCTGCAAATTTATCGGCAAAGAAAGTTCCGGCAGGCATCGTAGTAAAACCTAAATTGGAAGGTGTGTTGATGTTGGAGTACCATTCATTCGGATTGGCGTCTCTGTGACCTGCAATTTCAAAATTCTTCCATATTGGCGCTGTTCCTGAAGAAATTCCGCCAAAAAGTTTGATGTTGGTGTAGCCGAGTTTTGTTCTGAACTGATGCACAAACATCGCATCCAGCCTATGGTAATCAAGATCGCCGCCTAAGACGTTGAAGCCTTTTTCAAAATTCATATAGACCTGTGGGAAACCTTTTTCGAAGGTGAATTTTCCGCTTGGGGTCATGATGTTCTTGTCGTTTGGCGAATATCTCAGGGAAAGCGTGGCGCTGGTATTGTCAAAACTGTTCCCGAGATTCTGATACTGGTATCCGAAAAGGGCATTCTGTTTCTCTTTATTCAAGGCGATTTTCATGCTTAAAGAATTCGAGAGGTCATAGGAATAGTACGCTCCCCATTTCTGATTTCTGTAAAAATTGGCGTTATGTAGATCGAGATTATTGTCTGCCAGATTCATCATCATATCCCACATATTATTGCTGAAACGCCCTGCTGCAAAGACATCATCCATATAATCAACTCTGAAAACCGAAGTTCTTTTCTGCGAAAGTTTTACATCAACTCCCAAACCGTATTTCCATCTGTGATCCTTAAATCCGTAACCAAAATAGCCGTCAGGAGAAATGGTTTTGCTGAATTTTTCGTTCAGTTTTACACCAGCTCCCAATCGTAATCCCTGATATTTGTCGTAGCTGAAAAATTTGGTCAGATCAAAATCGATTATTTTATAACGTAGATTTCCACGCATCAGCTGGGTCAGGAAGCTGAGTTTCTTTTCAAAATCATGCTTTTCCACAAACTTATCCAAAGTGGCGTAAGTCGAACTTTCCCTTGTGGTAAGGCTGTCTGTACGGTATTTGTCGAGAAGGTTGCCGTCTGAATTCTGCAATTCGAGAGAGTAGCCGTTAAACTCATTGGCTTTCTGCTCTTTGTTCAGTTCAAAATCGAAGAATCGGTTTTTCACGTACAGGTAATTTCCAAAAGTTTTTGAGTTGTATTTTGCTTTTTCGCCCGCTTTGATGCTGTCTTTTTTGGATGTGTCAAAAGACTGGTCGCCCATTTTAAGCCTGATATCTTCATAGTCGAGAAACCATTTTCCGTTGATGGGTTTCCAGACGGAGACGATGTTTCCGGCGTTTGATTTTTTGTTGACGCTTTCAAATTTTTTAAGTGCATACGTCTGCTTGTCAATAAAAATATTTCCATTGAATTTCCTCGGATTCTGTTTTTTCTTGTCTGTAATTTCCTTGAATTTAATCACATAAGTATCTCTCCCGTCAATCTGAATCGTGTCTGAAAGAAAAAAGTAGAAAAGCTGTCTGTTTTCAGGTTTCAGCTGTCTCGGCGTCCGGTTTAAATTTGAAATATTGATTGCCAGAGCTTCATAGATCGGATTTTTAAAACCCGACATTCTGTTGTCGAGGATATTGGTTTTTTCACCAAACTTTTGAGAATATTTGTACTCCGTCGCTTTTTCCCAGAGAAACATCTGCGATTCCTGTGAAGCTTCGATAAACTCTTCGCCAATCAGCGAGTCTTTGATTTCTTTAGGCTTCATTTTCAAATCTTTCTTATCCACTTTTGAAAGGGAATCTTTTCTCACAGAAAGAAAGTTTTTGTAAATGTCGATCGAATCTTTGTCTACATCGATAGAATATTTGGTATAAGATTTAAAATCATAGGAATCCAGAGACTTTGGAGAGTTTTCTTTTTCTCTTTTGTTGAATTCATCAAGAATTTTCAAAGCTCGGTCATCACTTTTGCTGGAAATCACGATCTTATCGATATTCTGCATCTTTTCAGAAAGCGGATTTAGAAAAACTTCCGTATTTTTCTTCACATCAGCCGTTGCATCATCAAAATTATTGGCAATAATTTCTACTTTTTTGCACTTGGTTTTCAAGGACAAAACTCCGTGGATATCTGTTTTCCCCAGCAAAGCATCATCACAGTAAACTGCAGCATTAGCGATGGGTTGTTTATTAGTTTTGTTCATCACCTTCAGCTGATTCTGACTGAAATAAAAGATGCTGAAAAACAAAAAGAGAGCGGATAAAAGTTTATTCATTGAAATAGTATTGATGCAGCAAAACTATTGATTAGTGTGAAATAAAATGGGGTGGGGAAATATAATGTTTTGTTAAATAAGAAAGTGATTGTTTTTCAATTGGATATGGTTAAATTTGACAAAGTTCAATTCCCTTTTTAATGATAATTTTTTTTTTAGTTAAGGTTTTTAAGGATTTTCAAGTTTGTAATTTTTATGTCTATAAAAATCATCTTGTATTGAAATAAAATTGTAAATTTATAGTTACAGTTGAATTCATAAAAGTGAGAGCGAGTATTAATAATGTTGCATTAAGAAGAGTAACTGTTTTCTTCGGGAAGTAAAACAATGCGAGCAAACGAGGAAATTTACAGATAATGAAAGTCTAAAAACTGCGTACAAAATAAAAATAGTTGCAGTTTATTTTCGAATTATTTCACAATCCCAAAACCAGAAATACAGTTCGAAAACGGCAGTCTAAAAATAGGCAGGAAATGTTTAAATTTGTAAAAGAAATTTAAATATAATGCTATGAAAGCGAAATATATAAATCCATTTACAGACTTCGGATTTAAGAAAATATTTGGTGAAGAAGCCAGTAAGCCTTTGCTTATTGACTTTTTAAACGCTCTTTTGCCACAAACGAACAAAATTGTTGATTTAAATTTTAAAAATACTGAACAGCTAGGGCAAACCGAAACTGATAGAAAAGCTATATACGATATCTATTGTGAAAACGAAAATGGCGAAAAATTTATCGTAGAACTTCAAAAAGCTAAACAAAATTATTTCAAGGAAAGAACTGTTTATTACTCCACTTTTCCAATTCGTGAACAGGCCGAAAGAGGCGAATGGAACTATAATCTAAAAGCGGTTTATTGTGTTGGTATTTTAGACTTTACGTTTGACGATTACGAAAGTGAACCAGAAAGAAGCGAAGTTGTACACACTATAAAGCTAAAAAATCAAAACAATAAAATCTTTTATGACAAACTTACTTTTATCTATTTGGAAATGCCAAATTTTTCTAAAAATGAGGAGCACTTAAGCTCTCGCTTAGACAAATGGCTCTATTTCATCAAAAACCTGGAAGATTTTCAAAGTATTCCAACTATTTTCAAAGATGAAGTTTTTACGCAAGCGTTTGAGAAAGCTGAACTCGCAAACTTCGGACAGATAGATTTGGAAAAATATGAAAGTAGCTTAAAAGCGTATCGAGATTTGAAAGGTGTCATTGATACGGCTTTTGACGAAGGAAAAATTGAAGTTGCAAGAAATTTAAAAAAATTAGGAGTTGATATTGAAATTATCTCTAAATCGACAGGTTTAACAAGTAGTGACATTGAAAAACTTTAATATATAAGTTATACCCAACTCACAACGAATTTGCTATAATAGGCGGAATGTCTTTAATTCGCTTTTTATTTTTTAACATTTAACTTTTTAACGTACGAAAACTGATAGTCTACATATATTTTAGTCGATAAAAGCGCTTACATTTCATAATTGGCGAAAAAAAGATATTAAAATGAGATATAGAATATTTATCGTAGTGATATTAACTGCTTTCTTTGCCTGCAGTGAAAAAGAAAAGGATTTTGATTCTTTAGAATATTCTTTTTATGGAACTTTTTCAACTTTCTTTTCAATAAAGTTTACGCAAAGCGACACCATATTTTTAAAAGAGCACTGGAATAGCGGACGCAATGGATATATTAGTTTTCCTAAAGCTGACAGAAATTATTTTTGATTACTGACCCAGCAGCAAAAGGAAGAGTTAAGTGGTTTGCTTCGTAAAACAGATTTTAAGAAAATCAAGTCTAAATATTCTGAAGATTACGTCGATGGCAGTATGTTTCAAATAATAATTAAAAAAGATGACCTTAAAAAAAAGGTTTTTGTTCACAGTTATCATATTCCAAAAGAGCTGGATTCACTTTCTGCTTGGATTTATAATACAAAAATGAAGCTGAAACTAACTGAAACAAATAAGAAGCTGGAATTTGAAAGTGCAAAAGAACTGTTTCCACCACCACCGCCACCGCCAATTCTCCAGTAATATTTTCTAAAGAAAAGCAAATAAAACCCTCACAACGAAACTGCTATTTTTCTTATTAGGTAAATTCTTATTTTAATGACAAAACTTGTTTTTCCATTTCAAAAAAATTCCACTTCCGAAATCTTCCTTACCTTTGCCAAAATTTTTTAAACATAACAAAATGATCAAAAAAGTATTCACCATTTTATTTTTTGCAGGTATTGGTATTTTCGGGACGCAGATGAAAGCGCAAACCATTGAGGAAATTAAACAGAAACAGGAAATTTTTAAAATCTATTCTCAGCTCCTCGATAAAAGTATGGATCTTGCAAAGGAAAGACAGAACAATGTAAAATTGGAAGCTCAGGTTAATTCGCTGAATAAAAAATCTGACAGGAAAACAGATAAGTTTACTTCATCAGACCCAAAAACCACTTCGGCAGATGCAAAGAAAACCGCAAAACTGCTCAAAGAAACCGAAGCTGCCAACCGCGACCTCGCCAAAAGCAACAGCAAAATAAAAAGCATTGAAGCTCAGATGGCAACCATCGTCAGCAAAATGGAAAAATACAAGTATGTAGTTGAGATCAAGAATAAGTAAGTAGAAAAACTCCACTGAATTTCAAACTTAGTCGATAAATTAATAAAAAAAAACAGGCTCAAACATAAAACCAGTTTGAGCCTGTTTTTTTATTTTTTAAAAGTATTCTATCTGATGATGAATTTTGAATCTAAAACCGATTTTACTTCATTTTTTCTATCTATTTAAGTTTCACTAAAAGTTTGGTAAGTTCATCCGGTGATACAACATCAATATTTCCATTTGGTTTTTCAATCACCATTATTTTAGTGAATTTGTTATTGTAATACCAAAAGAAATCTGTTGATATAGGATAAGGATGATTATCGTGAAACTTCTCTACCAGACTTTTCATACCCTGTATAAACTTAACAAAGTCTACAGGCTTTTCTGTAGTGATTTTACAGATGTTAATGAGACCTTTGTTTGGAAAAGCAACAACAGATCCCAAATCACCAACAAAGTCTGTCGAATTATTGATTAGGTCTAAAGCATAGCTGCCAGCATAAGTTTCATTTTCAATAAAGCTTATTTCAATTTTAGAACCTCCTAAATCAATCTCTTGAGTGAGCTTAGTCACAGTCTGTTTATTTATATTTTGCTGAGCTAATGCAAAGAGATCCTTTTCGTCTTTTTTCCAGAAATCAAACATTTCTTTACGCATAACATTTGTAAAAGCTGTAGGCAGATCAAGCATTAAAATTGTGATAGTTCCTTCTAAATCTTTTTTGAATACTACATTCTCCGGTTTGAAATACTGATCAAAATATTCTTCCGGATAAATGCGTAGACTTAAATGTTCTTTTACTTTATTGAAGTCTTTTAAATCCATTGATTTGGAAAAGTCCATAGAATCAAAAAGTCCATCAAAATGTTCCTTTACAATCGCAGCTAAAACTTTGTCATCATTCTGATTTTTAGATTTATAAAGCAGGTTATCCAAACCAGCCTGAAAACCTGATTCTGTTTTTATTACTCCATCATCAAGAGAAAATACTTTTTCACGTTTTGAAATTTCCTTTATTGATAAATCGGCAATCGTTTTATAATTTTTTTCACTGATCTCATTTTTGAATAATTCCGGGACAGTGTACGAAATTTTCTGCGCCGATATTCCAACAAAAAGGAGAGCCGTAAAAATAATGATGATTTTTTTTAGTAACATCTTAAATCATTAAAGATTCAAAGCCTTCTGATACGCATTTTCCAAGCCATCAAGATTTTTTCCGCCTGCAGTTGCGAAGCCAGGATTTCCGCCGCCGCCACCTTGGATTTCTTTGGCTAAATCTTTAATCAGCGCTCCTGCCTGATAGATTCCTGCCAGATCGTCGGAAACGCCAACAGTAATCATCGGTTTGCCGTCTGCATCGGATAAGACAATCGTTATAGAAGTCGGGATTTCTTTCTTCAACTGGAACACGATGTCTTTTACAAAACCTGCATCCAGAGAGGTTTTCTTAACCAATAGAAGCTTGTCGCCTTTTTGTTCGTAAGCCGTTTTCCAGTCGCCGATTTCTCCTTTTGCTTTTTCTTTTTTCAGAGATTCCACTTCAGATTTTAGTGAAGCGTTTTCGTCCATCAGTTTTTCAATTGATTTTACGATGTCTTTGGATTTCAGCAATTGAGATAATTCAATTACCTGCTTTTCCAGACTCTTGAAATATGCTTCAGATTTATCTCCGGAAATCGCTTCAATTCTTCTGATTCCCGCAGCTGCAGAAGCTTCAGAATTGATTTTAAAATGACCGATTTCGCTGGTATGTTTTACGTGAGTTCCTCCGCACAGTTCTTTTGAAGTTCCAAACTGGATCATTCTCACGCTGTCGCCGTATTTTTCACCAAATAATGCCATCGCACCTTTGTCAATCGCCTCCTGAATCGGGATGTTTCTGAATTCCTGCAAAGCAATATTCTCTTTGATTTTCGAATTGACTTTCTCCTCAATTAAAGCCAGTTCTTCCTCCGTCATTTTACTGAAATGCGAGAAGTCGAAACGGAGATAATCCGGGCCAACGAATGAACCTT
Source organism: Chryseobacterium foetidum (assembly GCF_025457425.1). Classification (NCBI taxonomy): domain Bacteria; kingdom Pseudomonadati; phylum Bacteroidota; class Flavobacteriia; order Flavobacteriales; family Weeksellaceae; genus Chryseobacterium; species Chryseobacterium foetidum. The sequence goes on from NZ_JAMXIA010000001.1 coordinate 3,177,658, forward strand.
TCTGCTCAACGTGAGTTCCCAAAACTTCTCTCAAAGCCTCGTGCAGTAAATGCGTTACCGAGTGATTTGCCTGAGAATTTTTTCTGTCGGTCGCATTCACCTTTGCGTAGAAAACTGCTCCGGCATCTTTCGGAAGTCCGTTGATGAGCGAAATAATCAATCCGTTTTCTTTTTTGGTTTCCAGAACTTCAAAGCTTTCAACGGCATTTTCAAGAACACCTTTATCACCGATTTGTCCACCACCTTCTGGATAGAAAGGCGATTCGCTCAATACGACCTGATAAAATTCGCCGTCTTTATTTTCTACTTTTCTGTATCTTGTGATGTAAGTTTCAGATTCAATCTGATCGTAACCTACGAAGTTTTCAGGCTTTTCTTCCAAAACAACCCAGTCGTATACTTTGGAAGCTGAGTCTTTTTTAGAACGCTGTTTTTGCTTTGCCATTTCAGCTTCAAAACCAGCTTCGTCAATGGTCAAACCTTTTTCTTCTGCAATAATTCTCGTTAAATCATCAGGGAAACCGTACGTGTCGTACAGTTCGAAAACTTCTTCAGTCGGCAATACTTTTTTGCCTTCAGAAATCGTCTGCTGAATTAATTTATCAACTCTTAATAATCCGGTTTCAATGGTTTTCAAGAAAGATTCTTCTTCACTTTTAATCACTTCAGTAACCAGTTTTCCTTGTTTTTCCAGTTCTGGGAAGAATTTTCCCATTTGGTTTTGTAGAACAGCCACCAGTTCAAATAGAAAAGGTTCTTTTCTGTCTAAAAATCGGTAAGCGTAAGAAATACCTCTTCTTAAAATTCTTCTGATCACATAACCGGCACCTCCGTTGGAAGGCAGCTGTCCGTCAGCAATCGCAAACGAAACCGCTCTGATGTGGTCAACAACAACGCGAATGGCGATGTCTTTTTCGTCCGTTAAAATTCCGGTATATTTTTTCCCTGAAAGTTCTTCAACTTTAGCAATCAAAGGTGTGAAAACATCAGTATCGTAGTTGGATTCTTTCTGCTGTAAAGCCATGCAAAGACGCTCGAAGCCCATTCCGGTATCGATGTGTTTTGCAGGAAGATTTTCCAGAGAACCGTCTGCTTTTCTGTTGAACTGCATGAAAACGAGATTCCAGATTTCAACCACCTGTGGATGGTCGTTGTTCACCAATTCCAGTCCTGAAATTTTAGCTTTTTCTTCTGCACTTCTCAGGTCAACGTGAATTTCTGAGCAAGGCCCGCAAGGTCCGCTGGCACCCATTTCCCAGAAATTATCTTTTTTGTTTCCGTTGATAATTCTGTCTTCAGAAACGAACTGCTTCCACAGATCATAAGCTTCAGTATCTCTATCCAGATTTTCTTTTTCGTCGCCTTCAAAAATGGTCACGTAAAGATTTTCCTTCGGAATTCCGTAGACTTCTGTCAGCAATTCCCAAGCCCAAGAGATGGCTTCTTTTTTGAAATAGTCGCCAAAAGACCAGTTTCCCAACATCTCAAACATCGTGTGGTGATAGGTATCACGACCCACATCATCCAGATCATTGTGCTTTCCGGAAACTCTTAAACATTTCTGTGTATCGGCAATTCTTGAGGCTTTAGGCTCTTTATATCCTAAAAAATAATCTTTAAACTGCGTCATTCCAGAGTTGGAAAACATCAAAGTCGGATCGTCTTTCAGCACGATAGGCGCCGAAGGAACGATGAGGTGTTGTTTAGATTGAAAAAAGTCTAAAAACTGTTGTCTTATTTCCTGTGAAGTCATATTTGTTGCTTTTTGCTAAATGCTTTCGGCTTTAGCTTTTTTTGATGGGCAAATTTAAAGAAAAGAGACAAGTAAAAAGTAAAAAGAACCAAGTTTTTGAAGAGTGAAGTGATTTTAGTGCTACTTTAAATTAAAATATTTAATATTTTGTAAAGTTTAAACTAAAAGGGAATTGTGATTGACCTTAATTAATAGCAATTTAATTTTAACGGTGTCATTGATAATGTGAATGCTGAATTTACTGTTATGATTATAAGCCGACATCCATCAAAGGAATAGATATTATTGTGCAAGATTTTTTTCCCAGACTTTATCAATAAATAATCCAAATACCATAAATGAAAGACTGGAGTATGGGAAGCTGTCAACTACTGAGAAAATCAATTGACCATCATTTTCAAAATTTAAAAATGCTCCCCAATATAAATAGAATCCCAAAGGATGAACTATAAAATAAAAAATTAACATCATGACTAGAATCTCAAAACCACTTTTATCTGAATGTCTTTTTGCTTCATTTTTTATTACCTTAAATATTACGAATAAAAACAGCAATAAAATAGTTGCTAAAATAAAAATTGCAAGTTTCCCCACATTGCTGTAAGGATTATTATCTACTAATCCGCAAGCAAGAATTTCTACTGGAGTTGCGTGAAGTACAGAAAATATGGGAACTACGAATGTCAGTGTCAATAAAAGAGACATGGTGGTGAAAATTATACCAATTCTAAATGCAAAATATTTACGTTTCATTTTTAAAGTTGGATTTAAATTTATGTCAACCTATTAATAGGCATGCGGATCAAAATAAGCCTTAAAAGTAAGCGGATCTTCCTGCATTTCTTCAGCAATTTCCAAATATTCGTGATACTCTTCGGGATCTTTTCCCATATCGACCATAACGATGGCAAGATTGGTGTAGAGATTTTTGTCTTCTGAACCCAGTTGCTGAGCAATTTTAAGAGCAGCCAGCGCGCCTTTGTATTCACCGGAATCGCACAAAACGGCTCCAAGATTAATGTAGGCGGAAGTATTTTGAGGGTCGGTTTTTAGAATGTCCTGCAGTTCTGTAATCAGCAAGTCATTGATGTCATCCCAATGATCTTCATTTTCCCATCTTTTTGCCTGAAGTTTAATTACTTTTTCTAATCTCTCGGTGATGTTGCTCATCCTACAAATTTCTGAATTGATTTTAGAATGCACAAATTAATCTGATTTTTTCCAAGCGGTCTTTTTGATTTCAAACAAATCCATCGTATTTCCGGAATAATCAATCTGTTTTTTGAAAGTCATGCCGTTATTCAAAGCTACGTTTTTTGAATCATTATTTTCAGGATGAATAATTGAAATTAAGCGGTTGTGAAAATCATTTTCAAAAGCAAAATCTCTGCATTTTTTTGCTGCTTCAATTCCAAAACCCTGTCCACGGAATTGCGGAAGAATAGAGTAGGCGATCTCCAGTTCAAACTCATTCTCGACTTCACGAACCAATAATCCAGATTGTCCGATTAGCTGATCAGTTTCCTTTGAAATCAAAACATTTTGTCCGCCAAGATTGTTTTCATAGCGGTGGAAAGTCCATTCAAACCATTTTTCGCAGCGTTCTTCTGGCGTTTTAAAATAATCCATTCCGAGCATTTTTGCGGTGTGCCCGTCTTTGAATAGTTCCAGCCAGATTTCGAAATCGGAAAGTTGAAGTTTTCTGAAAAGTAACCTTTGGGTTTTTTGGTTAGGTAGAAGGAAAATCGCTTGCATTTATTTCCTTTTGAAAGTGCTTAAAATCTTTTCAAAATCATTAATTAGATTTTTCTCTTGCGGCTTTACAACAGTTAAAAATGTGTAATAGCAATTATCAGAAAATAAGATTGCCTGAATTGCTTTCATCGGTTTCTTATTGTTTTTAATAAGAACATTTGCAGAAATTTGATAACCAGACATACCATCTTGGTTAATATCTTTTGAACTGATTAAGCTTATGTAATCTAACTGTGATATTGCTTTTAATGCATTAATTGATGATCCTTTTTTATCCGCAGGATTGAATTGTCTAATAGATTTGGCAACAATAAAAACTTCTTTTTCTGGTCCTTCAAAAGTTAAAGTTCCACTTATTGATTTCGTGAGTTTGTATGCAGATTTGCTATAATCAATATCAAAATCTAAAGAAGAAAATGGACTAACTTTAATTGATTCATCATATATTAAAGTTAGTACCGAAGATTTTAGATTCATTAAATTTTCTGCTTGATTTTCCGGAACATTAGCATTGATTAAAAGAGTTTTATTTTCGTCGAGTTTATAAATTAAAATTATTTTTGAAAAATAGTAGTTGTGTTGTGTGGAATATTGTTTTGCATCAATTAACAGTGCTGGTTTATTATTAATAAAATATTCTTGTTTGTCGACAAATTCCATACCTTTTTTAGACATGTTTTCTTTTGAAAAACCATCTCTCAGTTCTTTGTAAGGAGCTGGTAGTTCATTGACGATTATGCTACCATCAATATAAGAGTTTTGAAATCCAATAAAGTTGGCCGCTTTTTCGTAACCGTTGGGAGGTAATAAGTGCACACTTGTGCCTTCAATTAATAAATGTTTGTCTGTTTTTTTAGTAGAGATTTTTGTTTGTGAGAAATTAAGTAAGCTTAAAAATAAACAAGCCGTGAATAATATTTTTTTTGTCATTATGATTTTTTAAGGTAATAAACAAATTTGCGGTTTGTGTTTAAGAGACAAAAATATAAAAATTTATTTTTCTAATTACGAATTCATAAAACCAAAGATTTTTTTTGAAAAAAAAACTCCAAAAAGCCTTAACCTTTTGGAGTTTAATTTATAATTAGAAAAAATCCTACCCAAACGCCCTCTTCAACAAACTCTCCACTTTAGGCTCACTTCCTCGGAAATTTTTGTACAATTCCATCGGGTCTTTGGTTCCACCTGAAGAAAGTAAAATCTTAAATTTCGCTGCCGTATCAGGATTGAAAATTCCGGTTTCTTTGAAATACTGGAAGGCATCGGCATCCAAAACTTCCGCCCATTTGTAAGAATAATATCCAGCAGAATATCCGCCTTGGAAAATATGTGAAAAGCTCGGACTCATTGCTGTTTCAGGATTTACAGGATACAGTTGAGTTGCTTTGGTGTATGAATCCTCAAACTCCTTCACGCTCAAATTCTCCAACTCTGCAACTTTCGTATGGTAATTCATATCCAAAATCCCGAAACCAAGCTGTCTCATCGTTTGGTAACCTTCCATAAAATTCTTTGACTGCTCGATTTTTCCAATCTTTTCATCAGGAAGAACTTCGCCGGTTTTGTAATGTTTGGCAAACGTTTTCAAAAATTCAGGTTCGTAGCAGAAATTTTCCAGAAACTGAGAAGGTAATTCCACAAAATCCCATTTCACAATAGTTCCTGAAAGGTTCGGATATTGCGTATTCGCCATCATTCCGTGCAAAGCATGACCAAACTCGTGGAACAATGTCGTCACTTCCTGAAAAGTTAATAAACTTGGTGTATCTTTCGTTGGCTTACTGAAATTACACACAATCGAAATATGCGGACGGGAATTCTCACCGTCTTTCTGATACTGATTTTTATAGCTCGTCATCCAAGCTCCGGCTCTTTTGCCTTTTCTCGGAAAATAGTCAACGTACAACAAAGCTTTAAAAGTATTTTCAGGATTGTCACTTCCATCTTCCATCTTCAGTCTTCCATCTTCAAAAACCTCATACACCTTCACATCTTCATGGTATTTCGGAACATCATTTCTCTCCACAAAAGTCAGCCCGAAAAGCTGTTTTGATAATCCGAAAACTGCTTCCTGAACCTGCTCTAATGGGAAATAAGGTTTCAGTTCTTCATCGTTTAAATCATATTTTGCTTTGCGGAGTTTTTCGGCATAAAAAGCGTGGTCGTAACCCTGCATTTCGTCGATTCCGTCAGCTTTTGCCAGAGATTTTAATTCTTCGATTTCTTTTTCTGCGTACGGTTTTGCTTTTACCAGAAGTTCATTCAGAAAGTCGATTACTTTCGTTGGAGATTTTGCCATTCTTTCTTCCAGAACGTAATCTGCATAATTTGAATAACCTAAAAGTTCAGCTTTCTGCTGTTTTAAATTCAGCAACTCTCTTATTAAATTCTGATTGTCAAACTCGCCACCGTCAAAAGATTTTTTGCCGTTTGCTAATGCGATTTCCTTTCTTAATTCACGGTTTTCAGCATAAGTCATAAGCGGAATATAGCTTGGATACTGCAAAGTGACCACCCAACCTTCGAGATTTTTTTCCTTGGCTTCTTCTGCATACTGCTCGATAATCGCTTCGGGAATTCCGGCTAAATCTTCTTTGTTGGTGATGTGTTTAAAATAATTATTGGTTGAAGCCAACACATTCTGCCCAAACTGAAGCGATTTTAAAGATAAATCCATGCTGATTTTCTTTAATTTTTCTTTGTCTTCTTCATTTAAAAGTGCGCCGCTTCGCACAAAACCTTTGTACGTTTCATCCAAAAGCATTTGCTGCTCTTCGTTCAGATTGTACTTTTCTTTCTGGTCGTAAACTTTTTTAATTCTATTAAATAAAGCTTCATTTTGAGAGATTTTTGAAGAATACTCTGTTAAAATTGGCGAAACTTCCTGAGCAATCTGCTGTAATTCATCGCTGGTTTCGGCAGAATTTAAATTAAAAAAGATATTAGAAACTCTGTCCAGTTGTTCACCAGAAAAAGCCAAAGCTTCGATGGTATTTTCAAAAGTGGGTTCGTCTGAATTGTTGACGATTGCGTCGATTTCGGCTTCAGATTTTTCAATTAAATCTTTAAAAGCAGGAAGATAATCTTCATTTTTAATCTGGTCAAACGGTGCGGAATGATATGGTGTGTTGAATTTTTCTGTTAAAATTGACATTGAATTATTTTTAAGGGTAAATTTAATTAGAATTTAATTCTCAAAAACGATGCCCGGCGAAAATGTGTGACAAAAATGCTCATTCATCAAATAACTTGTCATAGGAAAAGATAAATTTGTTTGAAAAGATATATTTTTGATTTATACTTAAAAAAATAAAAACTATGAAAACATTCTTTAAAATTATCGGAGGATTAATCCTTCTGTTGGTGGTGTATTCTGTAATTGCAATGCTGGCTTTCGGAGATAATTATCATTACGAAAAATCAGTGGTCATCAATGCTCCGAAAGAAAAAGTATGGCAGCACATCAGCTCAATGAAGTCTTTCAACGAATGGAATCCGTGGATGGATTTAGACAAAAACATGACGGTTACCTACACTGGAACTTCCGGAGAAGTGGGAGATAAATACTGCTGGGACAGCAAAAATGATGATGCAGGAGCCGGCTGTCAGGAAATCAGGGAAAATATTGCCAACGAAAGACAGCGTACAGAAATGATTTTTAAAAGACCTTTTGAAGGACAGGCTTTGTCTGATCTCGTTTTGGCTGCTGAAGGGAACACTACAAAAGTAACATGGAGTATGGATACCAAACAGGAAACATGGATGAAAATTATGCGACCGATGATGGATTATCAGATGGGAAAATCTTACGACGAGGGTTTTAAAAAACTGAAAGCTTTGGCTGAAAAATAAGTAAGGCAAAATATTGTGAGAAACTGTTTTCAGATTTTGGAAGCAGTTTTTTTTGTTAAAAACCATTAATGAGATAGTCTAAATTTATAATCTTTAGTTAAACTTTTAAACAGAAATAAAATAAAATATACTTTTGAAAAAAATAATTAATGAAAAAAGAATACTTATTGTTTGTTGCTGTCTGCGTCAGTTTTTTGTCTGCATCATGTACGGTGAAACAAGGAAAAGAATCAAACGCAGATTATCAGGATAAAAATTACCTGCAAGGTAACCAAAGCGACATTGACAGGAATGTTCAGCAACTTCAGAAAAGAAAGGAAGCAGATGAGAGAAAGATTGATGCCTTTGATTATGAACAGAACAAGCCAAAATAAAAATTTTAAAACCGTTTCTTCACAGTGGCGGTTTTTTTGATTTTGATAATTAAAAAAAATATTATCTTTAGGTAAAGATTAAGATGTATGCAGAAGGCGGTTTACAATAAAAACGAGTTGAGGATTTTTGTGCGGGACATGATTTCGGGGAAAGTAAAAACTTTGGAATTTTATCTGAATTTTACGCTGGAAGCCAGTCGGGAAATCAAAAAGACTTCAAAATATGATTCTATTCGGGAAGAAATGCAGGAAGAAATTTACCATTTAGACAAGCAGATGGCGAATCTTAAAAATATGCAGCAGCAGATGAAAATGGTTTTGAATTCTGTGTCTGATCGCGCAAAAATAGGTTCTCTTGTCATCACCAATAAAGCGCGTTTCTACATTTCCGTTTCTCTTGGCGAATTTTTCTTTGAAGGCGACCGTTTCTACGCCATTTCCCCCGAAAGCCCGATGGCCAAGAAAATCATGGGCATGAAAGCCGGCGAAGAATTTACCTTGAATAAAATTCATCAGAAAATTGAAGAAGTGATCTAAAAGAGACAAGGAAAAAGAGCAGGATGGAAGAAACAAGATACAAGTAAAAGGAGCCAGCTGAAAAGTTAAAAGAGCTAGGTAGAATGCCACGAAGGCACGAATTTTTCACCAGTAAAATTTGATATTCGTGCATTCGTGGCATTTGAAAGAAAATTCATGAAAAGTTATTGATAAAATTTTGCGGAAAAAGCAGCATCATTTAATTTTGCTACGCATCCCGCATCCCGCATCCCGCATCCCGCATCCCGCATCCCGCATCCCGAAAAACTTCCATCCTCCAGCCTCCATCTTCCCGCTTTTTCCCTAAATTTGTCTACATGAATAAAGCAGAAGTTTTAAAAGAAATCATAGAGCAGAGAAGAAGTATTTTTCCTAAAGATTATGCTGAAACAGAAATCTCTCAGAAAATTATCGACGAAATTCTATACTCAGCGACGTTGGCTCCCAATCACAAACGGACAAAACCATGGCGTTTTAAAATCTTCAAAGGCGAAGAGAAAGCAAGACTGGCGGTCGAAATGCAGGAAATTTATAAAGCAACACAGGCTCCGCAGACTTTTTTGGAGAAAAAATATCAGGATATCGGTTTTAAAATCAATAAAGCAGATGCAGTTGTTTCCATTGTTGTGAATTTCAGTGGAATGGTTCCTGAATGGGAAGAGATTGCGGCGGTTTCTATGGCGGTTCAGAATATGTATCTGACCTGTACAGCAAATGGAGTAGGCTGCTACTGGAGTTCTCCTAAAATTGTAGATCATCTGAAGGATTCTCTCGCAATTGAGGAAAACCAGAAATGTCTGGGGCTTTTTTATATGGGAAAGGTTGATTAGGCAATGTAACAATTTATCAATGTAGCAGTATAACAATGTAACAATATGTGAGATGTGAACTTTCACAATTTGAAAAGTGATTCTTCTGAAATTGAGATGGTTTTTTGTCGAAATGAAAAAATTTTGATTAACACGAAATACCCTAGCCCTGATGGCAACGGCATCCTTTTGTGATGAGGTACGAAGAGCAAAAGATATAGTGGACAGCAGGTTCCCGGCTCCTAAATATTTAAAATTTAAGATTCAAGATTTAATGCGTTAATATTTTGAATTTTAAATCTTGAATATTAAACTTTTTTTCTATCTTTGCACACTTAAATATTTAATCGGGACGAGTTCCCATAAAATTCAAACATTATGTCAGTAAAAATCAGATTACAAAGACACGGTTCTAAAGGGAAACCTTTTTTTCACATCGTAGTTGCAGATTCAAGATCAAGAAGAGATGGTAGATTCATCGAAAAGATCGGAACTTACAACCCAATTACTAACCCTGCTACTATCGATTTGAACGTTGATTCTGCTGTAAAGTGGTTAAACAACGGTGCTCAGCCAACTGATACGGCAAGAGCGATTCTTTCTTATAAAGGTGCTCTTTACAAAAAACACTTACAAGGTGGTGTTGCTAAAGGTGCTTTTGATGAGGCTGAAGCTGAGAAGAGATTCGGAGCTTGGTTAGCTGAGAAAGATGCTAAAGTACAAGGTAAAGTAGAAGGATTATCTACTGCTAAAGCTGATGCTAAGAAAGCTGCTTTGGAAGCTGAAGTTAAAGTAAACGAAGCCAGAGTAGCTGCTGCTGCTCAACTTGAGGCTGATGCTAAAGCTGCTGAAGAAGCTGCAAACGCACCTGCTGTAGAAGAGGCTGCTGAAACTACTGAAGAGCCTACTGCTGAAGCAGAAGGAACTGAAGAGACTCAGGCTTAATCTTTCTAAAAAATACAAAACAAAGGCACGATTTTTTCGTGTCTTTGTTGTTTAAAAAATAAATTTGATTCCCCAGCCCTAAAGGGTGCAAATTTATTTTAGACTTTATCAAACCACTCCTCTGGATTTCTTCCTCCCTTTAGGGTCGGGGTAAAAGAAGAAATTATTCAGGATTTTTATTATTTTGCAACATGAAAAAAGAAGACTGTTATTTACTGGGAAAAATCACACGCAGACACGGGCTTGCCGGAAATGTAATTCTTAAATTAGATACAGATCAGCCTGAACTGTACAAAAAACTGGATTCTATTTTTGTGGAAATCAACGGTTTGCTGGTGCCTTTTTTTATTGAGAAAACTTCGTTCAGTAAACTTGATGCACTGAATATAGCTTTTAAAAATTCTTCTGAAGCCTTAGTTGACCAGTCTTTGGGTAAAAATGTTTTTCTTCCTTTGTCAAGTCTTCCGAAACTGACTGGAAAACAGTTTTATTATCACGAAATTATCGGTTATGAGATTTTTGATGAGCATGATAACAATTGTGGTGTAATTAGATCTGTAAACGACCAGACGGCGCAGAATTATTTCGTAACGAATCTTGAAGGGAAAGAGGTAGTAATTCCTTTAATTAAAGACTGGATTCTTGAGGTCAACCGTGAGGAGAGATTCATCAAAATGCAGATTCCTGAGGGATTGATTGATGTGTTTTTGGTGCCTTCGAAGAAGGATGAGTAATTACAGTTTTTCTTTCCATTTGTAAAAACCGAAAACTACAATTTTGTCTTCATCAGAGAGGATCTCGTAGACAATCAAATATCCTTTCACAATCAAATCCCGAATGTTGTCATCTTCACAGAAGATAGATTTTCTGTTGATTTTAGGGTAATTTGAAATATCTTTTATTTTGCGGAAGATAAGCTGATTCAGCTTTTTTGCGGCTAGAGGTTTTTCTAAGGCGATGTACTGCATTTGCCTTTTCACTTTATCTCTAAATTGCTCCGTTACTTCAATCTTCATTTTTTTGAGATTGAATTTTCGATATCTTTTTCAGCTTGGTCTAGATCTATCAAAGCCGATTTTCCCGTTTTGTAGTTGGCATAATCTTCATGTACCTGCATTTTTAAATCCTGCAGATTTTCTTTATCTTCCATTTCCAAAACACCGTCTACATATCCAAGAACTCTTTCCAGGATATTTTTCGGAGCATCCTTTAATTTTTCTTTAATTTCCTGATATATAGATTGTTCTAAAGTCGTCATTTGTCTTAAATTTTATCAAAGTTAAAGAATATTTTGATTGTAAGTAAGTGTTTTTGCATAAAAAAAGTTGGCTTTATGGCCAACTTTTTTATTTTCTGCTGTCGGGGTTGTCTACGAAACAGCTTCCGCTCCCGCTGTTGCAACCTCATGGTCATCATCCACTGTGCTTCCGCTTACACCGATGGCTCCGATGATTTTTCCTGATGCGTCTTTGATTAAAACTCCGCCGGGAAAACTAATCAGTCCGTTATTGGAATGTTCGATGTTGTACAAAGGCTGTCCGGGTTGTGATAGTTTCCCGATTTCGCCGCTGTTCATGTCGAAAAATCTTGCGGTTTTGGCTTTCTTTTGTGCGATGTCGGTGGAGCCCAGCCACGCATCATCCATTTTTGCAAAAGCAACGAGGTTGGCGCCGCTGTCAACGATGGCAATGTTCATTTTTACTCCTAATTCTTTTGATTTCTGAAGTGCGGCTTCAATGACTTTCTGAGCCTGTTCTAATGTAATGTTCATATAATTTAGGTTTGATAATTGTGTAAATCTACACAAAATCGTGCCGATAAATGAGAATATTCTTAATTACAATATTAAATTTTAGATTTTTAGTTTTTCAACCAAATCATCAATCTGCTGATACATTTTATTGAAAAATATTTTCCGGTCGCGGTTTCCCGAAGTGCTCAGTGATTTTGAATTTTTAATCTGATGCTCAAAATAATTGTACGTTTCGCTACAGGTTTTTATCTCATTAATCAGAATATATCCGAAAGTATTTAAAGGCATTGCCAGAAGTGAATTTTTGGGATGATTGAAAAATATATCATTTGAAAGTTGCATCAGTTCATTTTCGTAAATCTGATATTTCGGATTGGTGTCGGTTTTTTGCTCGATGTATTCAATGATTTCTTTTACTTCTTTCAGGATAGTTCCGGCTTCATTTTTAAGCAAAAGTCTGGTGTCGAAGTAAAACGAAATTTGTTGAAGAATGCTGGAAATCGTGGTGTCGTTCCAAATCTCGATGACGTTTTGCTCTTCATATTTTCTGCGAAGTTCTTTTGTATTTAAATTAAAATTGGGCGGCGAAAATTCTGAGAACGGAACAAAAAACTGTTTTGCATTCAAAAGATTCATCCAGACGTAAATTTTAAACCGTGAAAGCAATGTATCTGAAAGCGTATAGAAAAACGGAATATCTTTCGCCGAATAATAAATTTTCATCTCATCTGAAAGCGGAAGTTTATCAAATACACTCAGATTATTCTGGAAAAACGACTGCAAATCATCTGTTGAAATGACAGGAGTCGTTTTCTGCACCACCAGCTGATTATCGGAATTGAGAAACTCATTCAATGAAATCTGATAATATTTTGCCAGCTCCAGAGCCTCTTCAAAACTGAATTTTGCTTTGAGCGAAGTTCTTCTGTGTGCAGCATCGTAGCTGATGTTGAGAATATTGGCAATTTCATCATTCAGAGATTTGTCCCCGATTTTCTTTCTGATCTGTTTCAATAAAACTTCCTGATGCATGTTTTTGCGATTTTCACAAATGTAGAAATTTATTTTAATTTTTTTTCGCATTCGGGTGAGATTATTCTGTGGCTAGCTTTGAATTATAATTTTAAAAGAACAGTCATGAAAAATCTAATTTTTTATTTAAGCTTATCGCTCCTGACAGTGAGCTGCGCGAATTTTAAAAATATTGAGTCTGCGAAAACTGTGATCGGAAAAAACGTTGTTGATAACATTGATGGTACGTATAAAAATCTGCCTTCTTCCACAAGTGGTTTTTATGTAAGAGCGCTCACGGATGTTTTTGACCGGAATACAAATATGTTTAGCTGGAAAGAAAAATATGTGGGAGAACATATAAAAGTTAAACTTCAAATGGTTAATAACAAAAGACTTAACGTTATTATTTCTAAAGATAAAGAGGTATTATTCAATAAAAATCTGAGGGTAAAACTGAAAAACGACGGATACTTGTATTTAAAAGAGAAAAGATTGATGATTGATGGAATTCCACTTGTTTTCGGTGGATGGAATGTCCAAAAATCCAGATTAAGAGTTGATGAGAATAATAATCTGACGATTCAGAGCAATTACTTTTTTTGCAACGGATTTGCGGTTGTCATGAGCGATTGGAAAACCCTTCACTATGATTTAACTTTTGAGAAGCAGAAACCATGAAAAATATCACCTTGTGCTTCCTGTTGCTTTTCTGTAGTTTTTTTAATGCTCAAAAATGGCAGCCAATTTATTATGCAGATTACTCCTATGCCAACCGAAATCAGATAAAAGCAGGGTTGGAATGGTTTGTTAGTAATCCGGAAAATGATAACAGAGTTTTCTTAGGTTCTGGTTTTAACGTTGTTTATCATAATAATGAGATACGTTTCTTACCAGATTTGCACATCTCTCATAATTCTGAATCGGGATTTTTTATAAAAACAGGAAGTTCACTCGATCATGCTTATGTTTTGGGAGGTATTTCAATGCTTAATGCCCTTGATTTGGGTGTGGGTTATTCGGTTCCGTATCAGTTGGGCAGATTGCCAATAAAAGGTTTTACTGTTGGATTGACGGTACGATTAACCAATAACAATCAGGTTTACAATAATTTTAACATAGGATTTTGATTCTTAAAAATAAAAAAATGAAAAATATACCTTATTTATTAATCGCCGCACGCTTTCTTTTCGCACCAATTATTTTTAGTTTAGCATATTTCAGTGGCGGAGATTCACGATTTATAATCTTAACCTTAATGTTTATCGGAATACTCACAGATATTTTCGACGGAATTATCGCCAGAAAAGTAGGAGTTTCATCTGAAAAATTACGAAGACTCGACAGTCAGGTGGATTTGGTATTCTGGCTCTCCATCGGTTTTGCAGCTTACTATCTCAATTCTGATTTAATCAAATCTGAGTGGAAAAGTGTTGTATTAATTTTAATTATGGAAGCACTTTGCTACATCGTCAGCTGGATAAAATTTGGAAAAGAAACCTGCACGCATGCATGGCTTTCAAAATTGTGGGGACTGAGTCTGTTGCTGGCTTTCACTTATCTGATAGGCTTTCAAAAAGCAGGCTGGGCTTTCGATTTAACTGTAATTCTCGGACTGATTTCTCATCTGGATGTTATCTTAATTATTTTAATTCTTCCAAAATGGCAGTACGACGTTCCAAGTTCATTCCACGCATGGAAAATCCGTCAGGGTAAGCAGCGGAAAAAATCGGTATTTTTAAACTGAGTCTGATTTTAATTTAAATAACTGATATTTTCTTAAAAAGACGGCGTAAACTTTAATTTGCGCCGTTTTTTTGTAACTTTGCCAACATTAATTTTTTAGACAGAAATTTTATCATCAACAAATGAAAAAGCAGACGATTAAAGAAGTCCTTCAGGACTACAAAAAAGTATTACATCATGACATTACAGTTTACGGTTGGGTAAGAGCATTCCGTTCTAATCGCTTTATCGCGCTAAATGATGGTTCTACGATTAATAATTTGCAAATCGTTGTTGATTTTGAAAATTTTGACGAGGAAATTATTTCTAAAATCAGTACAGCTTCTTCTCTAAAAGTGGTAGGAGAGGTCGTAGAAAGTCAGGGAGCAGGACAAACCGTAGAAATTATCGCTAAAAAAATCATTGTTTTAGGAGATAACTTTACTGAAGAAAGAGACAAAACGATTCTTCAGCCTAAAAAACACTCTTTGGAAGTGTTGAGAGAGCAGGCGCATCTCAGATTCAGAACCAATTTGTTTGGGGCGGTTTTCAGAGTACGTCACGCAGTGAGTTTTGCGATTCACTCTTTTTTCAACAAAAACCAATTCTTTTATATCAACACACCAATTGTAACCGGAGCCGATGCAGAGGGAGCTGGCGAGATGTTTGGTGTAACGAATTTTGATTTAAACAATATTCCGAGAGACGAGCAGGGTGATATCGACTTCGCACAGGATTTCTTCGGAAAGAAAACTAATTTAACGGTTTCCGGACAGCTTGAAGGAGAAACTGCGGCAATGGGATTGGGGAGAATTTACACTTTCGGACCGACCTTCCGTGCTGAAAATTCAAATACCACACGTCACTTAGCTGAATTCTGGATGATTGAGCCTGAAGTTGCTTTCAATAATTTGGAAGACAACATCGATTTGGCGGAAGATTTCCTTAAATACGTGATTCAGTACGTTTTGGATAACTGTAAAGATGATTTGGATTTCTTAGACAAACGTTTTGCAGAAGAACAAAAATCAAAACCTGAAAAAGAAAGAGCTAAAGAAGGACTGATCGAAAAGCTGGAAAATGTAATTGCCAAGCGTTTCAAGAGAGTTTCTTACACGGAAGCGATTGAGATTTTATTAAACTCAAAAGAAAATAAAAAAGGAAAATTTGCTTATCCAATCGAGGAGTGGGGCGCAGATTTGCAGTCTGAGCACGAAAGATTCCTGGTGGAGAAGCATTTTGAATGTCCTGTAGTTTTATTTGATTATCCAAAAGAAATCAAAGCGTTCTACATGAAACTGAACGACGACAATAAAACTGTTGCCGCAATGGATGTACTTTTCCCTGGAATCGGTGAAATCATCGGCGGTTCTGAAAGAGAAGCGAGATTGAATGTTTTGAAAACAAAAATGACAGAAATGCACGTTGACGAGCACGAATTGTGGTGGTATTTAGATACCAGAAGATTCGGTTCTGTTCCGCACGCAGGTTTTGGTTTGGGATTGGAAAGACTGGTACTTTTCGTGACAGGAATGACAAACATCAGAGATGTAATTCCTTTCCCGAGAACTCCGAAAAATGCAGAGTTTTAAATTCAAATAAATTTATATAGAAAACCGCCGAAGATTATTGATTTTCGGCGGTTTTTATTTTTAGATAAAAAAATGACTAGTCATCAGATAATATTTTAGTCATTCCAAAATGTAAATCGAAGAATGAAAGAAGATTTTTCTGAATTTTTAAACATAAAAAAGCCCTAACGACGTATCGTTAAAGCTTTTAAAGTTCCTAATAGTTTATTATGGTGTCTTTATATCAAAAATCATGCTAAAATGCTTTTTTGTCGAAAATTTTTTATAAATTCGTAGAATAACATTTACATACACCAGATAATAATATGCTAAAACAACATTTACAACTTAGACTTGGTCAAAAACTGGCACCACAACAGATTCAGTTGATGAAGTTGATTCAGCTTCACACTCTGGAATTTGAAGAAGAACTTGAGCGTGAACTCGAAGAAAACCCCGCTCTCGAAATTGCAAAAGAAGAAGGTCAGGAAGACGAATATGCGCCGGCAGATGAAACTGTTTATGAAAATGAGGGCAATGAGAGTATTGAAACCGATTTTGACGTAGAACAATATCTATACGATGATGAGCCGAATTATAAGACGGCATCAAGCAACTATTCTGCGGACGATGAAGACTTTGACAACGAAAGTCTGCTTACAGAAGGTCAGTCGCTGTATGATTATCTTAACGAGCAGGTTCATTTGAGCAATATCGCTGAAGAAGATCTTAAAATAGCTGAATATATCATCGGAAATTTGGATACTGACGGATATTTAAGAAGAGAAATAAAAGCTATTGTTGACGATCTGGCGTTTTCTCAGGGAATTTATACCACAAAGGAAAAGGTGGAAGATGTGCTTGAAAACTACGTCCAGAAGCTGGATCCGCCAGGAGTGGGAGCTAGAAGTCTTCAGGAATGTCTTCTTTTGCAGATCGAAAAGAAAGTAAGTTCAGATAAAGCAGTTTCACTGGCTGCGGGTATCCTGAGAAATCAGTTTGATGCGCTTACCAATAAGCATTACAACAAAATCATTCAGAAATACGATATTGAAGAAGAAGATTTGAAGGCCGCTTTGGAAGAAATTTCAAAACTGTCTCCAAAAGTTGGCGGAAACTTCGATACTCAGACGATTACAATCAATCAGGAGATTATTCCGGATTTTGTGATACAGGTGAAAGACGGACAGGTGATTCCGATGCTGAACAGTAAAAATGCACCAACGTTAAGGGTAAGTGAAGAGTATAAAGATATTCTTTCAACATATTCTCATGACAAAAAATCTTCTGAGCACAAGCAGGCAGCTTTATTTATTAAACAGAAACTTGATGCTGCAAAATGGTATATCGATGCTATTAATCAGCGTCAGAATACTTTGCTTCAGACCATTAATGCAATTGTAAAGTTCCAGAAAGCATATTTCCTTACAGGTGACGAAAAGTCTTTAAGACCAATGATTTTAAAGGACATTGCCGATATTACTGGTTTTGATATTTCTACAATTTCAAGGGTTGTAAAAAGCAAATACGCCGATACTCCAAACGGAATTCTTTATCTTAAAGATTTATTCTCAGATTCTTTAACGAATGATGATGGCGAGGAGGTTTCCACAAAGGAAATTAAAAACCATCTTCAGGAAGTCATCAGCAAAGAAAACAAACGAAAGCCGCTTACAGATGATGCTTTGGTGGTGATGTTGAAAGAACAGGGCTACAATATTGCAAGAAGAACAATTGCTAAGTACCGTGAACAGCTCAATATTCCGGTAGCAAGATTGAGAAAGGAATTATAAAAACGAAAAAGCATTTCAGAACGAAATGCTTTTTTTATGTTTGAATTATAAATAAAATTAATTTGCCTGAGAATCAATGTCTTTCAGCTGTTTTAAACTTTTATCAAGTCTACCCATGATGATTCCGTAAACCAGCCTGTAGTAAAGCCAAATCAGAAGCACACACAAAACAGTACTCACGATAATTGCCATGATAAAACCATTTTTAGCGGAAGGATCAAGTTTTATTTGCTGATGATTGATGACATAAAATACAAATCCGGTGAAAGCGCCTGTAAATAACACAAATAAAAGGATATTCGTTAAAATAAATGCGTTGACAGTCTGTTTAAATTTGATAATTCTTGTGATAAATGCTTTCAGATCTTCCTGAATTTTTATTTTCTTATAATTCTGATAAAATTTAATAACAAAATATCCAGTTACAAACAGAGTGGTAATCTTGATGACGAGATAAATCTTTTCAAGGTGATTTCTCAATTCCTCATTTTCTTCCACACCTAATCTCTGCAGTAAGCTCATAAATGAATTCGAATCTTTATCCTGAATGATGTAATAAAATCCAAACAAAGTAAAAAACAGAAATTCTGCCGCGCTGATCCAGAAAATATATTTCATGTAGTTGCGCGATTTTTTATTGAGCATCTTCAAGATCTCACTGTCGTTATATTTATTCTCAACGGGTTGCTTTTGCCATGTGCTTTTAAAGCTGTCTAAATCAAAATCAGGCATATTTTTCCATCTTTTCTTTAAGAATTTTTTTCAGTCTGTTCATTTTTACACGGGCATTTACCTCCGTGATACCAAGGTTTTCGGCAATATCTCTGTACGGCAGATCATCAAGATACATCATCACAATTGCTCTTTCCACATTCGGCAACGTTTTGATGACCTGATAGAGGAGTGAAATCTGCTGTTGCTTATCGTCATTGTCATCCTCATAATCTCTGAGGTTGATATCCAGTTCATTGGTCTGTAAAGATTTGCTTTTTTTTCTGAATAAAGTAATGGCGGTATTCAATGCCACACGATACATCCAGGTAGAAATTTTAGAATTTCCTTTAAAGGAATCATAGCTTTTCCAGAGTTGAAGCACGATTTCCTGGAAGAGATCTTCCTCATCCTCAAGAGAATTGGTGTAAAGACGCGACACTTTTATAATCAATCCCTGATTATTTTTGATCAGCTGCGCAAATTCTTTTTCCTTGGTCACCAATTTAGTTTTTCAACTGCACGAAGATATGATATAATTTGAAAGTTTGAAAATTTACTAATTTGAAAATGAAACATGCAGTTTTTTTTAGAATAAAAATTACTGTAACTCATTATCCGAAGAACATTCTATGAACATTGCTGCTATTAAAGCAAGTGAAAAAATCTTCATAAGATTGCGAGGTTGGAGAAAGTATTATGTTGTGGAGAATACGGGGATCTAACCCATAACCTTCAGACTGCCAGTCTAACACCAAATAATGTGTAAACTGAAAATTTGTAAATAATCTGTGAATCTCAACGCTTAATAAAAATTTTCAAATTATCTCATTATCAGATTTCAAATTATCTATCTTTGCACCCACGAGAAAACCGGCCTGTTGATTCTCATTTTTTTGAGGGTAGGAAAGTCCGGACACCATAGGGCAGCAAAGCGGATAACATCCGTCATCTGTGAAGATAGGACAAGTGCAACAGAAAGTATGTACAGTTCGGCTGTAGTGAAACCAGGTAAACTCTTTGCGGTGCAATGGTAAGTATATCGGTGCTTTTTAGAAATGGAAATAGGGGCGGCCCGTCCTGAAAACCGAGGGGTAATCAGCTCAAGTTGTGCAGCAATGTACAACGTAGATAAATAACAGGCGTCCCGATTCTCGGGATACAGAATCCGGCTTACAGGTTTTCTCGTTTTTTTATAAATGCCACGAATGCACGAATATAATTTGTAATTATAAAAATTCGTGCATTTGTGGCAATTAAACTTGGCTCTTTTTACTTTTGCCTTGGCTCTTCCTCACTCACTTTCCAACTGCTTTTTAGCATCTTCCAAACCTTTTTTGTCTTCCTTGGAAAGTTCAGGGAATTTTAAATCCATTTTTTCCAAAGTTTCTATAATAATCTGAATCGCTGCCAGTCTTGCAAACCATTTATTATCTGCCGGAATCACGTGCCACGGAGCATGATCTTTAGAAGTTTCGTTGATGGCAGTTTCGTAACAGTCCATGTATTTGTCAAACAGAGCTCTTTCGGGAAGGTCTGCTGAAGAAAATTTCCAGTTTTTTTCCTGTTCGTTGATGCGGTCGAGAAGTCTTTTCTTTTGTTCGTCTTTCGAAACATTCAGGAAAATTTTGATGATAGTCGTTCCGTTATTGGCAAGGTGTTTTTCAAAATTACTGATACTTTCGTAGCGGTTTTTCCAGAATTTATCATCAAAATCTTTCACATCATCCCACGTTTTTTCGCTCAAATTATATTCAGGATGAACCTTGCAAACCAAAACACTTTCGTAGTGCGAACGATTAAAAATTCCGATCATTCCCTTTTGAGGAACTGCTAAGTAATGCCTCCAAAGAAAATCATGTGCATATTCTTTTGAGTTTGGAGTTTTAAAACTAGTCACATTACAACCCTGAGGATTTACGCCTCCGAAAACATGCTCGATTAAAGAATCTTTTCCTGCTGCATCCATCGCCTGAAGTACGACCAATAAAGATTTGCTTCCATCGGCATATAATTTTTCCTGAAGTTCACGAAGTTTTTCTTTTTCCTTCATGATCATTTCTAAACCGTCCTCTTTCGTAAGTTTTCCCTTATATGAAGTTTCTGTTTTTTTTATTGAAAATTTTCCTTTTACTTTAAATTCTTCTGAAAAATCACTGTTCATTTTTTAATATTTTATCTAAAATAGCAAAAAAAACCATCCCGATAAGAGATGGTTATATAATATTTTATTTTTTGAAAATTAGTTTGCAGCTTTAGCTTGTTTTGCCGCTTTTTTGGCAGCCTTTTCTGCTTTCTTAGCTTCTTTTGCAGCAATTTTAGCTGCTTTTTTATCAGCTTTTTCTTTAGCTTTGAGTTCTTCTGGAGTTAAAACTATTGGCTCAGGCGCTGGTTCAGGTGCTACCTCTACAGCGTTAGCATCTACGTTTCCTTTAATGTAAATGATGCTTCTGCTGTTTACAGGGTCATTAGAAAATACTTCAATCATTTTTGTAAAAGGTCCTGCCAAGGCGGTGTTGTATCCTACCTTAATTTTTGAAGATTTTCCAGGTAAAATAGGATCCTGGCTCCATTCAGGTGTTGTACATCCGCAAGATGGCTTCACGTTTGAAAGTACCAAAGGCTTGTCTCCAGTATTGGTCACAGTGAAAAATCTTGTACCGTCTGATCCGGGTTTGATTGTTCCGTATTCAAAGGTTGTATTGTCAAAAGTAATGGTTTGCGCAGATGCAAAAGCAACTGTTCCCAAAAACGCAATTCCAGCTAGTAAGTTTTTCATATACTTAAAGTTAATATGTATGTTAGATAATTTTGAGGAACAAAGTTAAAAATTATTTTAATTAGTGCTTACATTTTTTTACTTTAAACTATTTTTGCAAATTGTAAGATAAAGAAATTAGAATTTATGCAGATTTCAGAAAAATATAATCCTCAGGAAACAGAAAAGAAATGGTACAAATACTGGCTGGATAACAAATATTTCCACTCAGAACCCAACGAAAAGCCACCTTACACGATCGTAATTCCGCCGCCTAACGTCACAGGAATTCTTCACATGGGGCATATGTTGAACAATACCATTCAGGATATTCTCGTTCGCCGTGCAAGAATGCAGGGTTTCAATGCCTGTTGGGTTCCGGGAACAGACCACGCTTCGATTGCGACGGAAGCGAAAGTTGTTGCCAAACTGAAGTCTGAAGGCATCAATAAATCTGATCTTACAAGAGAAGAATTTTTGAAACACGCATGGGAATGGACCGACAAATACGGGGGAACCATCCTGGAACAGTTGAAGAAATTGGGTTGTTCGTGCGACTGGGACAGAACGAGTTTTACGATGGAACCGAAACTTTCGAGTCAGGTAATCAAAGCTTTTGTTGATTTGTACAATAAAGGTTTGATTTACAGAGGTTATAGAATGGTCAATTGGGATCCTGAAGCAAAAACCAATATTTCTGACGAAGAAGTAATCTTTAAAGAACAAAACGGAAAATTATATTTCCTAAAGTATAAAATCGAGGGTACAGAAGAATTCCTTTCTGTTGCTACAACGCGTCCTGAAACAATTTTCGGGGACACCGCAGTTTGTATTAATCCTAATGATGAGCGATATGCTCATTTGAAAGGGAAAAACGTACTTGTACCGATCGTCAACAGAGTTATTCCAATTATTGAAGACGAATATGTTGATATTGAATTTGGAACGGGTGCTCTGAAAATTACTCCGGCTCATGATCTGAATGATTACGAAATCGGAAAAAAACACAGTCTTCCGATGATTGACTCTCTGGATGATGACGCAAATCTGAATGAGCACGGACTGCATTATGCAGGTAAAAACAGATTTGATGTAAGAAAGCAAATCGCAAAAGAACTGGAAGAAAACGATCTTTTGCTGAAAGCAGAAGATTACGCCAATAAAGTAGGAACTTCCGAAAGAACAGGTGCCGTGATTGAGCCTAAAGTTTCTGTTCAGTGGTTTCTGAAGATGTCTGAAATCGGGAAACCGGCTTTAGACGTTGTGATGGATGATGAAGTGAAATTCTATCCTGAAAAATTCAAAAATACCTACAAACACTGGATGGAAAACATCCGCGACTGGAATATTTCCCGCCAGCTTTGGTGGGGACAGCAGATTCCTGCTTATTATTATGGTGAAGGCGAAAATGATTTTGTAGTTGCTGAAAACATTGAAGAAGCGCTGGAACTTGCGAAAGAAAAAACTTCCAACTCCGAGCTTCCAGCTTCCAGCTTGAGACAAGACCAAGACGCCCTCGATACATGGTTTTCATCATGGTTGTGGCCAATGTCGGTTTTTGACGGACTGAATAATCCTGACAATCAAGATATTAATTATTATTATCCGACTTCAGATCTGGTTACAGGTCCGGATATTATTTTCTTCTGGGTTGCCAGAATGATTATGGCAGGTTTGGAATACAGAAAAGAAATTCCTTTCAAAAATGTTTATTTTACAGGAATTGTAAGGGATAAAATCGGCAGAAAAATGTCTAAATCTCTTGGAAATTCACCGGATCCTTTGGATTTGATTGAACGATATGGCGCAGATGCTGTTAGAGTGGGAATTATGATGAGTTCAGCTGCCGGAAACGATTTAAAATTTGATTCTGAGCAGATTGATGAAGAAGGAAATGTTTTAACTGAAAAACAGGTAAAACAGAGAATGGAAGAAGGCAAAGATGCAATCTACACTTCTCCGCTTTGCGATTTGGGTAGAAACTTCGGTACTAAAATCTGGAATGCTTTCCGTTTAATCAACATGTGGAAGCATGAAGACAAGCCGGCAAATTCTACAGAAATTCAGACTATTGAATGGTTTGAAAATCAATTAAATAAATCAATTACCGAAATTAATGACCAGTTTGATAAATTCAGAATTTCTGATGCATTAAATTTAATTCAGAAATTAATTAAAGATGATTTCTGCGGCTGGTATCTTGAAGCGATTAAGCCAAATTTCGGAGAGGGAATTTCAAAAGAAGTTTACACAAAAACTATTTATTTATTTGAAGAATTGATGAAGCTGCTTCATCCGTTCATGCCTTTCCTTACTGAGGAGCTGTGGCAGACGATTTCAGAAAGAAAAACTGAAGATGCCTTGATGATTGCCCAGCAGAAGAAATCAGAAGCATTTGAAGACAAAATTATCAAAAACTTCGAGACGGCGTCTGAAGTGATTTCAGGAGTAAGAAATTACCGTCAGACTAAAGGGATTTCACCAAAAGAAAGTGTCGAAATATACACCAATGCTACAGAATTTGCCAACGAATCGGTGATTAAAAAACTTGGAAATATTTCAGAAATTCATTTCGGAACAAAAACAGATAAACCAAGCTTTACATTTTTGGTTGGTTCCACAGAAATTTCAATTCCTTTAAGTGAAAACTTAGATTTGGGTGAAGAAAAAGAGAAAACCGAAGAAGAATTAAAATACCTGAAAGGCTTCCTGATTTCTGTAGATAAAAAACTTTCAAACGAGAAATTTGTTGCCAATGCAAAGCCTGAGATTGTGGAAGTTGAGCGTAAAAAACAGAAAGATGCAATTGATAAAATTGCAATTTTGGAAGAGAAGCTTAAAACTTTATAATTATAAACCTTCAAGGTTTTTAAAATCTTGAAGGTTTCGATACTGAATGAAACATATAGAAAATATTAAAAAACTCTTCTCAAAAGACTTTGTGGAAAGTCCGCTTCTGGAGAGTTTTGAAGTCGGGAAAATTTATCTTTCGAGCGGAAAGCTTGTGGCTTGCGATCCTGTTTTAACAAATGATATGAAGCCTTTCACTACAGAATTTCCAAAAGGTGAATTTCAGGTTTTGCTTCACAAAGAAAGGGAAAGCAATTGCGTGGCGTACGGTGAAATTGTTTTTGACAAGACAGAAGCAGTTTATTGGGAAATGGCAACCACAGAAGGACAAAACCTAAAAGATCTGGCTGATGAAGAGGTTTTCGGTTATCCCGTAGAAAGCGGAATGGGCTGTTTCATGGATTATGAAACCCAAAACAGTCTCAATGAACTTGAGCAAAAGCTTTTTCAAAGAAAAGGAGACGATTTCATGGGAATCTATGAAGAATTTTTCCATGAACATTTTTTTGATGAAAACGGAGCCATTGATCAGTACGCATTTCTGAAACCGGACGAAGAAAATCCGCGAAATATTTTCGCCTTTGAAACAGGTTATGGAGAAGGATTTTATGCAAGTTACATCGGATTCGATGCAAATCATAAGCCTGTGAAGATTGTTACTGAATTTATTGAAATTCAGTAAAACCTATTGTTTTTTGAGTTAAATTAGTCGGCATATTCGTATGTAAATGAAATTCTCAAAATCTCAACCTAAAGTAATTGTAATTGGAAGCTGTACTATCGATCAGATGGTCACAGCAGACAGATTGCCGAAGCCCAACGAGTTTGTTTCCGCAAGGAAATCTGAATATTTTTTTGGTGGAAAAGGAGCCAATCAGGCAGTTGGGATGTCGCGTTTGGGAGCTCAGGTTTATTTTATCGGATGTGTCGGGATGGATCCTGCGGGTCAGCAGATCATGAGAAATCTGGTGAAAGAGAATGTGAATGTAGGTTTTGTTACCGAAACCGATCAGGAAACTACAGGAAGTGCCTTTATCACAAAAACAGATCATGATTATTCCGTTGTGGTTATTCCGGCAGCAAATCAGTGTTTAACAACCCAAAAGATTGATGCTGCTGAAAAATATATACGCGAAAGCGACCTGTTGCTTGTACAGCTCGAAATTTCTGACGAACTTCTGAAACATGCTGTTTTAAAGGCCAAACTTCACCATAAAACTGTAGGTCTTTACGCTTCGCCGGCGCGTAAGGTTGATCAGATTATCTTAGATCAGGCCGATTTTATTATTGTAAGAAGCAACGAGCTTTCTTTGCTTTTTGAAGACGAAGATCTTGAAACCGTTGTAAAGAAATTTTCAAATAAATTATTTGTGCGTGACGAAACCAATTCCACTGTTTATCATGATGGAAATGAAATGAAATATCAAAGAGAGGAAAGTGAGACGATGAAATATCAGATTGGAATGGGAGATGGCTTCACATGCGGATTTGCGTACGCTTTTGCACGTGGAAATGATCTCAAAGACTGTGTAAATCTCGGTAACAAAGTTTCGGCAAAAGTTTCTTTGAAAAACGGAGCACAAACGGGACTTCCTCAATTGAAAGAACTTCTCTAAACGTTATTTAATGCATATTTAAAAAGCTTTTAGGAGTTTTTATAGTCACATAATTTTTCCACCTTTGAGGTGGAATTTTTCTTTATGGAAAGAATATATCTTACCAATCCTGATGGTGCGAAAATTTGTCTGCATATTTTCAAACCCGAAAATGACAGTAGAAAACTTTTGCTCATCAACTCTGCAACGGGTGTTCGGCAGCAGATTTATTTCTCTTTAGCTGCATTTTTAAAAAGAAAAGGCTTCACCGTTATTACTTATGATTATGAAGGAATTGGGCTTTCAAAACCTGTTAATTTCAAAAAATCAAAGGCATCAATGCGGTCATGGGGAACTTCGGATTTTAAAATAATCACTGAATTTTTAATTAAAATCTTTCCAAATCATACCAAATTTTGCCTCGGACATTCGGTTGGTGCATTGATTTTAGGAATGAATGAATATTCTAAAATATTTGAAAAATTTATTTTCGTTGCAACTCAAAATGCCTTTATCGGAAACCTAAAATGGAAAACAAAACTCGAAGCTTTTCTCGGGTTCGGATTTGTTCAGCCATTTTTTACAGAGCTATTTGGTTATTTTCCAGCACATTGGTTTGGACTGGGAGAAAGTCTTCCAAAAAATTGCGCTTATGACTGGAGAACCTTAATTTTGAACCGGAAATCCACCAACAGATTATTAGAAAAGACGATTGATTATTCTAAAGATTTAAATCAAAATGTTTTGGTTTTATACGCTGAAGATGATGTCTGGCTGACGGAAAAAGGGGTGAAGTCTTTAATGAATGAAACTTACTCCAATTTAAAACCTCAATTCAGAATTCTAAAAACTTCGGAATCTGAAAAAGGAAAAATAGGTCACATCAATTTTTTCAGAAGCTATAATGAGAATCTTTGGGATATCATTCTGCATGAGATGGAATCGTGACCATTCCTCTCTTTTGGAAATCGAGGAACGAGATTCGCCGAATCAATTAAATAAAATATTGAGGCATTGGTGGCGAAAAATCTTCGATTTTTTGACGGGGTGGTTTTCCGCGAATAACTAAATTAAAATTTAAAAATGAAGAACGTAATAGACAGCACAATAGAATTCGTAAAACAAAAACTTGAAGGCGCAGAAGCCGGTCACGACTGGTTTCACATCGAGAGAGTCTGGAAATTATCGAAAAAAATTGCCCAAACTGAAAACTGTAATCTTGAAGTTGTTGAACTTTCTGCTTTACTTCACGATATTGCTGATCCTAAATTTCACGATGGCGACGAAACTTTAGCTTTGAAAATTTCAGGAGAATTATTGGAAGGCTTAAAAGTCGATGAGAACGTTATTCAGCAGGTTTTATTTGTAATTCAGAACATTTCATTTAAAAACAGAGGAGAAGCACCAAAAGATTTACCAATTGAATTAAAAATTGTTCAGGACGCCGACAGAATCGATGCCATCGGAGCGATTGGTGTGGCTCGAACGTTTAATTTCGGTGGTTTTAAAAATAATCTGATGTATCATCCTGATATTCAGCCAAAACTCAATATGTCGAAGGAAGAATACAAAAAATCAGACGGAACAACAATTAATCACTTCTATGAAAAACTTTTGCTGTTGAAAGATTTAATGAACACCGATGAAGGAAAAAAAATAGCCGAAGAAAGGCATCAGTTTATGCTCTCTTTCCTCGACCAGTTTTATAAAGAATGGAATGTAGATTAATGTTTTAGGCTAAAAAATCTATTCATATCTTTGTTTCATGGGATTTATTCTTTCATTGGTTTTCGTGATTCTTGTGCTGTCTCTTTTTCTGTCGAAAATAAAAAAGGGACGGGCGGGGGAGCTGGCCAGATTATTCAGGGTTTTGAGTCTCGTTTTTGCCATTTCACTTTTTACCTATTGGTTTATTAAGAAGAGCACGATTCGGATTGTAGATCATTCGGTTTCGCTCCAGCTCATCAACAAACTCCCACAGCCGCTTGATTTTTATTTAATCAAAATCAACAAAAGTGAGACAGCAGAGGCGCTGGAAACAAGTCATGTCGGAAAAATCCGTCCCGAATATTACAGAGTGGAATATCTGAATATGAAAAATTCCGACGAATACTGGATTGCAGGATATTTAGGCAAAAAAAATCTTGTTTATTTCTCGCAACATGCTGTTCCCAATAAAAATATGGATCAGATAATTGAAGTTCAGAATTACATCAATCAAAGCGAAAAACTTTCAGCCATCGCAAAAAAGGAAATTGAGGAAGACAATTATAAAAACATGTTTTCAGGAATTTGGGTAACCCTGAATCTCCTCCTGATTTTCCTGAATCTCGTCCTGATTTTGAGAAAGAAAAGTTAAAACAGACTCTGGGGATTTTCCTGAGCAAGTTTAGGAATGTGAATATCAGTTTTCCATTCTTTATTCATCTCTTCAATCAAATGGGCTGAAAGCAGTGGTGAAGCTTTTTCAAGATTTTGGTGAACAAAAAAGTAGAGATTCTGCAGACCTTCTTTCTTCCATTTCGTCAGATGTTTCAACCAGTCATCAAGTCTTTCGTAATCGCTTTCATGATTGGCTCCAACGTATCTGATAAAAGCGGTTGGAGTCGTCAGTCTCATGTGAAGCATATCTCTTCTTCCGGCGGTATCAACAATGATATTCGTAATATTATTATCCTCAAAAAGCTGACAGATTTTATCAAAAATCTCTTCATCACTAAACCATTCCGTATTTCTGAGTTCGATGGCTAAGGGCACCTCTTTCGGCCATTTATTCACAAACTGCTCGAGCCTTTCGTAGTCTTTGGGTTTAAAATTATCATGAAGCTGAAGGAAAACCATTCCCAGTTTTTCATCAAAATTCAAAACTGCCGTTGCAAACTGAGTTACGACATCATCGATATTCAAAAGTCTTCTGAAATGGGAAACGGTATTGGTTATTTTCGGAAAGAATTTAAAATCTGCCGGAGTTTTTTCCTTCCATGTCAAAACCTGTTCGGAGGTCGGCATTCCGTAGAAAGTAGCGTTCAGTTCGATAGAATTAAACTGCGTAGAGTAGTAGCCCAATTCGTCCTTTGTACCTTTCGGATAAAAACCTTTCAAATCAGTTTTGTTCCATTTTGCACAACCGATCGAGATATTTTCAAGTCCCTTTTTATTTTGCTTTAAAATTTCCTTGGTTCTTGAATGATCTTTTGGTAATGTAAAATCTATTTTTGACGGGTCTTCTACTTGTCCGAATTTCATTTGGCTTAAATTTTAAGAATTATTGGAAGGATTAGATTTAAACAAATATAAATAAATTAATGCGATTGATTTGAATTTTGAGAAACAAGAATTTCATCGATTTTCTCATTAATTTCTGAAATTATTTTGTCTAAATCTTCCATAATTTCATTATTCGAAAATCTGATCACTTGTAGACCATTGCTTTCTAAAATCTCGGTTCGTTCTCTATCTTTTTTTATTTGTTCTTGAAAGTTATGATATTGACCATCAATTTCTATAATTAATTTCAATTGATGACAATAAAAATCAGCAATGAATAAGTTAATTGGATGTTGTCTTCTGAATTTAAATCCTCTGAATTGATTATTTCTCAATTTTTCCCAAAGAATTTTTTCCGTCTGGGTTTCATTTATTCGTAGTGACTTAGCTTTGCTAAAAGAACTTCCTGAAGCACCTTTCCACATTCCTTCATCATAGTTTGGTTTGAATTTTTTCATTTGTGATTTTTATTAAAACTAAGAAATTTTTAGCAAATCAAAATCTTTACCCCAGCCCTAAAGGGAGGATTTTTGAAAGAGCATTTTATGCTTTTTCAGTAATAACCTCTTAAAATGCAGAAACGTGAATTGAAATTTGCTCCCTTTAGGGTCGGGGCAACAAATTTCATAGCTCAAATGTTGTACGAAAAACATTTTTATACATTCAATCCCCATCCTCCAGCTCAAAAATATCCTCCACCTTCTTCCCGAAATATCTCGCAATCTTCAAAGCCAAAACCGTAGACGGAACGTATTTTCCCGCTTCCATAGCATTGATGGTTTGCCTCGAAACGCTGATTACTTTTGCTAAATCTTCCTGCGTGATGCCTTTTAAAGCTCTTTCGATTTTAATGGTATTTTTCATTTTTTAAGCAGTAAATAATTAAATCTGAAAACATATAAAACCAGTGGCAGAAACATAATGAGAATCATCACGGTAAGAAATAAACTTCCAAAAACGGTAACGAATAGGATAAAAACTATAGAGTAGGAGACGATCAAACTCCAGAAAACCGATTTTAATCTTAAGCTCGAAATATACTCGTCTTCAATTTTCTCTTTTGAAAATCCTACCAAAATTCCGCCGATGATAATTAAAATCCCAAAAAAATTTGGAAATAAATCAATATCTGCAGTTTTCAAAAAACCTTGATTTTCATCACTGAAAAATCCCGAATTGTAGACAACCGGCAATGAGATTTCAAAATTTATCACTCCCGAAAGAGAAATCAGTCCCAAAATTAATGAGGGAAGAAAAATAAACCAACCGATAGTTTTAAAACGGTTCGGTAAAAGTTGTAATGTGTTCATGTTGTAAAATTTTGTTTCAACAAATGTAAAAAATATTTTACAATATGTAAAGTTTATTTTACTTTTCGTTTTAAATCGAAAAGAAAGAAACTAATTTTAATTAGATTTTTAAAACCACAAAAGTCACAAAAGGTGGAGCGAAAATTATAATCCTTTAAAGTTCAAATAAGCAGAATGTAACCAAACACCTTTTTTGCTCTTTTCAAAAGTTTATTTTTAACTTTTTCCGTCAAGCATTTCTTTTGTGACTTTTGTGGTTGTAAATTTTTGGTACAAAAAAAACCGCAGGAAAAACTCCCACGGTTATATATTCACAGCCACCTGGCTCTTTTTACTTTTTACTTGTTTCTTCCTTTAAGCTTCACAAGCCGAACACGTCACAAAGTTCACCATCATCTCCTTAGAAACAGATGAACTTCTTTGGTAATACAAAGTTTTCACACCTTTCTTCCAAGCCTCGATGTAAAGGTAATTGACATCTTTCACTGGCATCGTGGACGGGATCTGTAAGTTCAATGACTGCGCCTGATCGATATATTGCTGTCTCTGTGCAGCCTGAGAAATAATCTCCATCGGAGAAATTTCTTTGAAAGTTTTAAATACTGCTTTTTCCTCTTCAGTCAGTTCAGCAAGATGCTGTACAGAACCGTGGTTCAGCATAATCGTTCTCCATGTTTCTTCATTGTCAAGACCTTTCGCTTCGAGTAATTTTGCGAGATATTTATTCTTACGCATGAAGTTTCCTTTTGCCAGACCAGCTTTGTAATAGTTTGAAGCAAAAGGCTCAATTCCTGGAGAAGTCTGTCCCAAAATTGCCGAACTTGAAGTGGTAGGAGCAATCGCCATTACCGTTGTATTTCTCATTCCGTAACCTTTCAGTAATTCTGGTTCACCGTAGATGTTGGCCAGTTCTTTTGATGCGATATCTGCCTGTGCTCTGATGTGTTTGAAAGCTCTTGCATTAAACTGCGTTGCCTCAAAACTCTCAAAAGGAATCATGTTTTTCTGAAGGTAAGAGTGGTAACCCAAAACTCCCAAACCAAGCGCTCTGTGACGCATTGCGAAGTCTCTCGCTCCTTTCAGGTAATAGTTTCCTTCCGTTTTTTCGATAAACTCAGACAAAACAGCATCAAGGAAATAAATCGCCAACTGTACAGCGTTCGTATCTTTCCATTCGTCGTACAATTCTAAGTTCATAGAAGAAAGACAGCAGATGAAAGATTCCTCTCTGGTAGAAGGAAGCATAATTTCCGAACAGAGATTACTCGCATTAACGGTTAATCCTAGGTCTTTATAAACTTGTGGCTTGTTTCTGTTCACGTTATCCGTAAAGAAAATGTAAGGAAGACCTTTTTGCTGACGGCTTTCCAAAACTCTCGCCCAGATTTTACGCTTGTCGGCATCACCATCAATCATATCCTGCATCCAGTAATCCGGTACGCAAATCCCTGTAAACAGGTTCTGAATTGGACTTCCGATGTCTTTAATTGATAAAAATTCTTCAATATCACCGTGGTCAACATCAAGATATGCCGCAAAAGCACCTCTTCTCACACCGCCCTGAGAAACGACATCCATCGACGTGTCAAACAGTTTCATAAACGAAACCGCACCAGAAGATTTTCCGTTATCGGTTACCGCAGTTCCTCTGTTACGAAGCTCGCCGAAATAACCCGAAGTTCCACCTCCGATTTTCGTCTGCATAATCACTTCACCCATTTTGTGGGTAATTCCTTCGATGCTGTCCGGAATATGCACGTTGAAACAAGAGATTGGAAGACCTCTCTGCGTTCCCATATTCGCCCAAACCGGAGAAGAAAAACTGATCCATCCTTTCGTAATCATCTCCTTGAAAGCCGGCTGCAGTTCAGGTTTGTAAAGTTTTTTTGCTGCGGCAGTTGTGATTCTGTCGATTGCACCGTCTACGGTTTCGCCCTTCAGAAGGTAACCTCTGTTCAGCATTTGCTCAGATTCTTCGTTGAGCCACCAGATATCGCTTTTTTGTTCTTCCATCTTTTTATATTGTTATTGTCGCTTCCATTCCCGCTTGTCATTGCCGGGAATAGAGCAATCTGTTGTTTTAATATTTTTTTTAGGAGCAGAAAATATTGTCTTTCTCTTCACTCCTGTACCTGCTTTCCGCTATATCTTTTTTGTGATTGCTAACCACATTATTTTATCATTTTCACTTTTCTGCCATCGCAATCACAAAAAAGGATGCCGCTGCAATCAGGGCTAAGACGACGTTTCGTTTTTCCTTACTACCGAATCCTTTCATTGCGACCACTTTGTCATTGCGAGGAACGAAGCAATCTCTTTCAATTTGACTTTTCTGCTTTTATTTAAATCGACCTTGTCAAGGTCTTTTGCGCAAAAAATACTTTTTTAAGTTTTGGCTAAAGCCAAATGAATTTCTTTTTTTTACAAACGGGCTAAAGCCCGTTCCTATTGAAGTTTCCAGCCAAACCTCATAGGTTTCCAAAACCTATGAGGTTTTATCTAATTCTCCGTCATTGCGAGGAAAGAGGCAATCTTTTCTTTTTGTGGAAATGCTTCGACAAGCTCAGCATGACATCTCTAATACTATTCTTTCGTTTCTCGAATCACTCGCGCCCCGACTTGAACGGAGCTCTTTTTGTTATTGTGATTCGAAAATAGTTCAAAAAACTACTTCTGCTCTGTCGCAATAACAAAAAAGCGGGAGTGGAAGGCGGAAACAGGCGCCCAAATAATCTTAAATCTTGAATTTTAAATCTTAAATCTAGAATAGATCATTCGCCGTAATACTCTTATCGTGCTTCGTATAATCCACCGGTCTTTTTGCGAAGAAATCGTCCATAGAATTGGCAAAAACTTCCTCTTCAAACCATTTCATCGGGCTATATTGTTCTGCAGTGGTGTTGTAACGTTTTTCCATGTTGATTTTGGTTAAACTTTCGTCAACACGGTATTTCATAAAGTTGATTAAATCCTGTTTTGAGAACTTATCCAGTTCGCCCATTTCAAAGATCCAGTCCAGAATTTCTCCTTCCACCTCGATAGATTGGTCTACCAAAGTATAAATATCTTCAATATCAGAATCAGTCAAAAGGTCAGGCTGCTCTTCACGGATTTTGTTGATCAGATAAATCCCACCGTTCGCATGAATCTGCTCATCAATAGACGTCCATGCAATAATATTGGAAACATTTTTCATGAAACCTTTAAATCTTGTAAACGACAAAATAATGGCAAACTGCGAGAACAAAGACACATTCTCAATCAGAATACTGAACAGAAGCAGTGACGAAACATACTCTTTCGGAGTCGCTGAGTTAGCATGCTTCAGTACATTAGATAAAAACTGAATTCTCTTTTTCAGGGCAGGAACTTCGATTACGTGAAGAAATTCTTCATTGTATCCCAACACCTCAAGCAAACGCGAATACGCTTCCGAATGACGGAATTCGCACTCTGCAAACGTAGCACCCAAGCCATTCAGTTCAGGCTTTGGAAGGTGGTTGTAAAGATTACCCCAGAATGATTTTACAGAAACTTCGATCTGAGCAATCGCCAAAAGTGCATTTTTTACCGCATTTTTCTCGTGCGGCTCCAGCTGCGACTGAAAATCCTGAACATCTGCCGTGAAATCTACTTCTGAGTGTACCCAGAAAGACTTGTTGATTGCTTCTGTAAACTGAAGAACTTCAGGATACTCAAATGGCTTGTAGCTTACTCTTTTATCAAAAATTCCCATATCGAATTGTATTGTCTTTAAAATTTAAAAAAATGATCACTGTGTATAAAACTCAGGAGAGGGATAACTTTCTGATTCATCGATGTTTGAATCTTCAACTTATCAACTTTTGCGCTCACTCATCTCCTGTACCGTGCGAAGCACAAAGTTCGAAAAAAAGAAACGATTTGGAAAGGGCTAAAGACTAATTGGCTGTCTTTTAACCTTAAAAGTTTTCCACAATTACCTCAAACTCGCTCTGCCATTGGTTTAGAGTGGTTTATGCTTTTTAAAAGCCGTCTCTGTGAAATCTGGAATTAAACAGTGTTCTGTATTTATTTGATTATTAAAATTTTATATATCAAACACATCTTTTTTTTTAATTAATTGCGCAATCTGTAACAAATCTTTTCTCCAAGCTACTTATTGAATACAAAAACAAGAATCACTGCATGCTAGTAATTGAGGATTTACACAAATCATACGATACAGGAAAAAGCAAACTTCACGTACTGAAGGGCATTAACCTTACTATTTCTGCCGGCGAATTTGTCTCCATTATGGGAAGTTCGGGCTCTGGAAAATCCACTTTACTGAACATCATCGGGATTCTGGATGAGAAAGACAGCGGCGTTTACGACCTCGACGGCATTCCCATCGAACACCTGAATGAAGTGAAAGCAGCGGAATACCGTTCAAAATTTCTGGGTTTTGTTTTCCAGTCATTCAATCTGATTGGATACAAAACAGCTTTGGATAATGTTGCGCTCCCTCTTTACTACCAAAATGTTCCGAGAAAAGAGCGTAACATACGGGCCATGGAGTATCTTGAAAAGGTAGGCCTTGCACAGTGGGCAAATCATTTACCCAACGAGCTTTCGGGTGGACAGAAACAGAGAGTCGCCATCGCGCGGGCTTTGATTACCGACCCAAAAGTCGTTTTAGCCGATGAACCAACCGGAGCATTAGACTCAAAAACCACTCACGATATTATGAAACTCCTTCAGGACATCAACAACGAAGGTAAAACCATCATTGTAGTAACCCACGAAAATGACGTAGCTGCACAAACCAAAAGAAACGTGATTTTAAGAGATGGCATTATTGAAAGTGATGAGTTTATAAAGCAGATTGTTTTGTAGATGGAAGATGGAAGATGGAAGATGGAAGTTTTGAGTGTGTGTTGAAGAAAATTTTAATTACAAAACTTTGGTTTCGTAAAATTAGAAAAAAACAGACAATATTTATTAAATAAAACAGCGGAAGATTGGAGACTTCGGTCTTCTATCTCCCCGCTTCAAACTAAAAAAATCAGCGGTCAGCTTGGAAACTTCCATCATCCAGCTTCCCGCTTCAAACTTAAAAACTATGTTTGACTTAGACCGTTGGCAGGAAATATTCAGTTCGATCCGAAGCAATGTTTTGCGTACGGTGCTTTCGGGTTTTACCGTGGCATTGGGGCTTTTCATTTTCATTGTACTCTTCGGAATTGGTAAAGGTTTACAGAATGCCTTTACAGAAGGGTTTGCGAGAGATGCGCAGAATCTGATTACCATCGTTACAGGAAAAACCACGATTGCATACAATGGTCTGCAATCTGACCGTCAGGTCACGATGAATAATGACGATTACGATTTTCTTGTCAATGCTGATAAAGAAAAAGTAGGATACGCGAGTCCGAGATACACGGCTAATCTTTTGGTTAAATACGGAAAAGAAAGCGGAAATTACCAAATAAACGGCTCGGTAACTGATGAAAAATTTATTGAAAACAGAAAACTTTTAGACGGCAGATATCTTTCACCGAATGACGTTAAAAACAAGCAAAGTGTCGCAGTGATCGGTAGAATGGTGCAGCGTGATTTAATTAAAAACGGTAATCCTGTAGGAAAAGATATCGATATCAACGGAACCATGTTTAAAGTAATCGGTGTTTTTTCAGATGACGGCGGCGACTGGGACGAAAGGCATATTTCTGTGCCGATTTCCACACTTCAGCAGATGAAAAAGGGCTCTGATACGGTAAGTACAACTTTCATTGCTTACGATGAAAAACTGACTCCCGATCAGGCAATTAAATACGGAGACGAACTGAAAGAGAAACTTAAATCAAGAAAAAATGTTTCGCCTGATGATGAAAATGGTGTCCGTGTCTGGAATAATGCCCAAAATATGAGCGATACTTTTGTATTCATTGCCGTGCTTACTGCAATCGTAGGTTTTATCGGTTTGGGAACTCTGCTGGCAGGGATTATCGGTATCAGCAACATCATGGTGTACATCGTGAAAGAACGAACCAAAGAGATTGGCGTAAGAAAAGCCATTGGAGCAAAACCAAAAAGTATTGTTGCATTAATTGTTCAGGAAAGTGTTGTAATCACCGTCGTTTCAGGACTTGTGGGTGTAGGAATTGGAATTTTAACGTTACATCTTATCGGCGACAGTCTTGAAGAGTATTTCATCAAAAATCCAAGTGTTGGAACCACGGAAATTATCATGGCATTTATCGCACTTGTACTTTCTGGGTTAATCGCAGGATTTGTTCCGGCATACAGAGCTTCGAAAATTAAACCGATTGAAGCGTTGAGAACGGAGTAAAAGAGCCAAGGCAAAAGTACAAAGAGCCAAAGCGAAATTGGAAGAGCCAAGGTGAAATGAAATGAAAAGAATCACTTGAATTCATAGATTTAGAGGGAAATATAAATTTCCAGTAATAAAGATATTAAAAAATGAATATTTTATTTAGCAAAGATACATGGCAGGAAATTTATTATTCTTTGAAGAATAATAAGCTTCGTACCTTCCTCACCATGATTGGAGTGGGCTGGGGAATGTTTCTCTATGTAAGTCTTCTCGGCGCCGCAAAAGGAATGGAAAATGGTTTTGATAAACTTTTTTCCGGATTTGCAACCAATACGATTTTCCTCTGGGCACAGAATACATCTATTCCTTATGATGGTTTTCCTAAAGGCAGAGAGATGAGTCTTCGCCTTTCAGATATTGATCTTTTAGAAAGAAAAGTATCGCAGGTAGATTATATTTCCCCGCAAAATTCACGCGGTAATTTCGGAAGTGCCGGCGAGCAGATGTCAAGAAACGGAAAATATGCAACGTATACTTTAACAGGAGATTCACCTATTGGAAATAAAATTTCAGAGAAAAAACTGATTTTCGGCAGATATCTGAATGATGCCGATCTTTCACAAAATAAAAACGTAGCGGTCATTGGAGAAGAAATTTATAAAAACTTTTTTGATGCGAAGAAAAATGAAAATCCACTTGGAAAATCAATCAATGTAAAAGGCGTTTTCTTTAATGTCATCGGCGTTTTTAGGGTGAAAAGAGGTGGGCCAATGGAAAATGACAGAACAGCGTATATTCCGCTTTCTTCATTCACAAGATTATTCAACAACGGAGATAAAATCGATGTTTTTTCAGTCGTAAGTAAGCCCGATGCCGAAGTAAGTGAGGTTGAGGTCAAAATTAAAGATGTTTTAAAAACTAAAAATAAAGTTTCACCAGAAGATACCAATGCTTTCGGAAGTTTCAATCTCGGAAAGGAATTTAAAAAACTAACCGGATTTTTGGATGGAATGCAGCTTTTAACAATCATTGTAGGAACCCTTACAATTCTCGCCGGAGTAATTGCTATTTCAAATATTTTATTAATCACAGTAAAAGAAAGAACCAAAGAAATCGGAATTAGAAGGGCCTTAGGTGCAAAACCTTCGGAAGTCCGTAACCAGATTTTGCTGGAAAGTGTTGTAATCACACTCTCATCCGGACTTTTAGGGTTTATTTTCGGAATTCTTTTGCTGATGGTATTAGATCTGGCAACGCAGGGACAGGAGGAATTTCCTTTTTACAACCCTACAGTTAATTATGGAAATGTTTTCAGTGCGATGTCCGTAATGGTTTTCTTAGGCTTAATTATCGGAATGATACCTGCGCAGAGAGCGGTGAAAATTCGGCCGATTGAGGCGTTGAGGTCGGAGTAGGTTTAATAAGAGCCAAGGTAAAAGTAAAAAGAATCAAGGGGAAGAGCCAAGTTAAAAGTAAAAAGAGCCAGAGAGAAGAGCCAGGGAAAAAGTAAAAAGGGTCAAGTGTGATGCAGTTTGTATGAAGTTTACTTTAAAAGATAATAAGTCCTGAAAGGACGGGCTAAATTAGCATAGGGTGAAGCCCTATGAATTTGATAAGGAAATTTCATCCAGCCCTGAAAGGGCGACGTTCATTAGCTTGGGGAACAGGACCACGATTGAGTTAATGGATTTTTGATACGAATCCTGAATGGGCGAATTCATTTTTAGAAAGAAAAAAAACGAAGAAATATAAATTGCATTCATTAAAATTCAATTTAAAGAAAAATTAAAAAAATAAACTATATATGAAAAAGAAGTTCAGCTGGAAAAAAGCGATCTACATCGTCCTAGGAATTATTTTCGCAGGCGTCCTTATCATGGGAATTACGTATTTGGTGAAGTCAAATTCAAAGGAAAGTGTCACTTTTTTAACGAGAAAACCAACCGTTCAGACCATGGATGATAAAGTGATGGCGACGGGTAAAATTATTCCCAAAGAAGAAATTGAAATCAAACCCAATATCGCCGGAATTATCGATAAAATTCTGGTAGACGAAGGCGACAGAGTAGAAGCAGGACAGTTGATTGCTACTGTGAGAATTATTCCAAATATTGCGGAGGTAAATAATGCGACACAGAACGTTCAGAATTCGCAGCTTCAGATCAGCAATGCCAAAATGAATCTTTCCAACGCGCAGACTCAGTTTGGAATGTCGGAAAAACTGTTCAAACAGGGTGTGATTTCAAAACAGGAATATCTTACCGCTCAACAGCAACTTTACACACAGCAGCAGGCTCTCAGAAATGCAAATCAGCAGTTGGTAACGGCTCAGAAATCTTTACAGATCGTGAAAACGGGTGCTATTCCTGAATTACAGGGCTTGGCGACTACACAAATCCGTTCAAAAGCTGCCGGAACAGTGCTTGAAGTTCCTGTGAAAGTGGGAAGTCAGGTAATTGAGGCGAATTCATTCAATGCGGGAACGACCATCTGTTCGATTGCAGATTTAAATTCACTGATTTTTCAGGGTGAAATTGATGAAGCTCAGGCAGGAAAACTGAAGCAGGGCATGGGAATGAACATCGTGATCGGTGCACTTCAAAATAAAACTTTTCCGGGAACACTTACGATGATTGCCCCAAAAGGAAAAGATGAAAACGGAACCATTAAATTTCCTGTTGAGGGCGACGTGAAAAACCCAAATAACGAATACATCAGAGCCGGATTTTCTGCTAACGGAGAAATTGTTTTGAAATCAGAAAAAAATGCTTTGCTTTTGGATGAATCTTTAATTCAGTACGATAAAAAGAACGGAAAAGATGTTCCTTTTGTGGAAGTAAAACAGCCAGACGGAAAATTCAAAAAAGTAAATGTGAAACTGGGAGCCAGCGATGGTATCAACGTTCAGATTCTTTCAGGAATCGACAAAAATGCAGAGGTGAAAGTTTGGAATCCTTCAGATAAAGATAAAGAAGAATTGAAAGAAAAAGCGAAGAAGTAATTTCAATTTTCAGCTATAAAGAAAAAGTCCCGGTTGATTCGGGACTTTTTTGCGTTTGTGATCGACTGTTGATGTATTTGATCAGTGAGAATTAGCTTAAAAACTTGATTTCCTTATCTTTAAATTTATTTTTAACGACAATTTTATTCATTGTTTTCATCATTTTTCTGCGAAGTTCGGCGAGTTTTCTTACGTTTTTATCTTCGCTGTAATCAAAAATATTGTCTTTAAAACTGAAAGTGTCGCCGTCCTTAAATTCAATTTTGTTTTTTTTGAATTCGCCCAAAAGCATCAGATTGGTCATGCTCTCCAAAATGTAGTGTTCGGTTGTGCTCAGCGATTTCAGAGAATTCAGCAGTTGTTTCTTATATTTTTTCTTTCCCATAATTCAGACTTTTCAATTTTTTAATTTATGCAAATATATCATTTTCATTAAAACCAATTGTCGTGCCTTACGGTGCATTATTTAATAATTTCCGGCTGAGTTGAAAATGAAATTTTACATTTGAAGGTGTCATTGATTGTTTTAAAATTAATTCTACATCAATCCAACTTTTGTCTTTAGATTTAATCTAAATTGAAGTTGATTATGATGATAAGTATCTGTTTTGACATTAACATTTAATTAACTCAACAATCCTGAGTTTTTAAAATCCAGACATCAAAAAATCTCGTAAATCAATATAAACCGGATAGAGATTATCATTTGAGTTGAGACAAAATCAGCCTGAAAATTGATTGTTTTTTGATGGTTTTAAAAATGATAAACAGTAAACAATGTTCAATAAAGATAAAATGAAAAATATATTGGTTTTGATGGCTTTTGTTTTCGGTATTACAGCTTTTGCCAATTCATGCGAAAAGGCTGTAAAATCTAAAGAAAGTTTTTCTGAACGTGAAAAGAAAGAGGAAATGGAGAATAAAAATCTGAAGGAGGTTTATTTTGCAGGAGGCTGTTTTTGGGGAACCGAGCATTTTTTCCAGCAAATAAGAGGAGTGGTTTCAACAGAGGTTGGTTATGCAAACGGAAACAAGAAAAACCCAACTTATGAAGAGGTGATCAGTCATACAACAGGTTTTGCCGAAACTGTGAAAGTGAAATACGATCCAGAGCAGGTGGATTTAAAGTTGTTGATTGATCTTTATTTCAAAACCATCGATCCTACAAGCAAAGATCAGCAGGGAAATGACAGAGGAGATCAGTACAGAACGGGAATTTATTCAACAGATAAAGAGACTGAGGCGATTATCAAATCTGAGGTTGAGAAACTGGCGAAAAATTATAAAAAACCGGTTTTGGTAGAAACAATTCCTTTGAAAAATTTCTACAGTGCAGAGGCCTATCATCAGGATTATCTTGAGAAAAATCCGGGAGGCTATTGTCACATTGAGCCGGGATTGTTTGAAATGGCAAAAAATGCAAATCCTCCAAAAGCTGTGAAATATCAGAAGCAGGATAAAAAAACTTTAAAAAGTAAATTGACTTCAGAACAGTACAGTGTTACTCAGGAAAATGCAACCGAAAGACCTTTTGAAAATGAATATTGGGACGAAACGAGAGAAGGAATTTATGTCGATATCACAACAGGCGAACCATTATTTGTATCAACGGATAAGTTCGAATCAGGTTGCGGATGGCCAAGTTTTTCAAAACCGATTACGCAAAAACTGATTGAAGAAAAAAAAGACGGCTCGGCAGGAATGGAAAGAATTGAGGTTAGAAGCAAAACGGGTGATGCCCATTTAGGTCACGTTTTTGATGACGGCCCGAAAGATAAAGGCGGTTTAAGATACTGTATCAACTCGGCATCGCTGAAGTTTGTTCCGAAAGCGGAAATGAAAGCAAAAGGTTATGGAGATTATATTTCTCTTTTAGATAAAAAATAATACGTTTTCATAGTTTATTAGTGTTTGGTTAGAGATCGCCGCGAGGCGGTCTTTTTTTTTATTGATAAATCCACATCAGAACCGGTTTTGAAGATTTTTCTAAAATTGGATCTACTGCTCTGAAGGCATTGTTGGAAAGGGTAGGACAACCCCAACCTTCCGGTGAGCCTTTCGGAAAAATTTCCTCATCGCTCATTCTTTCCCATGAATGAAAAACGATAACTCTTTTCAGCGCATTATTATTTGTGTTTTCAAGGCCGTGCATGAGATATTTTGTTTTGACACCCCATTCGCTTACACCCCGAGCACCGATTTTATATTTGCCTAAAGATGAAAGATGGCTTCCATCCACATTGCTGAATTCCGGACTGTCTTTGGACTCATCTGAACTCCAGTCATTGCTTCCGCAACCGTGTCCGACCAAATGTTGGTGAGTAATTTTTTCAGTTTTAAAATCATAAACAAAAAATCTTTTTAGACCCGAATGCAGACTCATATCGATTAAAATTGCAAAATCTGTATTGAATTTATTTTTCTTACAGAAATCCAATGCTTCCAATGCTTTTTTGTAAGTTTTCGCTGAATCTAAAATTGGTTTTTCTTCCCTCTCATTATTTTCAAAAGCGACAGACAATCCAGTTTTATCCTGAGATTTGGAGCAGGAAATAATGCTTATCAAAAGTAAAAAAAGAAATAGATTAATGATGAATTTTGTTTTCATCCAAATTTAATTTTATTTAAAAGTATTAAAAAAATAAAAGCGATCCTTTTTAAGAACCACTTTTTATAATATTTAATGTGTTACGTTTATTCAAATATCAAATATCAAATATCAAATATCAAATCAACTTACCAATCTCTCTTCTTCAAAATCATATAAGACCCTCCGATGAAGATTGCACACCAAACGATGCAGGCAATTAAACTTTCTGTTGGGTAGGTGAATTCGTATTTTAAATTCATCATTTTTGCCATGTTGGTTCTTACCATCGGATTGGGAATTAGACTCGACATACTTTCCAAAGGAAAAAGTTTACTGATAAAAAAATCGTTCTGTAAAATTTTCATGCGTTCAGCGGCTTGCGTACCGGCAACTTTAGTATAAGTTTCAATTCCGCCAAGAATACCTTCGGCCACCCAGATCCCAAAAAAAGCAAGGAAAACAAAGATGGATTTTCTAAGCAATATGGATAAAAACATCAGAAAACAGAAAAATGTAAACAGTTTCAGGAAATAATTTCCGATGAAAAATATTTCTTCATAAATCAAAGCTGAATCTGTTGTGTTTGAATACCGATATCCCAAAAACAGGGTGATTGCAAAAACAAGAATTGTGGAAATCAATGTAAAAATACCGATAGTCAAAAGTTTTGAACCAATAAATTCTTCTCTGCTTAAACCGTCAATCGTATTTTGTTTAAACATTCTGTTGCTGAATTCCTGACAAATTGAAAAAACGATAATCAACCCTAAAAATATTTTCAGCAGGGCAACAGTCCAGGTTGTGAAATTCCACACTCCTGGAAAGTTATACATTCCCTGTTCTTTCAGATTGATGGTACTTCCGAAGACTTTCACGTCAATCAAACCGATACAAAGAAAAATAACGAGTATCGCAAAATACATAATCGTAAAAACCTTAAACGGTGTGTAATTCAGATTTTTGTAGTATTCTAATTTTAATAGTTTAGTCATGATTATTTAGTGTTTTTTACAAGTTCAAGGAATTGAGTTTCAAGAGAAAGTTTTTTCTTGTTGAGGTGTGAAAGGTAAATGCCTTTTTCCGCAAGATTCTGGTTGAGCATTGAAGCTGATACCGAAGCATCGTCACGCACGTGAGCTTTTACAAATTCACCCTCAGATTGCACCGAACTGAACCAGTTTAAAGATTCCAGTGCTTGTAGAAGTGCAGCATTATTATCAGCTTTCAATTCAAAAAATCCTTTATTGCTGGTCATTTCATCCACTCTTCCGCCGTAGATGGCAGTTCCCTGTTTCAAAACAATCACATGGCTGCATATTTTTTCAATTTCATCCAAAAGGTGACTGGCGATAATGATCGTAATTCCCTGTTTTGCAATCGTTGAGATAATTTCCCTGATCTGAATAATTCCTTCAGGATCAAGCCCATTGGTTGGTTCATCCAAAATTAAAACTTCCGGATTGTTGAGGAGAGAAGAAGCGATCGACAGACGTTGCTTCATTCCCAGAGAAAATGTTTTAAAAGCATCTTTTTTTCTTTCTAAAAGCCCTACTGTTGCCAAAACTTCATCAATTCGGCTGTGAGGAGTTCCTTTAATTTCAGCTACGATTTTCAGATTTTTTTCAGCGCTCAGATAAGGATAAAAATTGGGCTGTTCGATGATGGCACCGATTCTTTTTAGGGTTTCGGGATCTGTACCTTTTTTTCCAAACCAATACCATTCTCCCGAAGTAGGATTGATGGTGGAAAGAAGCATTCCGAAAGTCGTGGACTTTCCGCTTCCGTTGGGACCAAGAAGGCCGTACACGTTGCCTCTTTCAACATCAAAAGAAATTCCGTTCACAACGACTCTTTTGAATTTTTTTGTCAGATTTTTTACTGATAAAACTTTTTCCATGTTTATTTTGCTTTACGTTTAAATAGTAGAACAATTCACGGGTTTGTTACAAAGTCGATGAATGTTTTAAATAACTAAATTTCTAATCTGTAAGAAAAACATTCAATACGGTAAGTTTTAACTTTAAATTTAAATTCATCTTTTTTTCTGCTATCATTTATAAATTCGTAAACTCTACCATTTTTACTGTCCAAATAGAATTGACTATTTCCTAAAGCTTCTTTTCGATTAAAGTTTTTCAAAATTTGATTATAAATCTCATTTGTTTTCCGTAAACAAGAATCAATTTCTTCAATTTTATATTTATCGACTCTATTAATACTATAAATATAATGTTGAAATATTTTTGGTTTTAAATGTAAATTTTTTTCAGTATTTAAAATACTTTCCATTAATTCTTCAATGATCAATCCAAATTCTTCCGGGGTAAGATTTAGCTCAGTAACAATCTTTTTTAGTTGAATAGAGAAGTTAGTATTAGTTTTCTCATATAGTTGTTTTTGTTTTTCACCCTCAAAATTCCAATAATCAAAATACATGTTTGAAAAGAAAGGAATTGCATAAAATTTATTTTTTTTACGAAAAACTAAAATTTCATCATAATCAATTTTTTCAGGATTTCTATATAGAGAAATAGATAA
Source organism: Chryseobacterium foetidum (assembly GCF_025457425.1). Lineage (NCBI taxonomy): Bacteria > Pseudomonadati > Bacteroidota > Flavobacteriia > Flavobacteriales > Weeksellaceae > Chryseobacterium > Chryseobacterium foetidum. The sequence goes on from NZ_JAMXIA010000001.1 coordinate 3,222,454, forward strand.
AGAGTCTAAATCTAATTCCTTAGATTTCTCTAATTTTTTATCTATCATCGGAAAATTTTTTAAAATAGAATTAATACTTTTTTCAGCACTGTCAAAACCTGAATTTTGTTTTTCACAAGAGGTTATCAAAAAAGATAATAAAAGAAGTAGAAAATTTATAAGTAATCTCATGATTTTCTCCCGATAATTTTAGTTTGTTATAGAACCTAAATATAAGAATAATTTGTTACTGAAGTTTTCGAAATCAATATTCAAATCTCAAATCTTGAATCTTCATCTTGAATCTTGAATCCTGAATCTTGAATCTTGAATCTCAAATCTTGAATCTTGAATCTTGAATCTTGAATCTTGAATCTTGAATCTTGAATCTTGAATCTAAATTTTGCAAAAGCAAAATTTAGTATATTTGAATATGAAGCTTACAGAACTCGCCCACGAACTCAGCATATCTCCGGAAGCCATTAAAAGATTTATTCAGGATTTCGATCTTGAACTTGGAGAGTGCATTTCTACTAATTTCGACGTAAAAGATGATTTTGAAAAATTTGCCCGCGAAAATTCAGATTTTCTGCGTCAGTATGAGAAAGATTTGGATGAAAATAAATCGGCAAAAGAAATTGCAGAAACTATACAACAACCCGAAGAAAAAGTAGAACAGATAATTAAAGAAAGTCAGAACAATATTTTTGACAATGGCTTTTTCAGATCATCGGTTTCAAGTTTTGGGGTCGATCAGAAGCTGGGTGGAAATTACCAGTTTGTCTATAATTATTTTGGAAATAAAACCAGCCTCCAACAGCGTGATTTTATAGGTTACCGAGACTTATTCTTTTATATTTCAGGAGTTTTGGAGCCATTTCTCGATCCGCAACAGATCAAAGACTGGGGAATCCACAAACCTGCGGGAATTATTTTGTACGGGCCTCCGGGAAGCGGAAAAATTTTCTGGGCTAACAAAATTGCTGAGATCATCGGCTATAAATTTAAAGAAATCAAAAAACACTATCTTTCAAATTCGCTTATAGATGGTAATCAGACAAATTTTAATGATTTCATCAACACCATGTTGAAAGATGGAAAAGCAGCTCTTTTTCTGGAAGATTTCGATGAAATTATGATGGAACGAAATGCCGAAAACAATGTTGCCACCTGCAATCTGGAAACTCAGGAAGTTATTTTGCATCACATCAGCAAATTTACCTCTTCAGATATTTTAATGTTAGGTTCGGCCAACTCGGTTTCAGGAATTGATGAAGAAGTTATTGCACCAGGAAGATTTGATGTTCTGGTTCCTGTTTTTCCTCCCAACGCGGCGGAGAGAGCGGAAATTATTCTCTATTCGATGCTGAAAGGTCTGGAAGAAGACTCTTTATTATTTAAAATTCTGAAGAGCAACAAAGCAGATAAAATTCCTTTCTGGCACAGTGTATCTACACAGATGAAGACGTTCAGCAACACCATGATCATTGATTTTAGCCAGAGTTTGAAAAAGAGGATTAAAAATCTTTACCAAAAAACAAGAAATGAAAAGTTGGTAATTGATCAAAATCTCATCAACGGCGCTCTGCGTGAAGCGGCATCCAAACTTACCGAAGAATATCTTGGGCAAGTTGCTCAGTTTATTCATGATGCCATCGTTAATAATCTTGAAGATTTTCAATTCAGAATTAAATCTTTAAAAGATGAACTGGAATCCTATCGTGCAGTAGAGCAGCCAAGAAGAGCGATCGGTTTTCAACATGGGGAAGAGGAGGAGAAAAAATGATTAGATACAAATTTAATCTTAATATTTTATCACCAATTAAATATTCTTAGAAAACAAAAGACCAGACCTAACCGCTGGTCTTTTGTTTTATTAAGATATGATGTAAATATTATTTATTCGCAAAATTGATTTGTTTTTCATGATTAATTTTCATCATTTATCCCTTTTTTAGCCATTTTCCTTAGCGTAGAGTATGTAGTGAGTACCTGTGTTTATGCGATTTACAGCTATATTTGAAAAGTAAAACATCTTATATTGGTGAATATTTATTTTTCATCTAATATTCATTTTGTATGTTATTTAAAAGGTGAATTGAAGTTTAGTTTGTCTTTTTACTAATCATTTGTGTGAATATTTAACAATTAAAAAATGAACTCATAATATTTTTTTAAACACTAGCCAAATACGCTCATCTATGAAAAAACAACTCCTTTCTCTTAGTTTGATCTTAGCTTCTTTTGCTGTTAATGCACAAACTTACCAAACTCTTTCGCTATCTGGATTTAATGCTGATGTCATTGCAAATGGTATTGGTGGTGCGTCTACGTCAACCAATGCAAGTCTGGACAAGCCTACAGACAATTTCGCTTACATGTCTAAAGATTTTAAAGTTACTGCATCATCTGCAACACTCACTTACGGTTTGCCTGAAAACGGTTTAATCACTTCTGCTGTTCCAGGTACTAGTGGTCTTACTTATCAGTTGGCTTCTTATAACGGAAATAATTCTTTAAGACTTCCCAACGCCAATGATACCGGTACGTTAACCCTTGCAACTCCGGGCTCTGCAAATACACTTTACGTTTTGGCGGTTAGTGGAAGTGGCCCTTCTACTGGTGAGATCACGGTGAATTTTGCAGATTCTACAACGCAGATTTTTGCCAATATCAATTTTCAGGATTGGTACGATGGAGCAAATTTTGCAATCAAGGCAATCGGTAGAATTAACAGGGGTTCAAACAGTATCGATGCTCCCGGTACAGCGGAAAATCCAAGGATTTATCAGATTCCGTTAGCTATTTCTGCGGCAAATCAAGGTAAAGTGATTACTTCAGTTACGGTAAAGAAAACGTCAACTGCCGTTACAGTCATTAATGTTTTTGCAATCTCTGCTCAGGGGCTTGTACTTTCTGTAAAAGATGCAGAAGCTCTGGAAAAAACAGGAATTTATCCAAATCCTTTCTCAGATTATTTAAATTTTAATGACATATCTGAGGTTGCCTCAATTAGTGTTCTAGATTTTTCAGGAAAAACTCTTTTAAAGGATGTAAAACCGGAATCTCAACTTAATTTATCAGCTCTTGAAAGCGGTGTTTATACTTTAATCATCAAAGATAAAAACGGGAAACAGACTTCAAAAAAAGTGACAAAGAAATAATCTGTTTTCAGATATTTTTTCAGAAGAATTAATGTTAGATTTTAAGATCAGACCTGTAGTTGATACAGGTCTGTTTTTTATATCTAAAGCTTTACAGAAAGTGATGATATTATGCGTAAATTTGCATTTCAAATTTTTTAGCTTTGATCAATAACGACCAGATAAAAGACACACAGGCAAGAATAGAAGATCTCAGAAAATATCTTCAGATCGATAAAAAGAAAATCGAGATTTCTAACGATGACGAAAAAACCGCTGCACCCGAGTTTTGGGACAATCCTAAAACTGCTGAAGCATTTCTGAAACAGCTACGGTCCAAGAAAAAATGGGTGGAAGCTTATGAAGAAATCAATACTCAGTTTGAAGATCTTCAGGTTTTAGTAGAATTTGCCAAAGAAGATTCAGATTCTGAAAAAGAACTTGATGAGACTTTCCCTCTTTTAATTGAAAAAATTGAAGATTTAGAGTTTAAAAATATGCTTTCTAACGAAGGCGATGAGCTTTCGGCTGTTCTTCAAATCACAGCAGGAGCTGGTGGTACCGAAAGTTGCGACTGGGCTGCGATGTTAATGAGAATGTACACGATGTGGGCTGAGAAACAGGGTTACAAAATCCGCGAACTGAATTATCAGGAAGGTGATGTAGCAGGTGTAAAAACGGTCACGCTTGAGATTGAGGGTGAATTTGCCTTTGGTTATCTTCGTGGCGAAAACGGTGTTCACAGACTTGTAAGAATTTCGCCATTTGATTCTAATGCAAAACGTCATACAAGTTTCGTTTCGGTTTATGTTTATCCTTTGGTGGATGATACAATTGAAATCAACATTAACCCTGCCGATATTTCATTTGAGACAATGAGATCATCTGGTGCGGGTGGTCAGAATGTTAACAAAGTAGAAACTGCAGTCCGCCTTCGTCACGCTCCTACAGGAATTATTATCGAAAACTCAGAATCCCGTTCGCAGCTACAGAATAAAGAAAAAGCGATGCAGCTTTTAAAGTCCAGACTATATGAAATGGAACTTGAAGAAAGACTGAAAGCCCGAAATGAAATTGAAGCCAATAAAATGAAAATCGAGTGGGGAAGCCAAATAAGAAATTACGTGATGCATCCTTACAAACTGGTAAAAGACGTACGTTCGGGTCACGAAACTTCTGATGTAGATGCTGTGATGAATGGAAATCTTACGCCTTTCCTCAAGGCCTTTCTGATGGCAGACGGAACCGCAGTTTCAGACGACGATTTCGACCTATAAAATATCATGTTTACATTTACGTTAAAATATGCTAATATATTTTCAGCATAATTTTATTAAGCTTATTTTTGTTCATCATCATTATATATGGAATACAATAGCTGGAGAGATTTATTAAATCCCGAATTTTACATCAACATGGGTGGATTTTGGGTAATTCTATTCATAATTTTTGCCGAAACAGGCTTGTTTGTAGGGTTTTTCCTGCCTGGAGATTCATTACTTTTCGTTTCAGGAATTTACGCCGTAGACATTATTTCAAAAACATTCGGTTCTACAGGAAGTGACTTTTTAGATACTACTTTGCTGGCCTCCGCTGTTGCATTTGCTGCAATCGTCGGAAATCAGGTTGGATATTGGTTTGGGAGCAAAACAGGACCGGCTTTGTATAAAAAACAGGATACTTTTCTGTTTAAAAAGAAATATCTTTATCAGGCACATGATTTCTTCGAAAAAAACGGAGCTTTAGCTGTAATTATGGCGAGATTTTTACCGGTGGTGAGAACCTTTATGCCGATTGTTGCGGGTATTGTGAGCATGGATAAAAAAGCTTTTCTGAGAGATAACATTATTGGTGGTATTCTCTGGTCATTCAGTTTGATTTTTGCAGGACATTATTTGGATAAACTGTTCATGGATCAGTTCGGAATTAATCTGAAAGAAAAACTGGAATTCATCATCATCATTATCGTTTTGGTGACAACAGTTCCGGTAATTCTGAAATTTGTTTTCGGTGCACCAAAAGAAAATCCAATTGTGGAAGATAAAGTGCTTGACGAGTTGATTGATAAAGAACAAGATAAAGAAAAATAATATTGAACCTGCTCCGGCAGGTTTTTTTGTTTTGAGGATAAGGCTGAGGTTAAGGTTAAGGTTAAGGTTAAGGTTGCGAATTTCAGGTTTTTCTTGAAGAAGGCTCCAGAGATTTATTAATTTTCACCCCGTCATCCAGCGTCAATCATCCATCAATCATCATTCATCACCCATCATACATCAATCATCAATCATCAATCATCACATATCCTTAATCCACTCCAAAATATTCGGATAAATAATGCTGTCTCTTTTGGTTTTATTAAAAAATCTGGGAGCATGACCCGTGTTTTCCATAAAAACCAGTTTGTGCGGAATGTTCTTTTCCGTTAAAACTGAATCCAGTGCTAAACCCTGTTTTTGATTCACCAGAAAATCTGTATTCCCCTGAAATAAAAGAGTAGGAACCGACGAAACATTGGCAATCGGACTTGCTGTTTTAAATTCCTCAGAGAGATTTTTTCTTTTAAATTTGGTTCCAACCATTTTCTGAATACTTCCGGAAGTATATTTCGAATAAAATGATTTTAAATATTCATCAGAAAAAAAATCAGTCGGTCCGCTTAAAGAAATTATTTTTTTAATTCTCTCTGGGTTTTTATAACCGTAGAGTAGAGCCAGATGCCCACCCGCACTTTCGCCCAAAAGAATATAATTATCGGGCAGCAATTCTGATTTTTCTGCAAGGGAATTAAATTTTTCAATCGCCAAATCAATATCCTCAAGCTGTTCGCGATAAGTAATTCCTTTTTTTACCAAACGGTAATTCATATTAACACTCGGAATATTATTGGCAAAAAGCATTTTCTGGATTTGAATCATGTGCTCTTTTCTGCCGTATTTCCAGGCACCACCGTGAACAATCAAAACTACAGGAGTGTCTTGCGGATAATCGGCTGGTAAGAAAACATCCATTTTCTGGCGTTTGTCTTCGCCGTATTTCAGATTGTAAACCTTTTGAGAATTGTTCCCCACCCAAACCCGAAACTTCGAGTTGCATGAATTTAAAACAAAACCTGCCAATCCTAAAACAAAATAGTGGTAATTGAGAATCAGCTTTTTCATAGAGTAAAGGTAGGGAGAAAATTTTACTGACATATCTTATCTATAAACTATAAAATTGAAAAATATCGCCATATCCATTCTTACATTCTCTTAAAAACTCTTTTGGAATGCCATTTTTAAAGTTAATTTTTGAAGAAACTTTTGGGTTACAATCGTTATTTTTATTTTCAAATATTAATACCCCATTTTTAAATTTTTTTGGAAGATCGGCCATTATTGTTACATTATATTCTCCAATATATTGATTAAGGTCATTGAAAATTAAAATTCTGTTAGTTGCTCTTTTAGACAATCCCCAAAGCCAAGTAGAATTCATAATTTTATAAATTCCTTTTTTGGTGACAGCTTTACCTAGATAGGTTAAATGAGTTTCCATACCTCCTTTATCATTCCATTTTCCATACACGAAAGTTTTTCCAACTTTATTTCTATGTAAAGTGATCAAACGCATTTCGTCATCATTAACTTGTGAATATGATACATTTGAGAATGCTATTGCTATAAAAATCAAGAAAGTTTTTAACATTGTGCTATTATTGAGAGTGAAATTAGTATGAATTATTAATATTCAATATTGATAATTATTCAGATAATTGAGATTTAAAAATAAATAATATCCCAAATTAAAACATTATTTTTGCCTTGGTTTAATTTTAACAAACCTTAAAAATAAATTAAAATAAATATGGCTTCAGGCTTTTTTGCGCTTCTTGATGATGTTGCAGCTTTAATGGACGATGTGGCGGTAACCACTAAAATAGCAACAAAAAAAACAGCCGGAATTTTAGGCGATGATCTTGCCGTAAATGCCGAGAAAGCTACAGGATTTATGTCCTCAAGAGAAATTCCTGTTCTTTGGGCAATTACCAAAGGTTCTTTTTTAAATAAAATAATTATTCTTCCGATTGTATTTTTGCTGAATTGGCTTTATCAGCCTGCAATCAACTATATTTTAATTGTCGGAGCAATGTATCTGGCTTTTGAGGGTGTTGAGAAAATTATTGAGTTTCTTTTTCACAGGAAAAAGGAAGGGCATGAAGTCATAGAAGAGAGAGAAGCTGATACGCAATCTGCCGAAGAAATTGAAAAAGCAAAGGTGAAATCTGCGGTTACCACGGATTTTATTCTTTCACTGGAAATTGTAATCATCGCTTTGGGAACTGTGTTGGAAGAAAGCCATCCTTTCATCACTCAAATCCTGGTAACAAGCCTTGTGGCAATAGTTGCAACCGTTGGTGTCTACGGAATTGTAGCGTTAATTGTAAGAATGGATGACGCAGGCTTTAAATTAATCAAAAAAAGTAACGGAAAAGGTTTTGCGTCAAAATTAGGACAGTTTTTGGTAGATGCGTTGCCATGGGTAATCAAATCGTTAGGAGTAATCGGAACAATAGCTTTAATCATGGTTGCAGGAGAAATTTTTGCACACAGAATTGAGTATCTTCATCACATTTTACCTGACTGGAATGCGACTTTGAAACAGGTTGTTTTCGGCTTGGCTGGTGGATTGATTGGTGTAGCTTTATTCACTGTAGGGAAAAAAGTCTACAGTCTGGTTGCAAACAAATAAGACAAATAATTAAAAATAATATAAAGTTTACGGAAAAGTCTTTGGGCAGATTCGTAAACTTTTTTGTTAGTTCTATTATGAATAAAGACCGGAAAGAATACAGTTTTAAATACTCAAAAAACATTTTCACACTTGACTCTTTGAGTGTATTGATACCACTTTTACTTGCATCATATTTATATTTTGCGATGGAAAATAAAATCATTGCAATTATTTTATTGATTGTTGGAGTTGCTAATTCTGTTTATTTTATCTCAAGGTTTGCAAATAATAAGATTCAGCTGAGAATCAACAGCGCAGGAATACTGATTGAAGGAAAACTGGTAAAATGGCAGCAAATTGAAGAGATTGAAATTGAAAATGTCAGTACGGGAAGTTCCCCAAGTGAATTTTTAACAGTCTTAACCAAATCTATGAATGATTATTCTGTAGAGATCACAGAACTAAATATTGATGCGAAAAAACTCAAGACCATTATTAACCAATTTGGTTCTTTTATAAAATAATGATGAAGATAAAATTTATCATTCATTTAAATTAATAAAAATGAGAAGTTTAGCGATAGACCTGTTGAAAATTATACTTGCTCTGTTTGTGGTCGGGCTGCACATTTATTTTCTCAGAGATTCTTATCCAACGCTCAGCTATCTGCTTGTGAATGGACTCTTCCGATTGGGAGTTCCGGTTTTTCTGATTATTACAGGCTATTATTTTTCCTTTGTTAATGATTTTTCTAAACTGAAAAAATGGCTTTTCAGAATTTTCATTTTGTACGCAATCTGGACGGTCATCTACATTCCGCTTTGGAAGGAAGGTGACGCAGTCTCCAATATTGTTTTTGGTTATCACCATTTATGGTATCTCAACGGAACTTTGTTTGCCGGAATTTTTCTGTTTTTTCTCAGGCATAGAAGCCCAAAACTCCTGATCTCGTTGGTTTTTCTATTCTTCCTTTGTGGTTACACGATTCAATATTTAGGAAACTCTCATTTTTTTGAAGGCGAAACGAATCAGCTCTTCAACCGTTACCCGATGTACCGAAACTTTCTTTTCGACTGCTTCCCGTTTTTAACCATTGGTTTTCTGATTAAAAAATATGAATGGGATGTGAAAAGAAATCCGTCGCTCTGGCTGGTTTTAGTTTCAGTTTCAGCTGTCGTTGCGGAAGCGTTCGTCAATATTCAAATCTTAAAACTTCCGAAAAAAGAAAGTGTTGATCTCTTATTTTCTCTGTTGATAGCTTGTCCGTTGGTTTTTATTTACTTTAAAAACTTAAAATTTAAAACAGATTCAAAAATTCTGGCGAGCATCTCTACTGCGATCTATTTTATCCACCCTATGTTGATGTATTACGTTTACAAATCGGAAAATCTTTTGATCCTTCAGTACGACGATTTCATTTTCATAAGTTCGCTTATTTTATCGGGTTTAGTTTTGGTAATTTTAAATCAAAAACTGAAGTATCTTCTTTAGAGTAGTACTGTAAAATAGTACGTCTTTACCACAATGGACATTACGGATTTCACAAGGAACACTATCTTTAGTGCACTTTTTGTAAAAATCTTCGTGAACTTCGTGGTAAAATTGAGATGCATAAAATCAAAACTTAAATAATGCAAAACGAAAATCTGAAAAGTCAAAATCTTTAGATTTACACGTCTCAAATGAAAAACTTAGACGTCTGACTTTCTTAATTTAGACGTGTGAATTTTCTAAATCAGACGTCTCATTTTTGAGGCTCTCGTGAAAGCCCATCAGCAGTGCATTTGCAAGAAGTGAAATTTAGATTAAAATATTTCCAAAAAACCATTAATCCTGCCCGTTCATCGGAATGATTTTTCCGTTTTCATCGTATTTCAGTTCCCTCACTTTCAAGCTTCGTAAATAACTTTTTCCACCAGACAATTTACTGTCGTGATAGAAAAGATACCATTTTTTATCAATTTCAACAATACTGTGGTGCGTTGTCCAGCCCACAACCGGACTTAAAATTTCTCCCTGAAAAGTAAACGGTCCGTAAGGATTGTCGCCAGTTGCATACACCAGTTTATGCGTTTCTCCTGTGGAATAGGAGAGGTAATATTTGTTTTGATATTTATGAACCCAGACACCTTCAAAAAACCTTCGGTGCTGATCTCCGGCCTTCAGAAGTTTGCCGTTTTCATCCAGAATCATAATGTCTTTCGGTGCTTCAGCCAATCCTTTCATATTGTTTTTCAGCAAAGCCATTTTGGGAAGAAGCGCGTTTTCGTCTTTGCCAAGGTTCGGATACTTTTCAGAATGAACGTTGTCTCTGTACTGCTGAAGCTGTCCGCCTTTCAAACCTCCAAAATAGATATAATATTTTCCGTTGTCTTCCAAAACCTTCGGATCAATGCTGTAAGTTCCTTTTATAGGTTCTTTTTCTGCTTTAAAAGGTCCTGCAGGATTCTTTGAGGTAGCCAAACCGATTCTGAAAATTCCGTTTTTGTCTTTTGCAGGGAAATAGAAATAATAGTTTTTGCCTTTTTTGGCAATGTCCGGAGCCCAAAGCTGTTTTTCCGCCCACGGAACGTCTTCCAGTTTTAAAATTAAACCTTCATCTTTTGCTTTTTGAGAAGGGGATTCAAGACTTAAAACATGGTAATCTTTCATATTGAAATGACCACCATTTGCCGCGTCGGTCACTTCAGTCTGAATATCATGAGAAGGGTAGATATAAATTTTTTTATTGAAAACGTGCACAGAAGGATCGGCAAAATATAATTCTTCAAAAAGATACTGTGGTTTTTCCTGTGCAAACAGAAACTGACCGAATAATACCAAAGCCAAAGCTTTTCTCATCATAATTTCATTATTTCTGAAACGAATGTAAACAAAAAAATCAATGAATTTAAACTTTTCACAAATGAAATTGCCGTTAGAACTTCGATGAATATTGATTTTTAATGATAAGTCTAATTAAGTTTTATAAATTGATTTGGTTTTAAATTAAACTGAAAATAAAAGTTTAATGAGAAGTAGCGACAAAAAAAAGAGGCCTCAAAAAAGCCTCTTAAATATTTTAGTTGAATAAATCTTTCACTTTATCAAAGAAAGATTTTTCTTTTCCTGATGGTTCGGCTTCCATTTCGCCAGTGCTCATCATCTTTTCGAAGAAATCTCTCTGTTCTTTATTCAGTTTTTGTGGAGTCCATACGTTGATGTGTATAAACATATCGCCTTTTCCGTAGCTGTCGATGCTTGGTAAACCTTTTCCGGCTAATCTCAGGATTTTTCCGGACTGCGTTCCTGCATCGATTGTAATTTTTACTTTTCCGCCAACGGTCGGTACTTCTTTTTTCGTTCCCAAAGCCGCTTCAGCGTAAGAAACGTAAAGCTCCTGATGAAGATTATCACCTTCTCTTTTGATCGTCTGATCTACTTCTTCTTCCACAATCACCAAAAGATCTCCTGGAATTCCGCCAAACGGTGCATCATTACCTTTTCCTCTTACATTCAGCTGGATACCGTCTCTTGCTCCTGCCGGAATATTGATTGAGATTTCTTCCTCGTCTTTAATCAAACCCTGTGCATTGGCTCCTGCAGGAATTTTATCGGCAACTTTCCCGATTCCCTGACAGGTTCCACACGTAGTTTGCGTCTGCATCTGCCCGAACATTGTGTTCATCACTTTCATCTGAACTCCTTGTCCACCGCACGTAGGGCAGGTTTTTGAAGTAGCACCTTCCGCCATCTTCATTTTCTTAACTTTGATGGTTTTCTGGGTTCCGTTCACCATTTCTTCAAGATTCAGTTTGATTCTGATTCTTAAATTGGAACCTTTCACCTGCTGACGGCCACCGCCGCCACCGCCAAATCCTCCGAAACCGCCGCCACCAAAGATATCTCCAAACTGACTGAAGATATCTTCCATGTTCATTCCGCCACCAAAGCCGCCGCCGCCAAAACCGCCAGCACCGCCCATTCCGGCGTGTCCGTACTGGTCGTAACGTGCTTTTTTGTTGTCGTCGCTCAGAACTTCGTAAGCTTCTGCCGCTTCTTTAAATTTTTCCTCAGCCTCTTTGTCACCCGGATTTTTATCTGGGTGAAATTTGATAGCCATTTTACGGTATGCTTTCTTTATCTCGTCGGCCGATGCAGATTTGCTGATCTCAAGAACCTCGTAATAATCTCTTTTTGACATCTCTTTTTATAATTGATTATTGATAAATGATAAAAGATATTTATTAAAGATGAGTATGTTATCAATTATCACTCATCATTTATCATTCATTAAATTAGTTACCTGTTACTACTTTTGCGAATCTGATTACTTTTTCTCCCAAAGTATAACCTGTTTCGATTACGTCAACAATTTTACCTTTCAAATCATCAGACGGTGCCGGAATTTGAGTAATTGCCTCGTGATAATCTACGTTGAAAGCATCTCCGGCTCTTACTTCCATCGTTTTTAGGCCTTTTTCAGTAAGTTTATTTTTAAATTTATTATAAATCAACTCAACACCTTGTAAATCAGCTTCGTTTCCATTCTTTGCAATTTCTTTGATCGCTCTTTCAAAATCATCCAAAACACCAAGCATAGACACCATCATTTCCTGATTGGCGTACTGGAAATAATCCATTTTTTCCTTGGATGTTCTCTTTTTATAATTTTCAAACTCAGCATAGAGACGAATATAACGATCTTTTTCCTGTGCCAAAACTTCCTCTGCCGTTGGTTCTGCTGTCACATTTTCCTCAGTAACTGTTTCGTTCTGAACCTTCGCTTCTTCCTGTTGATTGATGTTTTCTTCGTTGATATCCTGATTTTCCATATTTCAATAACTTTTAAGGGTGTTTTCACAAAGATTCTGCCAAAGAAAAAAAACGGACAATTAGGCAGAGTGTGGAAAGAGCCAAGGCAAAAGTAAAAAGAGTCAAGGCAAAAGTAAAAAGAGCCAAAGTGGAAGAGTTAGAGTGGAAGAGCAGGTCAAAAGTAAAAAGAGACAAGTTTTAAAAAATACTGTTTAAATCATGATTGTTTTTCTTCGTATCGACCTTAGCTTTAGTCTCAAGCTCGTCTCCGAATCCCGTACCTCGTATCCCGAATCCGAACCCCTAATCCCGCACCTCGAATCTCAAATCTCAAACATCAAATCATTAGGAGCTATTTCCGGCTATCCGCTGTATCTTTTTTGTAGCGGTCTCCTCTTCGTTCCGTCCGCTACAAAAAAGGATGCCGCTTCTATCCGGGCTAGTTTTCGAAGAACTACGTAAAAAGTAAAAAGAACCAGGCGAAAAGAATTAAACAAAAAGTAAGATGATAATTTTATGAAAGTTTATATAAATCAATCATCAATCATCAATCATCATTTTTTATTAATTATCGATTGCTTATTACCCATTACCCATTACCTATTATCCCGTAAACGTCTGATACAACAGGTAAGAATTCAAAATAATGATGATCACCGCAATAATCCAGACACATGATTTAAGAAAGGGTTTGTTGGCAAATTCTCCCATTTTAGCCTTGTCATTGGTAAACATGACCAAAGGAACTACTGCAAAACTCAACTGCATCGACAGAATGACCTGACTTAGAACCAAAAGATCCGTCGTGCCCTGTTCGCCATAAATGATTGTGACAATCAACGCGGGAATTACGGCGATAAGTCTTGTTATCAATCTTCTCAGCCATGGTTTTAATCGAATATTCAGAAAGCCTTCCATTACAATCTGTCCGGCTAGTGTTCCTGTTAAAGTAGAATTTTGTCCCGATGCCAAAAGTGCTACTGCAAAAGCAATACTCGCCATAGAAGCTCCCAAAATTGGAGTCAGCATCTTGTATGCATCGTGAATATCGGCTACATCTTTATTTCCGCTTGTATGAAAAGTGGCAGCAGCCAAAATAAGAATCGCGGCATTGATGAAAAAGGCTAAAATCAATGATACTGAGGAATCTAACGTAGCAAATTTTATAGCTTCCTTTTTTCCTTCTTTGGTTCGGTCATAATCACGGGTCTGCACAATACTGCTGTGAAGATAAAGGTTGTGAGGCATCACCGTTGCACCGAGAATTCCGATGGCGATATACAACATCGCCGGATTGGAAATAATTTCCTTTTTTGGAATCAATCCTCCAAAAATTTCATTTAAAGCAGGTTTTGAAATCACCAGCTCGTATACAAAACACCCTAAAATAATAAAGATTAACCCGCCAACAATACTTTCAATCCATCGGAAACCCTTTGCCTGAAGTAAAAGTATGATCAATACATCAATCGTCGTAATCACAATTCCCCATGTGAGCGGAATACCGAAAAGTAAATTTATAGCAATCGCTGAACCTATGACTTCTGCGAGATCACAGGCGGCAATTGCAATTTCACATAAAATCCAAAGTATAAAGTTGGTTGTAGGACTGTAATGATCCCGGCAGGCCTGTGCAAGATCTCGTTCTGCGACAACGCCTAATTTTACAGATAAATGCTGCAAAACCATCGCAAATATGTTGGATATTAAAATTACTGAGAGTAGAGTATAGCCAAACTGTGCTCCCCCGGCAATATCGGTAGCCCAGTTTCCGGGATCCATGTAGCCAACAGCAACCATCAGACCGGGGCCGGCGAATGCAAGATATTTCCGCCAGAAACTCCCATTCCTGGGTATCTTAACGGAGGAATAGACTTCTGGCAGGGAATGCATGGTTTTTTCCTTTCGCCAGGCACCTTTCAATTTTAAATTCATATTTGTTAGAAATGACTAACAAATATACTTAAATCTGTATAAACTGGAGACATTTTAAATACAAAAAAATCCCGAAGATATGCTTCGGGATTAATTTTTATTGATTCTAAAGAATTTATTTAGCGAATCTTACAGACATTTTTCTGTCCACCGCTCTTTCGGCGTCTGAAGCTGCTGCGTCTACTTCTGCATACTTACTTCCATAACCTTCTGCACCTAAAACCTGCGAGCCAATGCCGTTTTTGCCAAGCCAGTCTTTTATGAAATTAGCTCTTGCCGTAGAAATTCTTACATTGGTAGCTTCGTCACCGGTTTTGTCGGTATAACCTCCGATTTTAATTTTAGCATCAGGATAAGCTTTTAAAATAACTACCAAATTTTGAAGCTGGCCTTCTGAACCAGCCTCTAAATCTGAAGAACTGCCCATTTTAAAGTTCACATGGTCAAAGTCATACCACTGATCTTTCAATGCAGCATCATCAGACGCATTTTTATAGCCGTCGGTTTTCAGGAAAGCAATCATCATGTCTTCCATTCCTCCTTTGTAACCTATTAACGATTTCCCGTTGAGGTCGATGCTTTCGTCCGTACGCGCTTCAGCCGGGGAGTTTGCAGTATCTGAAGTATAGGCATTAATTGTGTCAGATCTGTTGATTTTAGTAGAATCCTCTCCTGTCATTGTAACTGTTGTTTCTTTTTTCTCACACTGCTTCCAGACAAAATATCCGGCTGCTAATAAGAGTAAAAGGGGCAGAAGCCATTTCCAGATTGAGCCGCCTTCACTGTTATTTCTGTCCGGGAAAGTTCCTTCATCTGCTACACTTCTGGTCACTTCTATGTGAGGTTTTTCATCTGTTGCTTTTGTTGCAGGATTTTCGTTTCCTTCAAAACCATATCCTTTTGCCCAGTTTCCAAGATTTAAAGATGCCAAAGAAAGTCCGGCAGGAAGTAAACCTGAAATAAGACCTTTTTGATCATTCAATAAATTTGAAATTCCGGATCTGTCCAGATTTTGATCCTGAGCATATTTCGCGACTGAACCTGCCGTAGCTCCTGTGACAAGGTTTAAGAGAGAGCCAGCTGAATTTGAACTTATTCCGGCATACGTAGCTACAGAATTGATGAGTGTGGAAAGTTTATCACCAAAAATACTCTGCAGAAGCGTGGTAATCCAACTGTTTCCCTGAACATTTGCATTGAGATTAGAAACAGAATCTCCCGAACCAACTCCTGTAATGGCATCCAACACGCTTGGGTTATCAGAATTATTCGCAAGTCCCCCCATAACGGCGGGCAGAAGTCCGCTGATGGCTTTTGAAATTCCTGATTCGCTTTCTCCCAATTGCTGGGCAGTTTGTGATGTAAAAGCCGGTCCAAGCTGGCCTTTAATGAGATCAATAAGGTTTAATGACATAATATTTTAGTTTATGATTAATGTATTTTAAAATTAATAAAAAACTTTTCAACTATTTGTTTATTAATGAAAAATTTTTCATTTTAAATAAAAAATTAATAAAGATCAAGGGGTAATTTAAATTAGTTTCTATTTTGAATTCACAGTGTAATTCTTTAGAATAACGATGATTAAATGATAGATTGCAACTTTGCATTGAAAAGTTTAAGTAAAATTCAACTATTCAGATGAAATCTAATTAAATCAAAACTATTTTTTACCCGAAAATAATGCCCAGGCAATTAAAACCGGCTGCATAAAAAGTCTGGCCAAACGTCTGGAATCTGTATCTAAAACAAAAGCATCTTTTCTGTTAAGATATTGTGAAATGTTTCCCGGAAAAACTGCTGCGAAAAACGTTCCTGCAATTATTCCTGCGGGCTTTTGATATTTTTTCGGAGCTAAAATTAAACCTGTGCCCAACGCGATTTCTGCAATCCCCGAATACACAACGGTGTCGTCTTTTTTAAGTGGAACCCAATCCGGAACCTGTGCCTGAAATTCTTTTCTTGCGAATGTGAGGTGGCTAATTCCTGCGGCAATCAACATTCCGCCAAGAGCGATCTGTGCTATTTTTTGATTTTCCATAATATATTTTGTTGTGGTGCAAGAGAAAAATCAACTTCGATACCAAATCATTAAACTGCGTAAACAAAAAAAGACCGCAAATGCGATCTTTCATATGTTTTAAAGTAAAATTTAGTAAGCTTTAGCAAACATTACTCTCCTTACCGAAGGTTTTCCTGAAACTAATGAAACACCTTCCTCCACATCATCATCCATAGGAATACAACGGATGGTAGCCTTTGTTTCTTCCTTAATCTGCTCTTCTTCCTCAGCAGTTCCGTCCCAGTGCGCATAGATAAAACCTCCTTTTTCTTCTAAAACTTTTTTAAACTCCTGATATGAATCTACTTTTGTGATATTTTCTTTTCTAAAGTTTAAAGCCTTTTCATACATATCTTTTTGAATGGTCTTCAGAAGATTGTCGATGTGAGAATCCAAACCTTCGATAGAAACTGTTTCTTTCGTAAGATTATCTCTTCTCGCAATCTCAACAGAATTATTTTCAAGATCGCGTGGGCCCATTGCAATTCTGATTGGAACACCTTTCAGTTCGTATTCTGCAAATTTCCAGCCCGGTTTGTTTTGAGTATCATTATCAAACTTTACAGAAATTCCTTTTAATCTAAGTTTTGCCTGAATATCAAGGGCTACCTCGCTAATCTGAGCTAACTGTTCTTCACCTTTAAAAATAGGAACAATCACAACCTGAATCGGAGCGAGCGTTGGAGGTAAAACCAATCCGAAATCATCTGAATGCGTCATAATTAAGGCACCCATCAGTCTTGTGGAAGTTCCCCACGAAGTTGCCCAGGCATGTTCAATTTTTCCTTCTTTGTTGGTGAATTTTACATCAAAAGCTTTGGCAAAATTCTGACCCAAGAAGTGTGAAGTCCCTGCCTGAAGAGCCTTTCCATCCTGCATCAAAGCTTCAATACAGTAGGTTTCATCTGCGCCGGCAAACCTCTCCGAAGGTGTTTTTAAACCCTGTACTACAGGCATTGCCATAAAGTTTTCGGCAAAATCAGCATAAACTTTATTCATTTTTTCAGCTTCCTCTACCGCCTCATCTTTTGTTGCGTGAGCAGTGTGACCTTCCTGCCAAAGGAATTCTGAAGTTCGCAGGAATAATCTGGTTCTCATTTCCCAACGTACAACATTAGCCCATTGATTAATCAAGATAGGAAGATCCCGGTAAGACTGAACCCATCCTCTGTAGGTGTTCCAGATAATTGCTTCCGAAGTTGGACGAACAATAAGCTCTTCCTCTAATTTAGCGTCGGGATCTACCATGAGTTTACCGGGATTATCAGGATCATTTTTTAGGCGGTAGTGGGTTACTACCGCACATTCTTTAGCAAAACCTTCAGCATTTTTTTCTTCAGCTTCGAAAAGGCTTTTGGGTACAAAAAGGGGGAAGTATGCATTTACGTGACCTGTTTCTTTAAACTTTCTGTCCATTTCATCACGCATTTTTTCCCAGATTGCGTAGCCGTATGGTTTGATGACCATAGATCCTCTCACACCAGAGTTTTCTGCTAAATCTGCTTTTACTACCAGCTCGTTATACCATTTGCTATAATCTTCGCTTCTTGAAGTTAGTTTTGCCATTAATATTTTTTTAATATTTTAACTTTTTGAATATTATGTAATCTAAAAATAAAAATCTATTTTTGATTGATTTTTGTAACCAACAGGGTTGGTATATTTTTGGTACAAAATGCAAATATAATTTAAATAAAAAATTTTTACGTCATCATGAAAAGAAATATACATAAAAATTTGTTTGGGATTCTAAGGTCAAAAGGCATCTTGGCTATTTCCAGCGGATTACTTTTGGTTTCCTGCGGTGCTCAGATGGGTGGCTACAACGAGACAGACGGGGTTTACTATGACCCCAGCAAAGATACTTTACCTGAGGGCGTTATCGTAAATGATAACGGAAACAGAGTCGGAGAATATTACGACTACTATCAGGCGGATAATACTACAATCCAAAATGCTCAGGCAAACAACTACGAGCAGAACAATCTTTACAATACCTGGAATACCAATCAGATCGGAACCGATTCAGACTGGGGAATGTATGCCGGCAGTGAAACCAACTACTACGATAACTCGTGGGGCTGGGGAGGCTGGGGCGCTCCCTGGGGAATTTACGGTGGCTACGGCGGTTGGGGCTGGGGCGGCGGCTGGGGCATGGGTATGTCTTTCGGCTGGGGCTGGGGCAACAACTGGGGTTGGGGATACAGCCCATGGGGTTGGAACAACGGCTGGGGCTGGGGTTCTGGCTGGGGAATGGGAATGTATAATCCATACTGGGGCTGGGGTGGCTATCCTTACGGAGGCTGGGGCGCCGGTTACTGGGGTGGAAATTACTACCAACCTTATAACAGAAGAAGTGCAGCCAGCGGATACGGATTTACCAACAGAAATTCAGGTATAGTTGCGAGAAATACTGCGCCGGGATATGGTTTCAGAAATTCAAGCGCGAGCGGATTCAGAAATTCCAATAATTCAGGTTTTAGAAATTCCAATAATTCAGGATTTAGAAATCAGGGCAATTCAGGTTTCAGAAATCAGGGACAGGGTGGATTCAGAAATAATACAGGAGTAAGACCGCAATCTGGTTACAACAGACCTCAGGGACAAGGTGGTTTTAGAAACAATAGTGGAACAAGACCTAATTACAACCAATCTCAACCGCGATATAACAACCAAAACAATAACGGAGGATTCAGAAATGAGTCTGCGCCAAGATCTAACGGCGGATGGACTTCACCAAGCAATGGCGGAGGCTTCAGAGGCGGCGGTTCTACCGGTGGAGGTGGAGGCTTCCGAGGAGGCGGCGGCGGAGGCGGCGGTTTCCGTGGTGGCAGATAAAATAAATCTCAACATATTCTAAAATAATAATGTTAAAAAAATCTTTAGTAATAATGAGCATTTCTGCTGCTTTCTTTGCGCAGGCGCAGGATGTTTCATTGATCAGAAACACGCTGGATGTGTATTCGAATTCTCAAATTGGAGGTTCGGCAAAGTTTAATGCAATGGGAGGATCAAATGGTGCTTTGGGAGGTGATGCAAACGCTTTGCTGACCAACCCTGCAGGTTTGGGGGTTGCGATTTCAGGGGAAGTATCAGGAACACTTTCTATTATGTCCAACAAAAATACTTCAAATTCGGCAGGTTCATCGTTTGGCTATAAAGTGAACAATGCAGATCTGGGTAACGTTGGTGGTGTAATGACTTTCCAATTGATGACTGAAAGTGCATGGAAATTTGTAAACATCGGTGTAAATTTTTCGAACCAATCTCTTGATAACTATATCGAGACACCCGGAAACAGCAATGTAATCTACGATTTTGATGCTACGAACAGTTCATCTTTGGCAAGACATGCTTACGATAGATACGGAACTTTATCTAAAACAAGTTTTGGGGTTGGTGCAAACTACAATCACAGTCTTTACATTGGTATGGGCTTGAATTTTTCTAATGTTTCTCTTGATCAGTCTGATACAGCAGCTTTTCAGTCATTACAGAATGGAAGTCTAGATTATTTCAGCAAACAAAATACGCCATACTTTGAGAGATCATCTGGTTTCTCTGCTAGTTTAGGGGTTATCGGAAAGCTTGGACGTAATTTCAGATTGGGTGGTGCCATAGAAACACCTACGTTTTGGGATATCGACAGAAGTTATAATTTCTACAATGATCCACAGTTAGGTGACGATTACGCTGTAGAAAACAGGAGACTTACTTCGCCAATGAAAGCAACTGTGAGTGCAGCCTTCGTAGCCAACAAGAATTTCTCGATGAACCTTGATTATACAGTAGGTTTGACTAAACCGTCTTATAAAGAATATGGTGGAGCGGAAATGCAGCTTAATGATTTCTTTGATGAAAATGTAAAGACATTATCTGAAGTGAAATTGGGAGCTGAATACAGAGTTAAACAATTCAGATTAAGAGGTGGTTATGCATATACTTCAAGTCCTTTTGATGCACTTACGGTTAGCCGTTTTGCAAATAATGGTGATGTGGCAGATCAATCTTACAACAATATGATTTTGAGCGACAGAAATGCATTGTCATTTGGTTTAGGTTATGATTTCAAATCATTCTACATCGATGCAACTTATCAGAACATCAGTTCAAAATTCAATAACCCTTTTCTATACGGAGAAGCAGGAGGAGGTTTTGAGGATGGTTATTACTCACCATCACGCTTAATCAGCAGCTCATCGTTCGTAGTTTCTGACGTTAAAAATGTGATTAACAATTTTTATTTAACATTCGGCTGGAAGTTTTAAAACTAACTCAGTTTAGATATAAAAAAGCTCTGCAAACTGATTTTTGCAGAGCTTTTTGGTATATTAAATTTGATTTAAAGATTAATGATGATGCTCGTGGCTGTGAAATAAATGCATCACCAAAGCCAGTGAAACACCTATGATAACCAAACCAATTTTAGACCAGTCAATATTGTGATTTTTGTTGCTTTCAAAAATAATTACTGATGAAATGTGAAGGAAAATTCCACCAACTATTGCTAAAAAGTAAGGCTGCCAATTGGGATTAAAATAATTTCCTAAAAACATTCCAAAAGGTGATGCCAAAGCAAATAATGCGACGATCAGCATGGATGGATAAGACATTTTTGAACCTTTTCTGTTAAAAAGAAATGCTCCCAGAATAAAAGAAATCGGGAGGTTGTGAAAAACAATTCCCATTAGATAAGGAGAAAACGGATTGGTTTCATTAGCTAAAGGAATACCTTCGATAAAAGCGTGAATGAAAAGGCCTACCATTAAAGCCATCGGAAGAACTGTGCTGTCATTGTGATGATGGAAGTGACCATGCTCAAAACCTTTGGTTAAAGCCTCCAAAATCATTTGCAATAGAACTCCGCCGATGACAAAAATGCCAAGATTAATTCCGGATTCATTGTGATGATGATACACTTCGGGGAAAACTTCGTTGAGGCAGATTGTAATTAAAAATCCTGCGCTCAAAATCAAAAGGTTTTTGGAAAACTTTTCTGTCTGTCCAAAATATTTACCCAGAAAAACTCCGGCGAGAACACTTAATATGAGTAGAAATACGATCATTTTAAATTTGATTCTTAAATAATTTTTTACAAAGTTGTCGCTCCTCCGGAGCTTCTTTTTTTTTTACAGCCGGCTATCTGCTACAAAGGTTTGACCTCGATGAGGTCTTTAAAATTCAAATTTTAATTTTTACTTCTTACGAAATAAATTTATACATCTCGGTGAAACTTCATCATCAAAATCATTCAACTGATAATCGCCCCAGATTTTCACCCGCTCAAAACCATTGTCTTCAGCGTATTTCTGTATAGATTCCGGCGTGTGGAGTTTTACTTTTTCGAAAAAATTAAAATCCTGTCCGTCAGCTGAGAATTTAATTTCTTTTACAATATGTTGATCTTCAATTTTCTTGGAAATTTTAAAATCAATTCCGCCGCGTTGCATTTCAGCTTCGGAAACCATTTTATTTCGGACGTAATTTTCATTTAAATAATCTAAAACGAAATATCCATCAGTTTTCAAAACATCAGAAACGGATTTAAAAACTTTTCTGTCATCATCTTCAGAATCAAAATATCCGAAACTCGTAAACAGATTAAAAACAGCATCTACAGACGGATGATTTACCTTGTCACGCATATCATGAACAGCAAACTGAAGGTTTTCATTTTCAAACTGTCTGTTGTGCTCAATACTTTTTTTTGAAAGATCCAATCCTAAAACTTTGTAACCCAATTTATTTAAAAAAACGGAATGCCTTCCCTTGCCACAGGCAAGATCAATAATCTCTGAATTTTTTGGGAGTTGAAGCTCTGCAGTGAGCTGAGTGATAAAATTTTCTGCTTCGGTATAATCTCTGTTGCTGTAGAGAATATGATAATAAGGTGTGTCAAACCAAGATTCAAACCATTCCATCGTGCAAAAATACGGATTTTGTAGGATGCTGGATGCCGGATGTAGGATGATTTTTAACTATATCTTTTAACATCGTTCATCAATCACCCAACACCAAGCCAAAAATTCCCTATTTTTGCAAAATGAATACAGAAAATTTAAAAATACAGATAAAAACTTTTTTCGGACTCGAGCAGGTTCTTTTTGAGGAGATTAAAAAACTCGGTGGCTCAAATGTAGAGCTTAAAAACCGTGCCGTTAACTGCGAAGGAGATCTTGGATTTTTGTATAAGATAAATTATTCTGCACGTACAGCACTCAAAATTCTGGTGCCGATTTATGAGTTTAAAGCATTCAATCAGCATCAGTTCTATAATAAACTTTCGCAGTTTCCGTGGGAAGATTTTCTGGATGTAGACCAGACTTTCGCCATCGATTCTACTGTTAATTCTGAAACATTCAAGCATTCTCAGTTTGTAACTCTTAAAATGAAAGATGCGATTGTAGATTATTTTCAGGAGAAATTCAAGAAAAGACCCAATATCGAAACCAGAAGTCCGGAAATTAAATTTCATTTGCATATCGACAGAGAGTTGGTGACAATTTCTATGGATTCTTCCGGTGATGCTTTATTTAAAAGAGGTTACAGAAGAGAACAGGGCGAAGCGTCCATCAATGAAGTTTTGGCAAGCGGAATGCTGCAGTTGGCTGGCTGGGACGGAAAAGGGAATTTCCTTGATCCGATGTGCGGTTCAGGAACGATTCTGATTGAAGCAGCAATGATTGCACTTGATCTTCCGGCTCAGATTTTCAGAAAAAGATTTGCCTTCCAGAACTGGAATAATTATGATGCCGATTTGTTCGCAAAAATAAAAGAAGTCAGAATTAACCGTGTAAGAGAATTTACCGGAAAAATTGTTGGCTACGATGTTGACGGGAAAATGTTGAATGCCGCCAGAACTAACATAGAATCTGCCGAAATGGAAGACATTATCGACGTGAGAAGACAGGATTTCTTTGAGTCTAAAAAAGATTTATTTCCTCTATTAATGGTTTTCAATCCACCATATGACGAGAGAATTTCGATTAATGATGACGATTTCTATAAAAAAATTGGAGATACATTTAAAAGCAGTTACCCAAATACTCTGGCGTGGCTGATCTCTTCAGATCTGGATGCTCCGAAAAAAATAGGATTACGACCTTCAAGAAAAATCAAGCTGTTCAACGGGAAACTGGAGACGAGATTTTTGCAGTATGAAATGTATGAAGGGACGAAAAAGGTGCACAAATTAGAGGAAAACAAAAAATAAAATATGCCTTTTGATTTTCTTGACGGTTTAGGTTTTCTTGCAGATTTACTGAATATAGATTTGTCTTTTAAATCATCCCCAAATAGAGAAAAGGAGAGCAAGTATTCCAAAAAATCAAAATATACTACAGAATTGTGGAGTGGAGGCTTTCTTGTGATTGCCTCCATTTTGTATTTTATGTTTTTTTCAAATCCATTACCCGAAGAAGACTTTACTCAAACTTTACTGATGTGTGTTCTGATTGGTTTCGTTATTTCGTTTATTGTTTTTTACATACTTTTTCATCTCAGGCTTTTTTATTTTAAAAGCATTTTCAAACTATTGCTGTTCAGCATATCTCTGATTCTATTTGTCATCTCAATCGTTTTAATTGTTTATTTTAAATTCATAGTTTAAAGCTAAATTAAAATCATAAATTGTTTTAAAATACATTGAGATTTCTTTTCAAATCTTTAATTTTGAAAAATGTTCAGTCAAAAACCAACCCTTTCTATTATTGTCGCAATTTTCAACCGAAAAGATGAACTTTTCGAGCTTCTTAATTCTTTAAATGCCCAAACTGATAAAGATTTTGAGATCATTATTGTAGACGACGGTTCTTTGATGGATTTAAAACCGACAGTTCATCAGTTTGAAGATATTTTGAATATTAAATATTTCAAAAAAGAAAATTCCGGACCGGGTCTGTCGAGAAATTACGGTTCTAAAAGAGCTGCAAATGACTGGTTGATTTTTGTAGACAGTGACGTGATTGTGGAGAAAGATTATATTGAAAATATTAAAAAGGATATTCTCGAAATTCCTTGCGATGCCTTTGGTGGTGCAGATAAAGCACATAAAGGTTTTAATCTGATGCAGAAAGCGATTTCCTATTCTATGACTTCTGTTTTTACTACAGGAGGAATCAGAGGGAATAAAAAAGCGGTTTCAAAATTTCAACCCAGAAGTTTTAATATGGGTGTAAAAAAAGAGGTTTTTGAAAAGGTCGGAGGTTTTTCAGAGATGAGAATCGGCGAAGATCCTGATTTATCGATGACGCTTTGGGAAAACGGTTTTTCTACAGCATTTTTCGATAATATTGCTGTTTATCACAAACGCAGGGTTGATTTTGGTAAATTCTCAAAACAAGTATATCAGTTCGGTTGTGCAAGGCCCATCCTGAATCAAAGACATCCAAATTATGTGAAAATTTCTTTTGCATTTCCCAGTTTATTTCTGTTAGGATATATTTTAGGATTTATTGAATATTTCTTTTTAAAAGGTGGAATTATCCTCTCTTTTTACGGGCTATACACCTTTATGGTTTTAATTCATGCCTTAATTGTTACTAAAAATATAGCAATCGCTGGAATGGCCGTCATCTCTACCTATATTCAGATGTTTTCTTACGGATACGGGTTTTTAAAATCCTGGATTTTGCTTAATGTTTTGAAAAAGAAACCTGAGGAAGCTTTTCCGAAACATTTTCATAAAAGTTAAACTATAATTCCGTTTTTAGATGTAATTGGATCCGGCAGTTCTGTCTCGCCGGTCATTTGAAGAAGGTCTATTTCAATTGTTCTGCAAATAGACAGCATCGGTATATCAAACATTAAACCTTCAAAAGGGTTTTCTGAGTAGTCTCCAACGAGTTCCATAATGATGTAAATCCATCCAATCGTGATACAAAATGGGATGGAAGCCCAGATTCCCCAGTCACCAAGCTTTGAAAATTCACTTACTAGACCCAAAGGAAGAAGCATGATAAAAATAATGTTAAAAATAAATGCAGTACTTGCAAACTGTCTTGGCAACGGGAATTTTTTGATTCTTTCTGCCTGTCCCTGCAACGTATAAAACTCAGTGAGACAATCCTGCAGCTGCATCTGATTGAAGTCTGAGATGGCGTTCATATTTTTAAGGTCATTGATATCTTTTCCCTGCTGGGCAACAAGGTAAGTTGCAAAATTTTTGTAGTGAGACTGCAGTTCACATTCTTCTTCAGATAAATATTTGTTCAGAAAAATAGGTGTTCTGCCGTAATCAGAAAATCCGGCTCTTATCAGTCTGTTCCGTTTCAGATCTGTATTTTTGATTTTGTCTTCCTCATCTTTAATGTGTTCCCATTCTGCAGGGATCAGACTTTGCTCACGGAAGGCATAAAGCCACGCAATATGGCGGTGTACGATTTTTTTTCTGCGTTCTTCCAGATCAAACTTCCCAACGTTTTCATCATTGGTATCGAAAGCATACACCATCGCAGCAAATGAGCGGCTGGTATTTACGATTCCACCCCAGACTTTTCTCGCTTCCCAGAGTCTGTCATACGCCTGATTGTTTTTAAAACCTACCAGAAAAGCCTCTGCAGTACCTATTAATGCCACAGGAACCCACGGAATAATCATCCAGTCCCAGTGATAAACATGAAAAAGTACGGCAATTAATGTACACCAACACGAAATGATGATTAGATGAAATCCTGATAAGTTGAATACCTTTTTATAGTTGACGTATTTTGTGGTGATCATTTGTATATAATAGTTTGTACAGCCAAGTTAACAAAAACCGTACAAAAAAACCTCTAAAAATAATTCAGAGGTTTTAATTTTTAATATTTCAACATTTCGTCGATTTTCTTAGTGAGTTTTTCAGCATTCGGAAGCATTTCCTTTTCTAAAATTAAATTAATCGGAACTGCGGGAGTATCCAGCGATCCCATGGTTTCGACAGGAGCATCAAGATGTTTAAAACAGTTTTTAGAAATCCTGTGTGCGAAAGCTTCAGCGAAGGAATTATTCAGTTGTTCCTCTGTTAAAACAATACATTTTCCGTGTGCTTTTACTCTTTCAAAAACCAATTCTTCATCCAGAGGAATGATGGTTCTTAAATCAATGACTTCCACTTTACCACCGAAGTTTTTTACAGCTTCTTTTGCCCAGTAAACCCCCATTCCGTAAGTGATTACGACAACAGTGTTTCCTTTTTTAACTTCATTTTCATCAGCTTCAATGACGATTTTTCCTTTTCCGAAAGGTAAAATATAATCTTCTGCCGGCTCGATGGCTTTGGCATCTTCAGTTCCCGGAACTTTGCTCCAGTACAAACCTTTGTGCTCCAGCATCACAACCGGATTCGGGTCGTAATAAGCAGCTTTCAGTAAACCTTTAAAATCAGCTGCGTTGCTTGGATAAGCAATTTTAATTCCTTTAATATTGGCTAAAATACTTTCAACACTTCCACTGTGGTACGGTCCGCCACCGCCGTAAGCTCCAATCGGAACCCTGATGATATTGCTGACAGGAAATTTCCCGTTGCTTAAATAATTTGATTTTGAAATCTCGGTAATCAACTGATTGATTCCGGGATAAATATAATCCGCAAACTGAACTTCAACAATTGGTTTCAAACCAACCGCACTCATTCCCGTTGTAGAACCGATGATGTAAGCTTCCTGGATTGCCGTATTGAAAACCCTTTTGCTTCCGAATTTCTTTCCTAATGTTACCGTCTCACGGAAAACACCGCCAATTCTTTCCCCAACATCCTGTCCGTACAATAAAGCTTCAGGATGCTTCCACATAATCTCCTGAATGGCATGAATTGCTGCATCCACCATCACGATTTTCTCGCCTCCTTCAGGTTCGCGGGTTCCCACCTCTTCTGTAATCGTAGTCGGTGCGAAAATATGCTGCATCACAGTTTCGGGCTTTGGATCTTCGGCTTTTTGAGCTCTTTCGAAGGCTTCTTCAGCTTCCAGTCTTGCCTTTTTTGTGATTTGTTTTAATAATTCTTCGTCTGTACCAGATTCCAGCAAATGATTTCTAAGGATATTTCCCGGATCTTTTGCTCTGTGTTTGGTTAAATCTTCCTCGTCTCTGTAGAATTCTCTTCGAACGCCTGAAGTATGATGACCAATTAAAACTGTTTTTGCGCAAACAACCAAAGGTTTTCTCTCGCTTCTTACAAAATCAACAGCTTTTTTCATCACTTCAAAACTTTGAACGAAGTCGGTACCGTCTACTCGCATTCTTCCTAAACCTTCAAAGCCTGCCACAAAATCGTAGGCATCTACAGTTCTCGCTTCTTCTTTGGTTACGGAAATTCCCCAATCGTTATCCTGAACTAAGAAAATGATGGGCAATTGGTGCAATGCTGCAAACTGAAGTGCTTCACTCACTTCGCCTTCCGTTACGGAATTGTCTCCTAAACTACAAACGACTACGGGATTGTTTTCAAACTCTTGCAGTTCAAAATCCTCAATATATTTGATTCCCTGTGCAACTCCCGTTGTAGGAATGGTTTGCATTCCGGTCGCCGAACTTTGGTGAATCATTTTCGGCATGTTTTCGTTTCTGCTCGAAGGGTGAGAATAATACGATCTTCCTCCCGAAAAAGGATCATCAGCTTTCGCCAACAATTGAAGCATCAACTGATAAGGCTCATAACCAATTCCCAGCAAAATACTTTCATCTCTGTAATACGGAGACACCCAGTCTTCTTTTTTCAACTGATAAGCCGTCGCCAACTGAATGGCTTCGTGCCCTCTCGAAGTACTGTGTACGTATTTACAAACATTTCTGTTTTCCTCATAGATATCTGCCATTGCTTTGGCAAGCATCATGTGGTTGTAAGCTTTAAGTAAAATATCCTGTGAAACTTTTTCGTGAAGTGTATTTTCCATAGAAGACAAATATACATAAAAAACAAAACACTAACAACCGTTAGTGTTTTGCATCGTATTCCAAGAAAGTTTAATTATTCTTTGATGACTTTTTTTGTAATGACATCTTTTCCTGTTTTTACTTCAATAATGTAAACGCCATTGCTGTACGATGAAAGATCAACAGAAACTTCACTACCGTTGATTTTACCGCTTTGAAGTATTTTACCGGTAAAATCATAAAGATTAAAAGTTGACCTTGAAGGTGCTTTAAATATCTTAACGAAATCCTTCGTTAAAGTGGGAGAAATAATGATTTCATTAGCTGTTTTTTTGACATCCTGTACGCCCAGGACTTCAGTATATCCTGAAACCATTATTGAATAATTAGATGGTGCATTTCCGCCATTATCATCTACTAATATTCCTTTGTTTGTAATTTCAATTCTGTAACTTCTGCCGGCAACAGGAGCGTCAATCACAACCTGTTCCACGTTATCAACCAAGTTGTCTCCCTTAGTTGCAGGCGTCATTGGAGCATTGGAATTCAATTTCCAGGGATAATAGATTGTATTATCTGTAGTGTCAATCAGTCTTAAATCTATATCATTAATTAATTTTGAAGATCTGTTGTTGAAGACATCATTAACAACCTGATAATTTGGAACATATCTTGGATCGAGCCAGCTGATTGTCACCTTCAATGGTTCTGAACCTGATGCTTTAACAGTCTTTGTGTTTGCAGTTCCACTTATTAAAGTTTCATCATTGAAAATTACAGTTCCGTTAGATTTGCCAACCAATAGCTCGGCTCCCTTTTTAGCATTTATAAAACCCCATCCAAAATGAGGATCAGGACCGATATTTCCTGCTTCTGATGCTGAATGTACCATTAAAACTTTAGCTGATGCAGCGTTCAATAAAGCATTATTGAATAGTTGCTTGTTTATCTGTGTCCACAAACCGATAATTCCAGTAACAATGGGAGCTGAAAATGAAGTTCCGCTTCCGCCAGCCCACGTCACACTTCCTGCAGCAGATGTGGCAGCATAATAAACATTGGTGCCTACTGTGGAAATGTCAGGTTTTATACCACCGTCATCACGAGGTCCTGCACTACTATAACTTGAATGAACAACATCACTCGCTGTTGTATAACGATTGTTATTCGTTGTTATGATATCTGTGGCACCAACAACAATAATATTTTTAGCCAAAGAACCCTGGCCAATACAGTCAAATCCCAAAGCGCAATTGTTTTGAGGGATTACGTCCGTCGCGGTAAATGCAACCGGACCGCTTCCAGTATTATAATATTTTGGAGCTGTGGAATTTTTTCCGGTGGGTCCCAGATTGTAATAGTTGCCGGAAGATTTTACGATAATATAAGCAGGATTATTGTATGCAATATAATCATAGTTGTGATCATTCGTATTGTAAGTTCCCTGATAATCATAAAAACTATTCCCTGATTTAAATCCGTTATATGTAAAAGAAGCATAGGTATTATTTGCATAAGTTTCTGTCCAGCCTGAATTTACACCGTAAGAGTGGTTTGAAATTAGGGGTTCTGCAATCAATATCTTTTGGAAAACAGAACTTGGAGATGTGGTTCCGGGAAGAGTTGTCGTACTGAACATGTAACTGTCCATCGTAGAGCTGATGGCGACACCTTTCGCATTTCCCACCAAAACCTGATTAGGTGGAGTTCCAGTAGAGAGATTTACTGATTTTCCACCGACAAAACTTCCTACACCCGTTGCGTGATCAGAATATGCTTGTGTGGTTGCTTCTTTATTTGTGATTCTATTTGGAATATTATCAAATGCTGTATGAGCTTCGTATATTCTACCACCATCAAAAATAGTGTATTTGATATTTTCACCGTTGAAAGCACCGGTTAAACCTGTAACATTGCCCGCTGTATTGAGTAAATCAGAATTGGAATTCTGAAGCTGCCTAAGATCTCCTTGTTCAAGAAAATAAGGTCCGGAAAAGTCAAAACCGGCTAAAGTACTTCTTTGAATTTCGATCTCTTTTAAAACTTCAGGAGATCTGTCATTTCCGTAGCGCTTTAAAATATAAGCATCAAATTTTTTATTATTATCAATATTCTGTCTTTCAAACTCAGTATTCAAACGCTTATTCTTTTGTGCACTTAATAAAGATAATCCTAATATGCTGACCAAAAGTAGGTGTTTTTTCATAATATTTAAAATTCTATTATTTTTAATATACAAATATATTATAATTAAAAAATCTTCACAAAAAAGGAGCTCAATAATTCGGAAAAATCTTGTAAATGAATAAATAACAGGTAT
Organism: Chryseobacterium foetidum; assembly: GCF_025457425.1. Classification (NCBI taxonomy): domain Bacteria; kingdom Pseudomonadati; phylum Bacteroidota; class Flavobacteriia; order Flavobacteriales; family Weeksellaceae; genus Chryseobacterium; species Chryseobacterium foetidum. The sequence goes on from NZ_JAMXIA010000001.1 coordinate 3,253,247, forward strand.
AGAAAGCATGTAATAAAATAAACTTGTTACATTTTTTGTCAACAATTTTTGAAAAAAAATACACTAACTTTACATTCTTTTTTAAATAAAAGTCAGACAAGATTTATGTATTTAGTTTTTGACACCGAAACCACAGGTTTACCGAAGAATTTCAACGCGCCGCTTTCAGATTCAGACAACTGGCCAAGAATGGTTCAGATTGCGTGGCAGCTGCATGATGATAATGGGCAGTTGATTGAAAATCAGGATTATATTATTAAACCGGAAGATTACGATATTCCCTTTAACGCCGCAAGAATTCACGGAATTACCACAAAGATTGCCAATGAAGAAGGTCGTGATCTTGAAGAAATTTTAAACGAATTTGCCAAAGTTTTAGAACGAGTAAGGGTTGTTTCCGGACACAATGTGGAGTTTGATTACAATATCGTCGGAGCTGAATTTTTCAGGAAAAATATAAAGGACAATCTTCAGGAAAAGCCGAAAGCCGATACAATGATTCTCGGAACAGATTACTGTCAGCTTGGAGGTGGAAGAGGAGGAAAATACAAGTCTCCGAAACTGGAAGAATTGTATGAGAAACTGTACGGTCATAAATTTGATGAAGCGCACAATGCAGCAGCCGACGTTAATGCAACGGCTCAGGTTTTCTTTGAAATGATGCGTATCGGGATTATTCCGGCTGAGGTTTTAAAAACTTCGGAAGATCAGTTAGCGTATTTTAAAACCTTGCATCCCAATCCGATCAAACCTTTTGGAATTATTATCAGAAGGCAGGTTGCAGATTTTAACAATAAGAAAAAACAATCCGATGTCGGAAGTATTGATGACATCGATTTAGGAAGATATTTCAATTTTGATAACAAAAGTGTTTTCTCAACGCTGACGGCGACTTCCAGCATTAATGATTTAATTAAAAAAGCAACAGACGAAAATTTTCCTGCAGTCGGCATGGTCGATTTGGGAAATATGATGGGAGCTTTTAAATTTGTTTCGGCAGTTGAAAGTGCAAATGGCGACCGTTCAAAAAAACATAAGGAATTTTTAGCCAAAAAACAGGAAGCAGAAGAAAACGGAACAGAATTTAATGAAACTGAACCCGTTTCAGAACCTTTGATTCCTGTTGTAGGCTGTGAATTTTATATTTCAGACCGCTACGAGCAAAAACAGTTTACCAAAGACGATCCGGACAGAAGAACGCAGGTTGTTTTGCTGGCAAAAGATTTTAACGGATATAAAAATTTAGCCAAACTTTCAAGTATTGGTTTTCTGAAAGGATTTTATTTCGGAGTTCCAAGAATCAGCCGTGAAGTGATCGCTGAATATAAAGAAGGATTAATCGCTTTAACTTCCGGTATCAACGGAGATATTCCTGATGCTATTTTAAACACAGGTGAACAGAAAGGTGAGGAGCTTTTCAGATGGTGGAAAGATACTTTTGAGGATGATTTTTATGTTCAGATTCAAAACCATAAACTGCCTGAAGAAGAGCATTTGAATGATGTTCTGTTGCATTTTGCAGATAAATATGATGTTAAAATTTTAGCTCAGAATCAGACTTATTATACCAATAAAGACGACTCGAATATTCAGGATATTGTAAGCTGTATTAAAGATGGTGAAAAACTGTCAACGCCCGTCGGTAAAGGCTTCGGAAAGAGAAGAGGTTTGGCTGCGGGAGAGTATTACATTAAAAATGCACATGAAATTAAAGAAGCTTTTCTAAATTATCCCGATGCTTTTGACGCTTACGAAGAATTTACGGCAAAATTCAGTCCTTATACTTTAAAAAGAGATGTTCTACTACCTAAATTTGATATTCCAGAACAGTTTATTCATGCTGAGGACGAAATTGATGGCGGAAAACGCGGTGAAATGGCATATCTCACGCATTTAACTTATGAAGGAGCCAAAAAAAGATATGTTGAAACCGGAATTACGCCTGAAATAAAGGAACGTCTGGATTTCGAACTTGAAGTCGTTGCCAACACCGGTTATCCCGGCTACTTTTTGATTGTGCAGGATTTCTGCAACGAAGCCCGTAAAATGGGCGTTTGGGTTGGTCCGGGACGTGGTTCTGCGGCAGGTTCGGCAGTTGCATACTGTACGGGAATTACCAATGTGGATCCCATTAAATATGATTTGCTTTTCGAGAGATTTCTGAATCCTGAAAGGATTTCCATGCCCGATATTGATATCGATTTTGACGATGAAGGTCGTGATAAAATCATCAAATGGGTTGTAGAAAAATATGGTAAAAATCAGGTGGCTCAAATTATTACTTATTCGGTTTTAGGTGGAAAATCCGCTATTAAAGATGCAGGGAGGGTTTTGGATTTACCAATTCCGGATACGAATAATATTGCGAAACTCATTCCGCCAAGTCCGGGGATGAATATTGCCAAAGCTCTATCTAAATATGATAAACTGAAGCCTGAAGATCAGCAGCTCGTCGACGAGATGAAGTATGTTCTGAACACACCGGATGATGCCCGCCACGACGTTTTGGCAAGTGCCAAAAAAATGGAAGGCTGCATCAGGAATACCGGAATTCATGCCTGCGGTGTAATTATTACGCCTGAAGATGTGAGTAATCTTGTTCCGGTGACGATTGCTGCGAAAGACGCAGATATTTTGGTGTCGCAATTTGATAACTCAGTGGCAGAAAGTGCCGGACTTTTGAAGATGGACTTTTTGGGTCTGAGAACTTTAACTATTATTAAAGATGCTTTAAAATTAGTCAAAGCCAGACACGGAATTGATATCGATCCGGATTTAATTCCACTCGAAGATGCTAAAACGTATCAGTTATTTAAAGAAGGAAGAACAGTCGGGATTTTTCAGTATGAAAGTCCGGGAATGCAGAAGTACATGCGCGAGCTGAAGCCTACGGTTTTTGCTGATTTAATTGCCATGAACGCCCTGTACAGACCGGGACCGATTAAATATATTCCAAATTTTATCAATAGAAAACATGGTATCGAAGAAATTGTTTACGATTTACCCGAAACCGAAGAGTATTTAAAGGAAACCTACGGAATCACCGTGTATCAGGAGCAGGTAATGCTTTTATCTCAAAAATTAGCCAATTTCACAAAAGGTGAAGCCGATACTTTGAGAAAAGCAATGGGTAAGAAGCAGATTGAAGTTCTGAACAAAATGTACCCAAAATTCATTGAAGGCGGAAGAAAAAATAACCTCGATGAAGGCCCTCTCGAAAAAATCTGGAACGACTGGAAAGCCTTTGCTGAATATGCTTTCAACAAATCTCACTCTACCTGTTATGCGTTTATTGCTTATCAGACAGCCTATTTAAAAGCCAATTATCCGGCAGAATATATGGCAAGTGTGATGAGCAACAATATCAACAATACCGAATCGATTACCATGTTTATGGAAGACTGTAAAAGTATGGGCGTCGACGTTTTGGGTCCTGATGTAAATGAATCTCATTACAAATTTTCGGTGAACGAAAAAGGTCAGATCCGTTTTGGATTGGGGGCAATCAAAGGAATAGGTGAAGGGCCAAGCGAGGGGATTACTAAAGAAAGAGCCAACGGAAGATTTAAAAATATTTATGATTTCTTCGAAAGAATTCTGCCTTCTCAAATGAACAAAAGAGTGGCGGAAAGTTTAGTGGTTGCGGGAGCGTTTGATGAGTTGGATTCCTTTCACAGAGGTCAGTATTTTGATATTGATATGGCGGGAAGAACCAATCTGGAAAGATTAATTAGATACGGACAAAGCTTTCAGGAAAGTAAAAATGAGATGGAAAATTCTCTTTTTGCAGATTTTGCAGAGGAAGTTCAGATTGAGCAGCCAAAACTCGCGCCTTGTCCGGAGTGGCCGAATATGCACAAACTGAATAAGGAAAAAGAGACCATTGGCTTCTATCTTTCTGCGCATCCGCTGGATGAATTTAAGTTTCAATATCAGTTTATGCAGGGAAGTTTGTCTAAAAAAGCAGTTTTGGAAAAAGACGAAGAAGCAAAAGTAGTTACCGATGAAGTTCCGATTCTTGAAAAAGATTCGGTAGACGAAGTGGCAGATTTAATTGAAATTGTTTCTGATGATATTGTTGCAGGTGAAGAAGAGGAAATCATTGAAGAAGTGACCAAAAAAGCTGAGCCCAAAGGTGTTTTCGGATTTTTAAATCTTGATGAAGTTGATGCTTATAAAGAGATTGCGTTCGCCAATAAGCAGGAGGAACTGTTTGAAGAAAAGAAAAAAGACTGGAAAACCATTCAGAAAGAAAGAGAAAACGGCGGTGGCGGCAAAGAATATACCGTTGCCGGTTTAATTACAGAATATGTTGTGAAAGACGGTTTCAGAAGCGGTGAGAAAGTGGCATTTCTAACTTTGGAAGATTATTCAGGATCCTATTCTTTCAGGTTAGGGGATAGGGATTATATGAAATTAAAAGAAAAGCTTGAAGTTCAGCGTTTTGTTATTTTAAAGATAAAATTTGCACAAGTAAAAGATGGGCGGGTTTTTGTGAATGTAAATGATGTGATTGAATTGCAGGAAGCTTTTGAAAAATTTGCCAAAAGTATTTCTCTGGTGATGGATGTGATGGATTTCCGCCCTGAAGATTTGAGTTTCTTTAAAAATTTATTAGAAAGAAATCCGGGAAATCAAAAGTTGAAATTTTATATAAAAGATGTGGATGATGATTTAAATGTTCAGCAAATTGAAGTTCAGTCGGCAAGACATCAGGTCAATTTAAACGGGGATTTAATAAAAAATATTCAGTTGATGAATAAATATGAGTTTTATCTCAATTAATTACATTATAATAATGGTATAAAAGTGGTTTTTTTTGACCACTTTTTTTATGAAAAAAAATTAAAAAAACAGACAATATATAAGATGATCATGAATATTTAAGTTTGTTTAATAATAAAAATACGTTTGGGAACTGATTGAAAATCCTCAGTATCACGATTAAAACCTTAATAATAATTAAATGTTTGTTTAAAAAATATTCAAAATTTTAATATTTTTAAGATTTTTTAATAAAAAATTTTGAAGTTATACAGAATGTGAAATAAATATTTATTAAATTCACCCCCTTAATTTAAATTTTGTAAAGTATGAAAAAACTTTTATTGATGTGTATGATGGCTCTCGGAGTAGGTACATCTGCACAGATTCTTCTTTCGGAAGGATTTGAGGGTACAACACTCCCTCCGGGATGGACATCCTCGGCAACCCCGGCAAGTGCCGCACAAGGGGTCACATTGAGTATGTGGACCGGCGGTACTGCCTGTTCCGGGACTAAGATGGCATATCGAAATCTGTACGGCTCTGTAACTTCACATAGTATTGTCTATTCTTCTGTGAATTCCAATGCTACCGATCTTGCCTATTCTTTTAAATATGCTGCTAAGGGCTTTAGTACAAGTGGTTCTATTAAGGGTACTGTAATTTGGGAATATTCTGTGGATGGTGGAACTACATGGGCTTCTTTGGGTACTCCAGTTGCCCTAGATAGTCCAAATGCATCGCCTGTACCATGTACTACGATCTCGGGCGTTATTCCCGGTGCATCGATTCCAGTAGGTGCAGACTTTAAATTCAGACTTACAGGTACTTATACTTCACCAGCAGACTTCTATCTCGGATTTGATGATGTGCAGCTTACTCAGGTTGTTACTGCTCCTCCGGGATGCACTACTCTTTCTGCTCCGGCAGCGGGAGCGACAGGTGTTTCTGTGACCCCTTCTTTAAGTTGGGTTTCTGCCGTAGGAGCTACACAATACCTTTTGAATATAGGTACGTCGCCTGGCGCTACAGATGTTATCAATGGTCAGAATGTGGGTAACGGAAATTCCTATACTTTGCCTGCTGCAAACACACTTAATTATTCTACAACCTATTATGTACGGATAATCCCGACCAATAATCTGGGGAGTAATGCAAACTGTCCGGAAGTCTCTTTCACAACGTTAGCAGTTCCGTGTCCGTCAGTAAGTGCTCCGTCAAACAATTCCATTAATGTGAGTGTAACACCTACAATTACGTGGACAGCAGTAGCGGGTGCAACCGGATATAGGCTTTCTGTGGGAACAACGTCGGGAGGAACTGATGTTGTTAATAATGCAGACTTAGGAAATGTTTCAACTTATCTGTTTACATCAAATCTGAATTACAGTACAGATTATTATTACACTGTAAATTCTTATCAAGGCACTGCGAGTAATTCTGCATCATGTACAGTAAGAAAATTTACAACAAAAGCAATTGATCCTGTAAATGACAATTGTGCAAATGCTACAACTGTAACTGTAAATCCTAATTTGTCCTGTACAGCAGTAGTTTCTGGAACTACGCTAGGTGGAACAGCTTCAGGTGTGGCTTTAGGAACATGTACAGGAAGTGCCGATGATGATGTCTGGTATAAGTTCGTAGCAACTTCCACAGCACACTCAATTCAATTGAAAAACGTTGTATCTGTAGGAAATACTTCATCTACTAGTTTGTATGCACAAGTTTTAAGTGGAAGCTGTGGCTCTTTAACAAGTGTCAGATGTATTACTTCAAACACGAATTACAGTTATCTTGGGAGCTTGACGGTTGGCCAAACTTACTATGTAAGAGTATATAATTCCGAAGCTAATACTTCCAGTTCAGTTTATGCTAATACTTTTGATCTGTGTATTGGGACACTCCCTGCAGCTCCTGCAAATGATGAGTGCTCGGCTGCAGCAAATTTGGTAGTGAATTCTACTTTAAACTGCTCTTCTCCGGTTGCAGGAACGACTTTACAGGCAACAAGTTCGGGTGTAGCGGTAGGAACATGTACAGGAAATCCTGACGATGATGTTTGGTACAGCTTCACTGCGGTTGGTACTGATCACACGGTGCTTTTGTCTAATGTGACGTCTGTAGGTTCATCATCGTCTACAAGTTTAAATACTCAAATATTTAGTGGTGTTTGCGGAACATTAACTAGTATTAAGTGTGGAACTACAAATACAACAGTAGTAAATGGTCTTACGCCAGGAGCTTTGTATTATGTAAGAGTTTATAATTCTAATGCAAATACAGCTACTGCTTTGTATGCAAATACATTTAATATCTGTATAGGAACGCCGCCGCCGCCGCCAGCTAACGATAATATTGCTGGAGCTTTCACTTTAACGGTTAACCCAGATTATGCCTGTGGTACTGTAACGCCGGCAACAACAGAATCTGCAACAGCATCTACACCTGCTCCATCATGTACAGCAGCAGGAGCTAATGATGATGTTTGGTTCAAGTTTATTGCTACTAATGCTGTTCATAGAGTTAGTTTAGCTAATACTTCAGGTTCGGCAGATATGAATATGGTTGTATATGGAGCAGATGGAACAACTGAGCTTACATCTGCTGTGGGAGGTGCATGTGCTAATGTAAGTACTAAGAATTTAACAGGTTTAACAGTAGGTAATACCTATTTTGTAAGAGTTTATACTAATAGTTCTTCATCAACAACTATTTCAAGTTTTACTGTTTGCGTAGGAACGCCACCTCCGGCACCTGTTAATGACAATATTGGTAGTGCAATAAACCTTGTACCAAGTGCTACAGGAATTTGTTCTTCATCGGTAACTGGAACGACGGTCTCTGCTACACAGAGTGCTGGAGAAACAGCTCCTACCTGTGCAGCAACTGCTATAGATGATGATGTGTGGTATAGTTTTGTGGCATCTTCCACGACGCATTTTGTGAATGTAGAATATGCAGACAATGCTACGGTAACGCAAGTGTATTCTGGCGCACCTGGGTCATTAACAGCAGTCGCCTGCTATTCGGGAAATTATGGTAATTCTAACCTTCTTCTTAATTCTTTAACCGTTGGAAGTATTTATTATGTAAGGATTTATTCTGCATCAACCACATCTTCTACAAATTCAAACTTTAATATTTGTGTTACAACTCCTGTGGTACCAGCAAACGATTTAATAGCAGGTGCATTACTGTTAAATTCTTGTACCGGAAATGTAATAAGTGGTAACAATGCTGTAGCAACTAATGATACCCTTCCTGCTTCTTCTTGTGGATCAACAACAAATTACAATTATAAGGGAGTATGGTTCAAAGTAACTCCTGCGTTATCTGGCGCAGTAACAATTGATGCTTGTGGTAGCAAATTTGATACTTATCTGAGAGTGTATTCTGATAATGCAGGAACATTAACTTGTGTAAATAATACTTCCGGTGTAGGATATGCTGATTCTGGTTGTGCAGTTACCGTAAATAACGCATCTAAACTTACTTTTAATGCGGTAGCAGGAACTACATATTATGCTCTATTATCGTCGTATAGCGACACTAATTTTGGAAATTACTCAATTACAGCGACTCAAGACTGTTCATCACTGGCAACCACCGATGTAGCAACTACCAAATTAGATGATATCAAAGCTTATCCAAATCCATTTGCGGATGTATTGACAATCTCTGACGTAAAAGATGTAAAATCAATCATGATTTCAGATATCTCTGGTAAGATTGTAAGAACAATTACAAAACCTGAATCTACACTTCGTTTAGCTGATCTTAATTCAGGAATGTATTTAGTGATTCTAAATATGAATGATGGATCAAGACAGACTATCAAAGCAATTAAAAAATAGACCTTAATAATCTATTTATATTTGGGCGGCAACTGATTATTCAGTTGCCGCTCTTTTTTTTACCTAATTAAAAAGATTAAAAATATCATAGTTGTTAAAAAACACTTTCATGTTTAGATATTTTTGAAGCCTAGAGGGTGGTTCTTTCCATAACAGATAAATTGCAGAAAGCGCCATGAATAAAGGCTCTTGATTTTAAATGATGTGAAATTTATTCCTGTATGATGAATTATTTGTTAAATTAATTGATGTTTTATTAATTATTAGTTAATATTTTATTATATTTAAGTTCAAATTTTTTAATTTAATAAGTATGAAGAAAATTCTATTAGCATGCCATTTACTGCTAGGTGCAGTACTTTTGGCTCAAGTCTCTTACACGCAGGATTGGACAGCCACAGGACTTAACAGCTGGACTGGTGTTTCCGGTGGTGGATCTTTCTCAAGAATTACCAATGCTGCTCAGATATGTGGAACAACCGCAGGAACTATCCGTAGTGAGCAATATTACGGCACTACTGGACAATTCACTTCGCCTGCTTTGACAGGTAACAATGAAGGAATGATTACGATGGCTTTTGACTATAAAATTACAGACTATTACGCTCCCACTACCGGGGCAACAAGCGGTACTGTTGGTATGATAAAAGTTGAATACGCATCGTCAGCTACCGGACCGTGGGTTACTGCACATACTATTGATAGCTCAAACCATGTAGTAGCGGGAACATGTGCAACGAAGACTGTTACATTTAACCCGTCTGCAGGAGACTTGTTTGTTCGGTTTAATATTACTTCAGCATCGAGTGCCGATGTTTATTATTACTTCGATAATGTAGCTATTTCTCAAGGTGCTGCTCCTACTTGTTCTGCACCATCTAATGTTGTTGCTTCCGGTGTAACTCTGAATTCTGCAAATATTGCATGGACTGCTCCTGCGTCTGTTCCTGCATCGGGTTACGAATATTATCTTTCAACTTCATCCACAAGCCCTGTGGCTACAACTCCTGCCACAAATACAAGCGCTACGAATTCTCTCCCTTTATCAGGATTACCTGCTAATACTACTCATTATCTGTGGGTGCGTTCAGTATGCAGTACAACTGATAAAAGTGCGTGGACAACCGCTGCCACATTTACAACACCTTGTGTTTCGGTTGGAATTCCTTATAACTTGGATTTTAGCACTGTTACAGTTCCGGCACTACCTGACTGTACGATGACTGTAAATGATGGATCAGGAAACGTATGGACTACTTACAATCTTAACTCGGGAGGTTTTGATGGCAATGTGTTAAATTACATTTATAATGGAGCAAATGCTGCAAATACATGGTTTTACACTGACGGAATAAATTTGACGGCCGGTACAAACTACAGAATTAAATATAAATATGGAAATGCAAGTGGAGCAACCTATCCTGAAAAACTGAAAGTAGCATACGGTACCGATCGGGCAAGTTCTGCTATGAACACAGTCTTGGCAAATTATCCAAATGTAGTTAATACAACAGCTAATAGTGTGTTTGTTGATTTTACACCACCTTCAACAGGCGTGTATTACTTTGGGTTTCAAGCTTATTCTAATGCGGATATGAACAGGTTGTATGTAGATGATATTAATGTGGATCTTGCTCCCACATGTGGCGAGCCTTCTGCAGTAACAGCATCAGCTGTTACGACTAATTCTGCTACTGTTGGATGGGCGGCGCCTCCTACGGTGCCTGCAAACGGATACGAAATATATTACAGTAATTCAAATACACCTCCAACGTCAAGTACTACAGCTACTTTAACAGGGATTACTGGTAATTCTCAAACTCTAACTCCATTGGCAGAAGGTACTCAGTATTTTGTATGGTTGCGTTCTGTATGTTCTACGACTGAGAACAGCGCTTGGACCACAATGACCACTTTTACAACTCTCTTTACGCCACCGACAAATGATAATTGTTCTGCTCCAACACTACTTACGGCTGGATCATCATTTGATCAAAATCCGTTTACCGGAACTACAGTTGGTGCTACCACAACTACAGATGCAACAGCAACACATACTTGTCAGCCAACCGCATACAAAGAAACATGGTATACTGTAACTGTTCCTGCAGGCGGAAATCTTACTATTGAGACAAAATCTGCAACTGGCTCTCTTGTTACAGATACTGTGTTAGGAGTGTACACAGGTTCTTGTGGAAATCTTGTACAGGTAGGATGTGATGACGATACATCTGATGATGGTAATTTCTCTAAAGTTGTTCTTACTGGGCAGACGCCTGGAACGGTCCTGTTGATAAGTGTTTGGAACTACTCAAATAGCACTAATGGTACTTACAGAGTCTCGGCGTACGACGCTTTAGATCCTACTTTGGCAACTTCTGAAGTAAAATCTAATCAGGATTTAATTAAAGCATATCCAAATCCTTTCACCGACGTGCTTACAATCTCAGATGTGAAAAATGTGAAATCTATTGTAATTACAGATATGGCTGGAAAAACAGTCAGAACATTTAACAAAGCAGAATCTACACTTTATTTAAATGACCTCAATGCAGGAATGTATTTTGTGATTTTAAATATGAATGATGGTTCTAAACAGACGATCAAAGCTATAAAACGCTAATTAGCTTTTTTATGGATTATGTAAGCCGGCAGTTTTATTACTGTCGGCTTTTTTTTAAATTTAGTTAACATAATTGTTTTTATGTTTGAACTTTTTATAAATTTGTACACATATTTGTAAATATTCAACATGTATAAACATTTATTATTGATTTTATTGTTTTTAAGCTTTCGTTTTGTTGCTCAAACATACTGTGTACCACAGTTTTCTGATGGGTGCGATAATGGTGATCAAATCGTCAGCTTCTCAATTCCTGCCGTTTCATTTTCTCATGCGGATACGGGATGCTCGCAAAACAGTTTTGGTAATTTTACTTCACAGATTATCAGTTTGAATGCCGGAGTAAACTATAATTTCAGCATTACCCATGGTTTCAGTGATCAGAATATAAAAATCTGGATTGATTTTAATAATGACGGAGTTTTTACAGATGCTGCGCCAGAGTTGGTGGCTTCAGGAGTGAGTACCGCAGTCGCTAATGAAGAAATTACTTCGGGTACAATTAATATTCCGGTAAACATACCTTCAGGAAATTACAGGATGCGTGTAGCAGACAGGTTTGACGCTCCTCCGATTCCGTGTAATATCGATGGTTATGGGGAAGCTCATGATTATACTGTTGCAGTTTCGGCGGCTCCTCTTTGTCTTGCACCATCTAATCTCACGCTGTCAAATATTACTGCAACTTCTGCACTTCTATCCTGGAGCATTTCATTAAGCACACCATTGTTAGGTTACGAATATTATCTTTCTACAAATCCTGCATTGCCGGCACCGTCAGTACAGGCAGCAGGAAGCTCTTTGACGCTCAGTACTTCAATAATATTGGTGCCATCCACAACCTATTACGTGTGGGTAAGATCAGTTTGTACACCAACGAACAAAAGTGCATGGTCGGCTTCTGCGTCATTTACAAGTTTGTGTGCTGCAATCACGCCCACCTATAGCAATACTTTCACTGTTTTTCCGGGGAATTGCTGGCAACAGGTGTCGGGTGGAACTTTATCTTCCGGCTCAACAGGTAACAACATCTATTGGCTTGAGGATGGATTTCTAAATGTAAATTATACAGGTGCAGCAAGAATAAATTTATTTGATCAGAACAGAGCCGGTTGGTTGAAATCTCCCTTTTTTAACTTGTCTTCAGGTAACTATAGAGTAAAATTTGATTATGGTCTTACGGCTTTTAATCAGACCACACCTTCAGCAATGGGTTCAGATGATATCATCCATTTTGCAATATCAAATGATGGCGGAGTTACATGGATACCGTTGCAGACGTGGACGGCGGGTAACAGTCCATCTAATACCGGAAGTCAGTTTTCGCTCAATCTTAATTCATACAATTCTGCCAATACGGTTTTTGCATTTTATGCGTCGGATGGAGCGGTAACAGATTCTGAGGATTATGATTTTTTTGTTGATAACTTTACTGTTGAATCTATTGGAAGCTTGGCAACAGCCGAAAATCTGAATATCATTAATGAAATTCAGATTTATCCAAACCCTTTTACAGAAGTTTTAAATATTAAAAACTTTGATGAGGTTAAGTCGGTTTTTGTAACAGATTTTAATGCTAAAACAGTTAAAAGATTTGAAAATTTCAGTTCAAATTTAAATCTCAGCGAGCTTTCCTCCGGCGCCTATCTTTTAGTATTAAAATTAAAAGACGGAACGCAACAGACGAAGAAAATAATTAAAAAGTAATTTTATTAAAAAAAACAGGTGACTGTAAAAAAGTCACTTGTTTTCTATTTGAGATTTTAGTTTAGAAATTATTAAGGTTTCACTGGCTGAAGTTCTCCTGTATTCATACCGTCAAAAACTGTCGGGAAAAACATGACGAAAATAAAATAAAGAATAATCATTAGAACAACGAGTCCTATCAGGCTTATTACAAGTGCGTTGGGTTTGTTTTTTTGTTTTGGTTCCATGATGTTAAGCGTTAAAGGGTGATTTAATAGTTTATAATAAATCCTATGCTAATTTCTTGCCACACTGCTTGCAGTATCGGGCATCATCATCAATATCTTCATTTCCGCATCTTTCACATACCAGTTCCAGATTTTGTCTTTTGTTTCTCATTTCCGCAGTCACAATTCCCGTTGGAACTGCGATAATTGAATAACCTGCAAGCATTAGAATTACTGCGAAAAATTTTCCCGTCGGCGTAATAGGGGAGACATCGCCGTAACCCACTGTTGTCACGGTTACTACTGCCCAGTAGATAGACTGCGGGATCGTTTCAAAGCCAGGTCTTCCGCCTTCCACCATAAACATCATCGAACCCACGATGACCGAGAAAATAATCAGAAATAAAAGGAAAATGTAAATCTTTCTTGAACTGTTTCGTAGAGCCCTTACAATCACAGAGCCGTCATTCATGAAATCCAGAAGGTTGAAAACCCTGAAAACACGGAGCATTCTCAGCATCCTGAAAATGAGAAAATATTTTGTAACCGGAAAGAAAAAGCTCAGAAAGAAAGGTACCAGCGACAGAAAATCAATTATTCCGAAGAAACTGAAAATGTAGCACTTTTTGTTTTTTATTACCGCAATACGCAAAATATACTCAATTGTAAAAAAAATTGAAATGATCCACTCAGCGATGATGAATGTAGTGTGAAACTTTTTATCAAGCTTCGGAACACTTTCCATCATAATGATAAATGTACTCCCAAGAATAAGAGCGAGGAGAATGATGTCAAAAAGTTTTCCGAGCCTTGTATCTGCACGGTTAATGATTCGAAACAAAAATCTCTTCCAAAGTGAATCTCCAGGAACGAGATTGTGCTCTTTTTCCATTGTCATGTTTTTTACAAAGTTATAAATATTCGTTATTTTCGTAGTCAAACTTACAGAATAAAATGACAATAAAAGATGTAATATCAAAAATAGAAAGAAGAATACAGATTTCTCAGGCAGAAGATTTTGACAACGTCGGACTCCTCTGCGGTCTTCCGGAACGAAATGTTAGCGGAATTCTCGTTTGTCACGATGCGTTGGAGAATGTGGTGGAGGAAGCTCTTGCAAAAAACTGTAATCTTATTGTCTGTTTTCACCCCATTATTTTTTCAGGTTTAAAATCACTGACAGGTAAAAACTATGTGGAAAGAGCGGTTTTGAAGGCCATAGAAAATAGAATCGCGATCTACGCCATTCATACAGCGTGGGACAACGATTTCTTTGGCGTAAATGCAGGGATTTGCAATCATTTAGGTTTAAAAAATTTAAATATCCTTCAGCCTAAAAAAAATAATTTAAAACAGTTGAATGTCTACGTTCCAAAAGATCATTCTGAAAATCTGAAAGAAGCTTTGTTTGATGCTAAAGCCGGAAATATCGGGTTTTATGATGAATGCAGTTTTACAACTGAGGGTTCGGGAACTTTCCGACCGATTGAAGGATCGAAACCTTTTTCGGGACAACAAAACGTCCGTGAAAATGCCGATGAGGTGATGATTTCCGTGATTTTTGAAAGTTTTAAACAGAACCAAATTGTTTCAGCGATGAAAAATGCCCATCCTTACGAAGAAGTTGCGCATCAGATCATCAGTCTTGATAATGAAAATCAATATTCTGGTTTAGGAATGTTCGGTGAATTTGAAACAGAAATGGATGAAGCAGAATTTTTGAAATTTGTGAAGGATAAATTTAATTTAGAAATCATTAAACATTCAGATTTTACAGGGAAAAAGATAAAAAGAGTAGGGGTATTGGGCGGTTCCGGAGCCAGCGGAATAAAATCTGCTTTGGCTAAAAAATGTGATGCTTACCTCACGGGTGATTTGAAATACCACGACTATTTTTCTGCAGAATCAAAGATGCTTTTGTGTGACATAGGGCATTATGAATCTGAGCAATTTGTGAGTGAACAATTATTTGAAATTTTATCGCAAAATTTTAGTACATTTGCAGTCTTGAAATCTAGCGAAAAAACAAACCCCGTAAATTATTTCATTTAGATATGGCAAAAACAGTAGAAATTTCAGTTGAAGAAAAATTGAGAGCTTTATACGATCTACAGATCATTGATTCCAGATTGGATGAAATCCGAAATACAAGAGGAGAATTGCCAATCGAAGTGGAAGATCTTGATATTGAGATTGAAGGCCTTGAGAAAAGAGCTGAAAAATTTCATTCAGAAATTAAAGAACAGAACGATCAGATCAATACCAAAAATGAGGTGATTAACCACGCAAAATCTTTAATTGAAAAATACAAATCTCAGCAGGACAACGTAAGAAACAATAAGGAATTTGAAGCTTTAGGAAAGGAAATCGAATATCAGGAGCTTGAAATTCAGCTTTCTGAAAAGAGAATCAAGGAATTCGGAGCTAAAATCGGTCACAAAAACGAAACTTTGGATGAGTTGAATGCTAAGATTGAAGATCTTAAAAACCACCTTAAATTCAAAAAAGAAGAATTGGAAGATTTGGTTTCTGAAACTCAGAAAGAAGAAGATTACCTTCTTGAGCAGTCTAAGGAGTATGCTTCTAAAATCGACGACAGATTGCTGGCTTCTTACAACAGAATCAGAAACAATTCTGCAAACGGTCTTGCCGTTGTAGGTTTGGAAAGAGGTGCTCCGAAAGGATCTTTCTTCACTATTCCTCCTCAGAAGCAGATGGAAATCGCTCAGAGAAAGAAAATCATCATCGATGAGCATTCAGGTAAAATTCTTGTTGACGACGAGTTGGTAAACGAAGAAATTGAAAGAATGAAATCTGTGATTAAGTTTTAATTCAGGTTTTTATAAAATAGAAAACGGCTTCAAATTTTTGAAGCCGTTTTTTTTTGTTAGGTTATGTAAGTGGTGAAAAATTCCCCTCCTCTGGAGGGGTGGTTAACATTCCGCTTTAAATATTTCCTTAAAAAAAAGCCGCCTCAAAAGAAGCGGTTTAATTTTTTAAGCTTGATGCTCATACATTTTATTGTACAGATCCATAAACTTCTCTTTAATCGCTTTTCTTTTCAGCTTTAAAGTTGGCGTTAAAAGTCCTGCTTCAATGCTCCAAACTTCTGGTGTGAGTTCAATTTTTTTGATCTGTTCCCAACTTCCGAGATGCTCATTGATGTCGTCCATTTCTTTTTTAATTCTTTCTTTAAGCTCTTTGCTGGCCGCAATTTCTTTTGGTGTAGTTCCGATGCTGAGGTTGTTTCTCATCGCCCAGCTTTTGGCAAATTCAAAATCAGGCTGTACCAAAGCGGTCGGCATTTTTTCACCATCGCCGACAACCATAATCTGCTCGATGAATTTTGAAGCTTTGGCTAAATTTTCAATCGTCTGTGGAGCAATGTATTTTCCTCCTGAAGTTTTAAACATCTCCTTTTTACGGTCGGTAATCTGCAGATACCCTTCACCATCAATATGACCGATGTCGCCGGTTTTGAAATAGCCGTCATCTGTAAAAGTTTCTTTCGTTTGCTCTTCATTTTTAAAATAACCTTTAAAAACTGAAGGACCTTTTACCGTAATTTCGCCGTCTTCCTGAATTTTTACTTTTAAATTATCTAAAGGATGCCCCACAGTTCCTACTTTCATTTTACCGAAAGAGTTTACTGAAATAACAGGTGAAGTTTCCGTTAAACCATAGCCTTCCAAAATAGGAATTCCCGCATTCTGAAACATCAAATTTAATCTTGAAGACAAGGCTGCCGAACCTGAAACCAAAGTGATGATTTCGCCTCCCAAACCTTCTCTCCATTTTTTGAAAACCAGTTTATCAGCAATAATTTCAGATAAACCGGAAGGTTTTGAAACCGTTTTCTTTTTTTGAATTAAATCTAAGGCCCAAAAGAAAATTTTCTGCTTGAAACCTCCCGCAGAAGATCCTGTAGCATAAATTTTATCATAAACTTTCTCTATTAATCTTGGTACAACGCTCATGTAGTGAGGTTTTACTTCTTTTACATTTTCGCCCATTTTTTCAATGCTTTCAGCAAAATGAATGGAGAAACCATTGTATTGGAAGAGATAAAACAACATTCTCTCAAAAATATGACAGATCGGAAGAAAACTTAAAACTCTCGTGTCTTTGTAATCCAAACTTTTCTTTCTCGGAATTCTTGGGATCGAACCTAAAACATTGGAGACAATATTTTCATGCGAAAGTATAACACCTTTCGGTTTTCCGGTGGTTCCTGAAGTGTAAATGATCGTCGCTACATCATCCGGGTTTATTGCCTTTGCCAGATCTTCCACTTCAATTTGAGTGGAATCGTCTTCGCCAAGGTCTAAAATTTCTCTCCAGTTGGCAGCTCCCGAAATCGCGTCAAAAGTAAAAACGCCCTGTAAACTTGGAATATTGTGTTTCACTTTCATCACTTTATCAAGCAAAGCTTTGTCTGAAAGGAAGCAGTATTTTATTTCAGCATTGGTAAAGATAAACTCATAGTCTTCGGGAGAAATACTCGGATAAACTGGCACTGAAATTACGCCGATCTGTGACAGACCCAAATCCATTATTGCCCATTCTGTGCGGGAATTGGTGGTAATCAAAGCGATTTTGTCGCCTGGTTTTATACCTAATTTTAAAAGTCCGCGTGAGATTTTATTGGCTTCATTTACAAATTCCTGAGTTGAAGTTTTTTTCCATTCGCCGTTATATTTTGTCACAAACATATCAGCTTTCGGATAATTTTCCAAAGCATGTTGAGGGATGTCAAATAATCTTTTAATGGTCATAATCCGTGGGTTTGATTTTAATAATTTTAAATATAAGAATTTTTTTTCACTGGCAAACCTTCTTTTTCATAAAAGGAAATTTCATCAAAAATAAGATTCGTTATTTATCCTTTAATAATTGATCTTTAATATTTAATTACAGTCATTATTCAAGGCTGAATATGAATAAATTTTTAAATTTTCATATTTGCCCAAAAAGTGTAAATTAGCGACCATATAATTCAAATTTTTATGGACTTTAATTTATCAGAAGAACAGCTGATGATTCAGCAGGCAGCGAGAGATTTTGCACAGAACGAACTGTTACCAGGCGTAATTGAAAGAGACCGTGACCAGAAGTTTCCTGCCGAACAAGTAAAGAAAATGGGGGAAATGGGGCTTCTTGGGATGATGGTAGACCCACAGTACGGTGGAGCTGGGATGGATAGCGTTTCCTATGTTTTGGCAATGGAAGAAATTGCTAAAGTAGATGCCTCTGCAGCCGTGGTAATGTCTGTAAACAACTCTTTGGTGTGTGCGGGTCTTGAAAAATTTGCTTCTGAAGAACAAAAAGTAAAATATCTTACTCCTTTAGCAAGCGGAGAAGTAATCGGAGCCTTTGCACTTTCTGAGCCAGAAGCCGGATCTGATGCCACTTCACAGCAAACAACCGCTGAAGATAAAGGTGATTATTATCTTTTAAACGGTATCAAAAACTGGATTACAAACGGTGGTACTGCAACTTATTACATCGTAATTGCCCAGACTGATCCTGAGAAAAAGCACAAGGGAATCAACGCGTTTATCGTAGAAAAAGGTTGGGAAGGTTTTGAAATTGGTCTTAAAGAAGATAAACTGGGAATCAGAGGAAGCGACACGCATTCTTTGCTTTTCAACAACGTAAAAGTGCCTAAAGAAAACAGAATCGGTGAAGACGGTTTCGGATTCAACTTTGCGATGGCTGTTTTGAATGGCGGTAGAATCGGTATTGCTTCTCAGGCTTTAGGGATTGCTTCCGGAGCGTACGAATTGGCATTAAAATATGCTAAAACAAGAAAAGCTTTCAAAACTGAAATCATCAATCATCAGGCAATTGCTTTCAAATTAGCTGATATGGCAACCAGTATTACTGCAGCAAGAATGCTTTGTTACAAGGCTGC
The DNA here is from genome assembly GCF_025457425.1 of Chryseobacterium foetidum. NCBI lineage: Bacteria > Pseudomonadati > Bacteroidota > Flavobacteriia > Flavobacteriales > Weeksellaceae > Chryseobacterium > Chryseobacterium foetidum. The sequence continues at coordinate 3,272,318 of NZ_JAMXIA010000001.1, forward strand.
TGTAGAAAAAGATGCCGGAAAAGACATATCTGAAAGTGGTGCAATGGCAAAACTGTATTCTTCACAAGTGGCGATGGATACTACGATTGAAGCTGTTCAGATTCACGGTGGATACGGTTATGTGAAAGAATACCATGTAGAAAGAATGATGCGTGATGCAAAAATCACTCAGATTTACGAAGGAACATCAGAAATTCAGAAGATTGTAATTTCGAGAAGCATCTCAAAATAATCTTTTCTTAGATAAAAATAGCAAGGGCTTTCAGAAATTCTGAAAGCCCTTGCTGTAACTAAACACAAACTTTTATATAAAATTATGGTCAATTGCTTAACCGTAATGCATTGCAAAAGTACAAATCAAATTTCAATTATTCTCATCGAAACATTAAAATTTGATTAAAATTATTCTGCCTGATTGCTGATATTTTTGTTTCTGTTCTTTTTAAAGAAATAATATGCAATTCCTGCAATTAAAAACAACGGCCAGAATGGAACAAAGAAAAGAAGAATTCCAGTCAAAACTTCCCATCCGGAGCCGATTCCCGAAGCAAATTTTCCTCCGAAACTGTCAGGTTTTGATGCAACTGTAGCAGCATTTTTCTCGTTTCCGTACAAAGTAATCTCGATATCGCATTTTGTTTTCGGATAAAATTCTTCTCCGGAACTGTCGATTGTTTTATCAATTACATTTCCTAAATTGCCACTCACGTCTTCCACAAAATATTCAAATTTATCTAATGGAATCTGTATTTTCAGATAAGCAGTTTTGGTGTCGTCGTTGTTTCTGCTGATATTTTCGCTTTTCAGACTCCCGTCATATTTTCTGAGTTGATCTTCTATGTAATTTTTTGCGCCATACGTATCATCAACACCAATTTCAAGATTGGCAGTTTTCTTTAAAGCATATTTAGGTTCAGATTTCGGCTTTTCAGGATTGTTTTTGTAAATGATTTTGGTTTCCTTAATCACTTTTGGTGCGGGAACATTCACTACAATTTTCTCTTGTTTTTTTCTTGCGGAATCTTTATCATAAGTTCTGGATTCAAATTTTACATTAGAAATTTTTTCGCCTAAAGAATCTACAGAAGAGGCCGTTTTTTCAAACTTATCTTTCAAATTCTGTGAAGTCTTATCAAAATCTTTAATTTTCACCTGCGCAGAATCCAAAGCCGCTGCCGTTTCATTTTGAATTTTCTCAGCCTTGTCGGAGATTTCTGTAAAGCTGCTGTCAGCAGATTTTATGGTTTCACTTAGAGATTCTGTAGTTCCATCTCCCTTTTTACACATAATAAATGTACTTGATATTGCAAGTAATAAGATAGCTTTTTTCATAACGATTAATTTTGTTGATGTAAAGCTACCTTGTAATTTTTTGTAATGTTTGTAAAGAAGATGTTTTGTGAGTGTAAAATTTTAGCTAATTGATTTTTAGAGTTTTGTAAAATAGTTAATAAGGTTTTACAAATATTTTTCTTTTGGAAAATTTAAAAAAATAATGACAAATCATATTATTGTGTACAAAATGCGATATAATCGGCAATGATTTTCGAATTATATTTTTGCTTGAAATAATAGAAATCTTTAATATGTGGCAATTTTTTTTCGTTGTATTGATTTATCAAACAAATATATTCAACAATTCCAATGTTTGAATTGCTTTTATCCAAGGCGATTTTGTCAAATTTTAAAATCAATTCTTGAGCATCTTTCATATTCCAGTTAGAATAGCTGTTTGCTAGATCTGAAAGTTCACTAATCAAGTATGGATCTTGATATGCTTCTTTTTGTAATAATTTTTTACATTCTTCTCTAGTTTTAATTGCGTGCGGCAAATTGTAGATCTCTTGATAAAGGTTGTTGGCTAAAGTAGTTTCAAAACCAGTACAGCCTGTTTTAATATGGATCGTGTCATCTTTTTTAATGAACTCAGAAAATAATGCTTCAAGTTTTTTATGCTTAGCTCTCACAAAACTCCCTGAAAAATAGGACTTGATTACTGTAGAACCATTAAACACTAAATACTCAATTTCATCATTTGTAGAAATTTTTTGTATACTGTCGAAAAGTTTATAGACTGAACTTTCATGACCATCAACATCAATATTCTTGTATTCCACCTTTTCAGATCTTGAAAGTTGATTAACAAGTTTATTTACTTCCGGACTAAGCTGAGAATAAATTATGCAAAAGCTAAAAAGAAAAAGGATTGTTAGGTTTTTTTTCATGTAATCTATGTTAAATCACAAAGATACTTAGTTTTAAAGACATATATTCAGATAAATATTAAGGCGTCTAGTGAAAAATTCCTACACTATTGACATGGACATTTAGCAAAAAAAAATCCGCAGAAAAACTTCCGCGGACTGTATTTATAAATCTAAACTTTTAAATTAAGCATTCTGAAATTCACTGATAAAATGCAGTTTCACATTCGGGAATTTCTCCTGCGTCATGTGAATCGTGAAAGAAGAATCTGCTAAGAAAACCAATTGGTTGTATTTGTCTCTTGCCAAAAATCGCTGCTTCAGTCTTGCAAATTCCTTGAATTCTTCAGATTTTTCATCGGCTTCAACCCAACAGGCTTTGTGCATAGAAAGTGGCTCATAAGTACATTTTGCACCGTATTCATGTTCCAGACGATACTGAATCACTTCATACTGAAGCGCACCCACGGTTCCGATGATTTTTCTGTTGTTCATTTCGAGCGTAAACAATTGTGCAACACCTTCATCCATCAACTGATCGATTCCTTTTGCCAACTGTTTAGCTTTCAGCGGATCGTTATTATTAATGTATCTGAAATGTTCCGGTGAGAAACTTGGAATTCCTTTGAAACTCAGTTTTTCGCCTCCCGTCAATGTATCGCCAATTCTGAAACTTCCCGTATCGTGAAGTCCGACAATGTCTCCAGGGAAACTTTCGTCAACCACTTCTTTTTTATCGGCGAAGAATGCATTCGGAGATGAGAATTTCATCTTTTTGCCTTCTCTTACCAAAAGGTAATTTTCATTTCTTTTAAAGGTTCCGGAAACAATTTTTACGAAAGCCAGACGGTCTCTGTGTTTCGGATCCATATTCGCGTGGATTTTGAAAACAAATCCTGTGAAAGTACTTTCCTCAGGCTTTACCAAACGGGTATCACTTTCCTTTGGCTGTGGCATCGGTGCGATGTCGATAAATGCATTCAGCAATTCACGTACACCAAAATTATTCAAAGCAGATCCGAAGAAAACCGGTTGCAAATCACCTTTCATATAATCTTCACGGCTGAATTCAGGGTAAACAGATTGTATTAGATCCAATTCTTCTCTTAGATTTTTTGCTGCTTTTTCACCAATTACTTCGTCGATCGAAGGATCATTGATGTCATCAAACTTAATCGCTTCACCAACTTTCTGTTTTTTCTCCTCCAAAAATAACTGGATATTGTCTTCCCAGATATTGTAAATTCCCTGAAAATCAGCTCCCATACCAATCGGCAAAGAAAGCGGACAAACAGTTAATCCTAATTTCTGCTCAACTTCATCTAAAAGATCAAAAGCATCTTTACCTTCACGGTCAAGCTTATTGATGAACACCAACATTGGGATATTTCTCATACGGCAAACTTTTACCAATTTCTCAGTCTGTTCCTCAACCCCTTTTGCAACGTCGATGACAACGATTACAGAATCTACGGCAGTTAAAGTTCGGTATGTATCTTCAGCAAAATCTTTGTGACCAGGAGTGTCCAAAATATTGATTTTGTGATCTCTGTATTCAAAAGCCAACACAGAAGTCGCTACGGAGATCCCTCTCTGTCTCTCAATTTCCATGAAATCGGAGGTTGCTCCCTTTTTTATTTTGTTGGATTTTACCGCACCCGCTTCCTGAATTGCCCCTCCAAAAAGCAGAAGCTTCTCTGTAAGCGTGGTTTTTCCGGCATCGGGGTGAGATATAATTCCGAAGGTTTTTCTTTTTTCTATTTCTTTGATTAAGTCTGACATATCGTAATTTGAATTTGCAAAAATCGTGAATTTAATCGGATTTTGAAAATTGGATTTTTCATTTCGTTTGAACCACAAAAGTCACAAAAGATTTAGATAGTTTTTAAAAAGCTGATCACTTTGAAAATACAGGTTCAAAAAAGATTTGAGAATATATCTATGAAAGTTTTAATGTAGATGCATTTGACCCATAAGTCACATAGAGTTGTCATTATTTCTTATAAAAAGAGCACATAAGATTAAAAATCAAAGGTTTTTGTATGGGAGTGGAAATTAAATTTTGACAGGCTGGAGTGATTTGTTTTTTTACAAACCACGAAGTGGTTCAATGTCAGTAGGCGTGGGTAAAACCCATGGTAAACAATACGTAGCCGATAAACAGAACCACGAAGTGGTTCAATATCAGTAGCCGTGGGTGAAAACCATGGATCAAGATCACACCACACGATCAGAACCACGAAGTGGTTCAATGTGAGTAGCCGTGGGTGAAACCCATGGACGAAGATCACAGCACACAATCAAAACCACAAAGTTGTTAAATATGAGTGGCCTTGGGTGAAACCCGTGGAAAAAATGTACAGTTATTATTAGAACCACGAAGTGGTTCAATGTTAATAGCCGTGGGTGAAACCCATGGAAAAGAGTTACAGCCATAAAATCAGAACCACGAAGTGGTTCAATGTGAATAGCCGATGGTGAAACTCATGGACGAAGATAAAACCATACGATCAGAATCATGAAGTGGTTCAATGTCAGTAGCCGTGGGTGAAACCCATGGATCAAAATTACACCACACAATCAGAACCGCAAAGTGGTTCAATAATAATTCACAAAAATACATTCTGATTGAATACATAATTTCCGTAAATGAAAATTATATTTATTTTTAAATGATTTTAAAACTCAAACCTCGCTCAACTTTTTTAAATTTGATTTTTTCTTCAGAAAATATGCCAGTCCCAAGCCTATAAAAACCATGGCGGCACTGAATGGGAAAATAAACTGCATTCCGAAAAAATCTGCAACACTACCGATGATTGGGCCTGCAACGCCGAGAGAAATATCGATGAAAAGTCCGTAACCAGCCAAAGCAGAGCCCTGGTTCGATGGAGCAACACTTTTGATCGCCATCACTCCCAATGCCGGAAATATTAATGAAAATCCTAATCCTGTAACACCGGCACCAATCAAAGCCATTTGGGCATTCGTGGCAAATGCGATGATGAGAAGTCCGATGGTTTCTACAAAAAGACAGGCAATCGACACCTTTATTCCGCCATAATTATTGATGACGTTGCTGAAAACCAATCTTCCGGCAACGAATAATCCTCCGAAGATACTCAGACACAAAGCACCATTATTCCAGTGAAAATGATTGTAATATAAAGTAATGAACGTAGAAATACTTGCGAAACCGATTCCTCCCAAGGCCAGACAAACGCCAAACGGAGCGACTTTTCCCAATACTTTCCAGAAAGATTGCGTTTCTTTTTGATTGTCGTTGGTTTTATTCTCTTTCGTTTTAGCAAAAAAATATCCAATAATTCCTAAGATAATGGAAAGAATCCCGATGCCGTAGAGACTGAATTTCTGTTCGATAACAATTCCTAATGAAGCACCAATCGCCAAAGCTCCGTAGCAAGCAACGCCGTTGTAGGAAATAATTTTTGCGGTATGTTTCTCTCCCAGTGCCATGATCGCCCAGTTGATCGGGCTTGCACCCACCAAACCTTCTGCGCAACCTGTGAACAGTCGTGTGATAATTAAAAATGCGAGACTTAAAACCGGAGAAAATTTAAAATAATAAGCGAAAATCAAAAAGATTCCGGTTAAGGAAAATCCGAGCATACTCAGCAGGACTGCGGGTTTCGGGCCTTTTCCGTCAATCATTTTACCTGAATAGGCTCTCAGGAAAAACGTGGAAATATATTGTAAACTAATGACCATTCCTGCCACCAAAAGACTGAATCCTAAACTTTTACTGATAAAAATGGGAAGAACTGAAAGCGATAAGCCGATAATAAAGTATCCTACAAAAGTGAAAGAAACATAACTGATCAGTTGTAAATTAAGGTTTTTAGGCTGATTTAATGCGGAATCCATGCGAATAAAAATAAGCTGCAAAGATAGTTTGATTAAACTTCACAATGAAGCAATTGCAATAGAAAAAAGAAAACGGTTTGATTTGAGATTTGAAGTTTGAGATTTGATCTTTTGGCAGGCTCATGATGACATTTGAGATGTAAAATTATTTTTTTTCATTAAATCAATTATCTTTGTTTCGTTAAAAAAAATCAGACTTTATGGAGCAATCACGTTATCCGAAATATATTTTCGATTGGATGGGAGGTTTAATTCTTTTCTTAGGATATATTTTGGGAGGTGTGTTTACCAAATTTATGCAACTTGCAGGAAAATTTATTTTCAGATTAGATTTTTTGCAGAAACCTTGGTTTTTGATGATTTCAAATGCTTTGGTATTTTGTCTGATGATTGCCGCCTTCGATTTTATTATCGTCCGTCAAAAAACGGGTAAAAAACTGAATTTCAACTTTTCACCGACCAATTTTTATACTTATCTTTTAATCTTTCCGATGATGTTGGGAATGATGTTCATCGGTGAGTTTATCACATCTCAAATCCCCACAACCGGACCGTTTTTTGGAGATTTCTATGAATTTTTTGAAAGAATAATGGAAGGATTTATCAATGATCCAATTATTATGTTAATTATGGCAGTCATCATGGCACCGATTTTTGAAGAAATTATTTTCCGTGGAATTATCCAGAAAGGTTTAATTAATAATGGTGTTGAACCCTGGAAAGCCATTGTGGTGGCAAGTCTTTTATTCGGTTTGATCCACGGGAATCCATGGCAGTTTGTAGGGGCGACTTTATTAGGTTGTGTTTTGGGATTAGTTTATTATAAAACAAAATCTCTGCTTTTGCCGATGCTGTTGCATGGTTTTAATAATCTCTGTTCGGCAATTTTGATTTTTTACACGCAAAAAGAAAGTTTTGCAGAAGCTTTTGAAATGCAGGAATGGACGATTTTGGTAATTGGAATTGTACTTTTCTCTGTCTTTTTCTATCTTTTTGCATTTAAAAATAAAGTCAGGTACTCTGAAGCTTAAAATTTTTTAACACATTAGTCACATAAGTTTAGTTTTAAATTATTGCACATATTTTAGAGCACATTAGTTAAAAATCAAAGATTTTTTAACTGCGAAACTTTTAGATTTCCACTAATTTAAACCTTACAAAAATCTTTGATTTTTTTTCTCTTATGGAATCTAAAATATTTTCAAACATCAAAATATATCTAATGTGACTTATGTGTCAAAAACATTATAATTCATAAAAATTCGAATAAAAAAATAAAAATGGAAATATTAGTAGCTACTCACAATCTTCACAAAAAAGAAGAGATTCAACAGATTTTAGGAAATGATTTCACCGTTAAAAGTCTTGCAGATTACGATCTTCACGACGAAATTGTTGAGGACGGAGATTCTTTCAACGCCAATGCCTTAATAAAAGCCAAATACTGTTTTGAGAAAACCGGAATTCCAAGTCTTGGAGACGACAGCGGTTTGGTTGTGGAATCTTTAGACGGAAGACCTGGTATTTTTTCTGCACGATATGCAGGAGATCACGATTTTGTGAAAAATATTGAGAAAGTTTTAAGCGAAATGGAAAATGTTGAAAACAGGAAAGCCTATTTCATCACCGTTTTATGTTATTATGACGAAAATGGTGCTCAGTATTTCGACGGCAGAGTTCACGGAAATCTGCTGACAGAAAATAAAGGACATCAGGGTTTTGGCTACGACCCAATTTTTGTCCCCGAAGGCCATGAAATCACTTTCGCTGAGATGAATCCCGAAGATAAAAACAAAATCAGCCACAGAAAACAGGCATTGGATTTATTTCTCGATTTTTTACAGGCGAAGTAGCGATAGAGAGGAGTATGGACACATAAGGCACATTAGTTTTCAGTTTTAATTCTCTTGAAAATTGAGAACACAGAAGATTAAAAAATCAAAGATTTTTTTGAGGGCTTTGTGAGCATAATTGTAAATTCTACGATGCATTTGCACTTGAAAATCTCTGATTTTCTCTCATGTGATCTAAAATATTTTCAATGCAGATCTAAAATCTCATATGACTCATGTGTTCAGGTTCATAATTATTTTAAAACCTTAACCTAAGCCTCAACCTTAACCTCAATTATTGTACATTTGCTTTAATAAACTATTGATTTGAGTACTTATTTAACGATATTAGGCTTTAATTCTGCGATACCAACGGTTAATACTTCTCCCACGGCACAGCTTCTCGAAATGGAAGAACGCTGTTTTCTGATAGATTGTGGCGAAGGAACGCAGGTACAGCTGAGAAAAGCGAAAGCGAGATTTTCAAAAATCAATCATATTTTTATCTCCCATCTTCATGGCGACCATTGTTTTGGTTTGCCTGGACTGATTGCGTCGTTCAGGCTTTTGGGAAGGGAAGTTCCGCTGCATGTGTACGGCCCGAAAGGAATTAAAAAAATGCTCGACACTATTTTTACCATTACTGAGACGCACAGGGGTTTTGAGGTAGTTTATCGTGAGCTGGACAAGGATTATTCCGAAAAAATCTATGAAGACAACAGGGTGGAAGTGTACACGATTCCACTTGACCACAGGATTTACTGTAACGGTTATCTTTTTAGGGAGAAACCGAGAGAACGACATATCAATATGGAAGAAGTTTCAAAATATCCTGAAATTGAAACCTGCGACTACCATAATTTGAAAGCCGGTAAAGATTTTGTTTTAAGTGACGGATATGTTTTAAAAAATGAAATTTTGACAACCAGTCCGGCTCCGTCGGTTTCCTATGCGTTTTGCAGCGACACGAGATATCTGGAATCTGTGATTCCGATTATTAAAAATGTGACGGTTCTGTATCACGAAGCTACTTTTTTACATGATTTAAAAGAAATGGCAGATTACACCGGTCATACAACAGCTTTGGAAGCAGCGACGATTGCCAAGAAAGCAGAAGTTGAAAAATTGATTTTAGGACATTTCTCCAACCGTTACGGAGATTTGACGGTCTTTACAGATGAAGCGAGGACGGTTTTCCCAAACTCTTATCTTCCGAAAGCGTTGGAATGTGTGAAAATTTAAAAAGATTTAAGCATTAAAACAGCTTTGAGAGTAAGTTTTTTTAAAATTCAGATTAAGCTGAATTTAGCATTTTGCTTAATGATATTTTTAAATATTTCCTTAAATCAAACTTAAAGACTTCAAAATCTTAATGGTTTAAATTAAAAAATGTTTATTTAAATAAATGAAGTTGAATTTTTCAGAATTAAAAGATTTTCTCAACGAAAAGGCTGATATTTACAATAATCCAGATTTTATAAATGATGATCCGGTTCAGATTCCGCATCGTTTTTCTTTGAAACAGGACATTGAAATCGCAGGGTTTCTTGCTGCGACCATTTCTTGGGGAAACAGAAAGTCTATCATTAGGTCAGCAGAGAAAATGCTGGATATTATGGGCAATTCGCCTTATGATTTTGTGATGAATTATTCTGAAAAAGATTTAGAACTTATTAAGGATAAAAGCATTCACAGAACATTTAATGGTGAAGATTTTGCTTATTTTATCAGTCAGTTTCATAAAATTTATACTGAAAATGAAAGCCTTGAAGATCTGTTTTTAATCAATGAAAATGAAAGTAATTTTCAGCATTCAATTGAGAGATTCAGGCAAAAATTTTTAGGAATTGAAAAACACAGAACGCACAAACATGTGAGTTCGCCCTACAAAAATTCATCTGCAAAACGGATCATCATGTTTCTGAGGTGGATGACCAGAAAAGACAACCGTGGTGTGGATTTTGGAATATGGGGAAATATTGATCAGAAATTTTTATCCATTCCTCTCGACGTTCATACCGGAAATGTTTCAAGAAAACTGGGATTGATTTCAAGAACTCAAAACGACTGGAAAACCGTGGAAGAACTGGATTTAATTATCAGAAAACTGGACGAAAAAGATCCCGCCAAATATGATTTTGCTCTGTTTGGTCTTGGCGTCACTAAAGAATTTTAACAGACAATTTCAAATATCAAATCTCAAAATGTCATCCTGAGCCTGTCGAAGGATCAAATTTCAAATCTTTAAAAATGAAAACGTCACACGAAAATATAGAATTTCTGGAGAAAATGGCAAACGGAATCACCTCATGGATTGGTTCTATACCGTCTCTTATTATCCATACTTTGCTTTTTCTAACCTCGTTTTTGCTACCGGTTTTCGGGGTGGTAGATTTTGATAAAATGCTTTTGGTACTCACGACGGTTCTGTCTCTGGAAGCGATTTATTTATCCATTCTTATTCAGATGTCTGTCAATAAAAGCAATGAAAAAATTGAAGACATTCAGGAAGATATTGAAGATATTCAGGAGGATATTGAAGAGATCAGCGAAGATATTGAAGAAATCAGTGAGGATCTGGAAGAGATTAGCGAAGATATTGAGGATATCCAGGAAGATATTGAGGAGATCAACGAAGATGAGGACGAAGAAGATCATAATGAGAGAGCCAAAAAAGCAATTCTGAAAAGCAATGTGAATTCAAATAAGAATGAAATCAAGTTTTTGAAAGATAAAATCGCGGAACTTCAGAATAAAATTGATGAACTGAAAAAAGATTAGAAATAGTACACTCAAGCATATTAAAAACGGATTGATCGGTAGTTTAATCTATTTTAGTTAAACATTAGAATCGTATTAAAATTTAATTAAAAAATATCTTTTTTGAAATATTGTTATTAATAATTTGGATTTCAATATGTTTTAAGTCAATAAATTTTGGTATTTTTGGGCAAACAATCTGAAAATGTTAAATTATAGATCAAAAAATTACTTTAAAATTAGTTTTGTTCTTTTTGCTTTTCTAAGTACATTTAGTTTTGCTCAAGTACGAACGCAAAAGCCTACAAAGTTTCCTGTTGAGGCAAAAGCAGGATCATTTATAGATGTAAATATTCCGTCTTATCCGCCGAGCAGTTTCACGCCTACACAACTCGTTACAGATATTCTCGTGGGTAATGGTGGAGGATGTGTGGTTCCAAACATTTCTAACGTCACTGTCAGCCCGAATACCGCTGCAACTGTTGAAAACAGAGCGTGGGGATACTTTCATAAGGGTACCGCCAACTTTCCTTTTACCGATGGTATCGTTTTATCAACAGGTTTTGCAAGAAAAGCAGGAAACGTTGCTGAAGTAAGTATGGGAGATAACAACCAGGGAGGTGGTGATGCTGATTTAAGTGCTGCCATCGGCGTTGCAGGTCTTAATAATGCTTCGGTTCTGGAGTTTGATTTTGTACCTACAAGCAGTCAGATGAAGTTTAATTATATCTTCGCGTCTCATGAATATGACTCAGATTATCCTTGCCCGCCATTTCAGTTTGACGATGCATTTGCATTGTTGCTGAAACCTAATACACCGGGATCTACCTATACAAATTTAGCAGTTCTCCCAGGTGGAGCAGGTTTGGTCGCTGTAACCAATATTGTTCCTGACAGTTTTTCCTGTGGACCTTTAAATGCTCAGTTTTTTGGCTCTATGCTGCCAAACGGAACCAATTATAACGGACGAACAATCCCTCTTACAGCGGAAGCCACAGTAATCCCTGGTCAGTCTTATCATATTAAAATGGTAATTGCCGATGCACGTGATACGATCTATGATTCGGCCGTATTTTTGGAAGCGGGATCATTTAATATTGGGGTAAGTATTGTGGATCCGGCCGGAAATCCTGTGCCTGAAACACTTTATGTGTGTGATAATACACCACAGATTCTGAAGGCGTTGGTAACCACAACTCCTGGGATGACCTTTCAGTGGTTTAAAGATGGTGTAGCTATTCCGGGTGCCACAAACGTGACGTACACAGCTGTTGGGCCAGGTGTTTATACTGTAAAAATTATTATACAGGGGCAAAACTGTCCTGCTGAAGCGAAAGTTACAATCGTTGGCGGTACAAGCCCAATCATACAGAATGCAACTTTAAAACTTTGTGCAACGCCAAGTAATTCTACATTTAATTTAGATTCTGCAAAACCATCAATCAGTACAACGCCAGGAGCTGTATTTAAATTTTATCTTCAGCAGGCAGATGCAGTTTTAGGAAATAACAGTAATATTACTGGCACAACAGCTTTCAACGGAACAGACGGACAGGTGATTTATGTGAATGTTTCCAACGGTGCTTTCTGTTCGAGAGTGGCCATGCTTACATTAAGAAGAGAAGAAACTCCTGTTGCGACATTAACTGCACCAAAAATAAAAATCTGTAATGGCGAGTCTGTAGTATTAACAGCAGCAGGTGGTGTAACATATCAATGGGGAGACAATTCTGCTTCAGGAGCAATACGTACTGTAAGTCCCACTGCAACAACTACTTACACTGTCTATGCGATCGGAGCACAAGGTTGTAAATCTCTTACTCCGGCGAGCATCACCATTGAAGTTGTTCCTGCAATCACTTCAACCTTAACTGGAGGATGGATTTGTAATGGAGACACCATTACGCTTGATGCAGGTGCAGGCCCTAATTACGCTTATCAGTGGAGTAACGGTGCTACTACACAGACAATCACTGTTGGTGTAGGCGGTACTTATGGAGTTACAATCTCAAATGGTGTATGTACGAAACTTTTCACTACTGAAGTGAAAATAGCTGTACCCCCAACCATTACCAACATTAATTATGCTAACGATAATATCACCATTTCAGTGAGCAATCCAAGCAATGGTGCTTTGGAGTACTCGTTAGACAATGGACTGACATGGCAGAATTCAAATGTCTTTACCAATGTTCCTAAAAACAAATTGGTTTTCATTCAGGTAAGGGTAAAAACTACAAGTTGTGTGGGTTATCTTGAGTATTACACTTTCAACATGCAGAATGTGATTACGCCAAACGGTGACAATGTAAATGACATTATTGATTTCAGAGGTGTAGCTGGTAATAAAAACTTTACAGCTCAGGTTTCAGACCGATATGGAAGAGTAGTTTACAGATATGAGAAAATAAGACCTTATTGGGACGGTTTCTTCCAGGGCAAGAAATTGTCTACTTCATCTTATTGGTATCAGATCACTTTTGAAGATCCTGCAAGTAAACAGACAACGGTAAAAACAGGTTGGATTTTACTGAAAAATATAGAATAAAATTTAATTTAGATAAGATTAAAGCCGGCAGAATTGCTGGCTTTTTTGTTTTATGACAGTAAAAGTTTAGTTTTCAATATTTTGTAAAATAAAACTTATAGCAATAATCATTAAATGACTTGAAAAAAAATGCTATTTTTGTTGAAAATAATGTAAAATGAACATTAGAAGTACAAGAAATTTATTTTTGACTTTGCTTGCGATATTATCTTCAACTGTATTGTTTTCACAAGATAGGAGTAAACAGGTTCTGAAACAGCCTACGTCTCAGACGATGAAGGCAGGAGCTTTTATTGATATTAATACACCAAATTATCCACAGTCATCTTTTAATATAACCCAGTTAGTTACCAATGTTCTAATTGCTGGTAATACTAATTGCACTACACCAAATGTTAGTAATGTAATTGTATCGCCCAACTTGATTGAGAGTGATCCTACAAGAAGTTGGGGTTATTTTAATAGAGGTACAACTAATTTTCCTTTCAGTAATGGAATTATTCTGACTACTGGTCATGCTGCGAGAGCTGGAAATACTTTTCAATCTGGTCAGTTGAGTAATACACTTCCTTCACAGGGAGATGCTGATCTTGCTGCAGCATTGGGTTTACCTGCAGCAGCTTTAAAAGACGCGTCTTACATTGAATTCGATTTTGTTCCTACAGCGAATCAGGTTTCTTTCAGATATTTATTTGCCTCAGAAGAATACGAAGGAAATTTCCCATGTACAATTACAGATGGTTTTGCACTTTTGCTAAGACCTGTTTCAGGCGGAGCTTATACAAATCTTGCGGTGTTACCAGGAGGAGCAGGTCCCGTAAGTGTGACCAATATTATACCTTCTACCTACAGTTGCGGTCCTAAAAATGCACAGTATTTTGGAGGTCAGAATACTGCTAATATAGAAACAAATTTCAGTGGAAGAACTGTTCCCTTGACGGCAACTGCAACAGTAATACCTGGTCAGGCTTATCATTTTAAAATGGTTTTGGCGGATTATCAGGATTCTGCCTACGATTCAGGCGTGTTTTTGGAGGCAGGATCTTTCGATATTGGTGTGCAGATTTTGGGCTCAAATGGAGTTCAGTTACCGGCATCCATAAATGTTTGTGATAATGCACCGCAGACTTTCACAGCTTCTGTACAGAATCCTAATGCAACTTACCAGTGGTTTTTAAACAATGTTGCAATTCCAGGTGCTGTGAACGCAACTTTTACAGCTTCACAGCCAGGTGTTTACAAGGTTGAAGTTTTATTTCCAGGTAGTACTTGCCCAGGCACAGCTACAGTAACGATAGTTGGCGGAACTTCACCAACAACGCAGAATACAACACTCACGGCCTGCTATGCTCAGGGAAATGCAGTATTTAATTTGACAAATGCAAATTCTGCTATCAGTACTACTTCTGGAGCTACGTTTTCATACTATCTAAATCAAAATGACGCTAATGCTGGAAATGCAAATACAATTCAGACTCCGACAGCATTTCCGAGCCCCGGTAATCAGACTGTTTATGTTTTAGTTAAAAATGGTTTCTGTTCAAAAGTTGCGCAGCTACAGCTGGTAAAAGCACCGGAAATAACAGCAAATATCGCACAGCCTTCTGTGCTTACCTGCACAAATTCACAGATTACATTAAATGGCTCAAATTCCGTCTATCCAACAGGTTCAACATTTGCATGGACAACTACCGGAGGTAATATCGTTTCGGGAGCAAATACTTTAAATCCTGTTATAAATGCTGCAGGAACTTATACTTTAACGATTTCAAATACTTACCAACCAGGAAATCTTACATGTACGGCTGTTTCAAACGTAACAGTTACAGGTGACAGTGCTCCGCCATCACCTACCTTAACAGCATCTAAAATTCAGATCTGCTCTGGTGAGTCTGTAATTCTTACTGCTGGTGGAGGAGTTACCTATACCTGGAACGCACTCCCGGGAACTGGAAATACGCAGACTGTAAGCCCTACAACAACTACTACCTATTCAGTGACTGCAGTGGGAGCGAACGGCTGTCCTTCTGCAAATCCTGCAACAATTACAATTGAAGTTTCTCAGCCAATAACTGTTCAGAATGCCTCTTTATTAAAATGTTATTCTCCGAATGGAATTGTGTATGATTTAACGGAAGCTCAGCCACAGATTACTTCTGCCGGAAGTGCAACATTTGCATATTACCTTCTTCAGTCAGACGCAAATCAGGGAAATAACAATACCATAAATGCACCTACAAATTTCACAAGTCCGGGAAATCAGACGATTTATGTTTTGGTTAAAAACGGAGCCTGCTCATACGTGGTAACGCTTCAGTTACAGACCACAGCCGTCACTACAGTTACTATTGCCGCGCCTGCAACGATTACATGTACAACACCTCAGATCACTTTAAATGCTTCCGGTTCAACAATTCCTGCGGGCTCAACGATAGTATGGACGGCTACTGGTGGTGGAAATATTGTTTCAGGAGGAACAACTTTAAATCCTGTTGTAAACGCAGGAGGAACATATACTTTAACAGTTTCAAATACAACTCAACCAGGAAATCTTACCTGTACATTTACTTCAAATGTTAATGTAGTGCAGGATACAGTGGCACCAAATACTCTTGTTACAGCCACTGCACCTCAGATATGTCCGGGAGAATCTGTTACACTTACAGCATCGGGCGGTTCAACTTATATTTGGACGGGTTTGACTGGAACCGGAAATACTCAGACAGTTTCACCTGCCGTTACAACTTCTTACACTGTAACTGCAGTAGGAGCGAATGGATGCTTGTCAGCACAACCTGCGACGATAACAATAATAGTTGGTCCGCCAACGCCATTCTTAACTGCATCTAAAACTAAAATCTGTGCAGGAGAATCTGTTACGCTTACGGCAACCGGAGGAGTTACCTACAATTGGGGAACTTTACCAGGAAACGGAAGTACTCAGGTGGTGAGTCCTGCAACTACAACTACCTATCAGGTGATTGCTTTGGGAGGAAACGGATGTACTACAAATATTCCTGCCACTATTACTATTGAAGTGGTACCGGCAATTGTATCTAATCTTCAGGACGTATTTGTCTGCGCAGGTGATAACGGAACTCTGGACGCAGGTGCCGGCCCTAACTATACTTATATCTGGAGCAATGGTGCAACAACACAGACTATTTCTACAAATGTTCCGGGAACGTATTCGGTTACAATCAGTAATGGAACATGTTCAAAAGTTTTCACTGCACAGCTTCTTAATCCTCAGTTGCCACAGTTTACCAACATCACTTATGCTGATCATATTTTAACTGTTACGGCCACAAATCCTAATAATGCTGTTTTAGAGTATTCGATAGACAATGGTGTGACATGGCAAACCTCAAATATTTTCTACAATGTAGATAATAATATGAGTTATAATGTAAGAATCCGAAATAAGGATGCAGACTGTAGCAATTTTATCGAGTTCTATACTTTTGTAGTGATCAATGCTATTACACCAAACCGTGACGGTATTAATGAAGGTGTTGACTTCAGCGGTATCAGTAAGTATAATAATTTTGCAGCTTCTGTATTTGACCGTTATGGTGCTGAGATTTACAAAGCCTCAAAATCCGGACTTACATGGGATGGTACTTTAAGAGGTATGAACATCCCTACGGGAACTTATTGGTACAAAGTACAGTGGGAAAATCCGGCAAGTAAGAAAATGGAGATGAGAAACGGATGGATCTTAGTAAAAAACAGAAACTAAATAATTAATAACCTTTCACCCGAAAGGTTATTTTTTTTGATAAAATAGTTAAATATTAATGTGTTTTAGATAAAAAGTAATTAAATTTGTTGAAATGAAAAAATGTATGAAGCGATATCTACTACTCGTATTTTTTAGTTTAATAGGTGTGAATCTTACTGCACAGAAAGTTTCACCAAGAAAACCTCCAAAAAAAGAATTTTCTGAAACTTCCAAAAAAGCAGGTGCATTCATAGATGTTAATGTACCTACATATCCGGAATCCGCGTACACACCTTTACAGTTAATAAGAGATGTTCTTATATCATCAGGACCTGGATCTTGTTTTGTTCCAAATATCTCAAATGTTACCGTAACTCCTAATACTACAGCTACCCAAGCAGACAGAGCCTGGGGTTATTTTCACAAAGGAACTACAAATTTTCCTTTTAAAGACGGAATTGTTTTGTCTACAGGATTTGCAAGAAGAGCAGGTAATCAGTTTGAAGATTACCTAGGTGATAATAATCAGGGAGGTAGTGATCCTGATTTAGCAACAGCGCTTGGTGTAGCAGGTACGCTCACCAATGCAGCAATTTTAGAATTTGATTTTGTTCCTACAACTTCCCAGATTAAATTTAATTATTTATTGGCCTCGGAAGAATATAATGGAACTTTTCCCTGTAATTATGCTGATGCCTTTGCATTACTATTAAGACCTGTAGGTAGTACTGCACCTTATCAGAATATGGCAATTTTGCCTGGTGGAGCAGGTCCTGTGAGCGTAACTAATATTCGTCCAAATATACCAAACGGTTGTGGAGCTGTTAATCCTACTTATTTTGCAGGATACAATACTGCAGGTATCGAGACCAATTTTTACGGAAGAACAATTCCTCTAGAGGCTACAGCCAATGTAACCGCTGGAATTCCATATCATTTTAAAATGGTGATTGCAGATTTTGGCCCATTTGGAGCAGATACCGGTTATGATTCTGCAGTATTCTTGGAAGGAGGCTCTTTCAATATTGGGGTAGAACTTCAGGATCCGAGTGGTGCTGTAATTCCTAATGAGATCAACGTCTGTGACTTGGTTCCAACAGTAATTAATGCTTCTGTAAACAGCCCTAATTTAACGTATCAATGGTTCTACAACGGAAATGCAATCCCAGGTGCAACTTCTACATCGATTACAGCAATTAATCCGGGAACTTATACTATTGAAGTTACGCTTCCTGGAAATCCATGTCCCGGAACGGCGTCAGTTAAAATTAATGGCGGATCTACGCCACTCGCTCAGGACGCTACATTATTACTTTGTACAACACCTGATATTACAACCTTTGATTTAACGAATTCGAAAGCGCTGATCAGTCCTACTGCAGGAGCTAACTTCAGGTGGTACGTAAACCAGAATGATGCATTAGCATTTAATAATAATTTCATTCAGACTCCATTAAATTATAATGGAAATGATGGTCAGGTTCTGTATGCTGTGGTTTACGGAGCAGAATACTGCAGAAAAATGGTAGAGCTTACATTAGCTAAAGAAACAAGACCGATAGGGCAGATTACAACGCCAAAAATAAGAGTCTGTGCAGGTGAAACTGTTACGCTTACTGCATCAGGTGGTACTTCTTACAATTGGGTAAACTTCCCTGGAAACGGCAACACTCAGTCAGCAACCATCTTCCAGACTACCACTTTCGAAGTGTATGCAGTGGGAGCATTAGGATGTCAGTCATCACTACCAGCAAAAGTGACCGTGGAAGTGGTTCCTCAGCCTACAACACCTCTTCTTGATGTTGAAATGTGTATTGGCGATACGATAGAGTTGGATGCGGGTGCAGGATCTGGATACAGTTACCTTTGGAATACAGGCGCAGAAACTCAAAAAATTACTGTTGATCAATTGGGAATTTATACCGTAACCATCAATAATGGAATCTGTGCAAAAACTTTCGAAGTAAAAGTGATTGCGGCTGCAACTCCTTTCTTCTCACAGTTAAGCTACGAAAATAATACAATTACTGCGATAGCCACAATTCCGAATATCAACAATATTCCGAGAGCGGCAGAATATTCTTTAGACGGAATTTCGTGGCAGGATTCTAATGTATTTCCTAATCTTTTAGACAATACAAATTACACACTTTATGTAAGAACAAAAGGAACCACTTGCGTTGGTACTGTAGAATTCTTTACTCTCCATATCAATAACGTGATTACACCAAACGAGGATGGAGTAAATGATGTAATTGATCTTTCATCTTTGGGTAATTTCAAAAACTTTAAAGGTTCTATCTACGATAGATACGGAAGTGAAATGTTCAGATTCACTAAAGAAAATCCTATCTGGAACGGAACGATTGGCGGAAAAAGATTGCCTACCGGAACGTATTGGTATAAATTCAATTTTGAATACAATAAAACCAAAACTCAGATGAACACCTCAGGTTGGATCATGCTGAAAAACAGAGAATAAGTCTCTGATCAATCATACAAAAAATGCCTTCAGATTTTTCTGAAGGCATTTTTATTTTAATAAAAAAATTATTGATTATCTTTCCATAGTTTGGTGAACGAAATAAAATCTGCAACACTCAGTTCTTCTGCTCTTTTATCCATAAACTCATGCGTTTTCAAAACCTCCGGAATCTCAAGAATTTTCAGGGCATTTGAAAGCTTTTTTCTTCTTTGATTAAACCCAGCTTTTACAATCTGTTTAAATAGAATTTCATTTCCTGCCAGACCTTCTTTCGGATTTCTCGTCAATTTTATTACACCGGATTTTACCTTTGGTGGAGGATTAAAAACATTCTCATGCACCGTAAACAGATAGCTCACATCATAATAAGCCTGTATCAAAACAGATAGAATTCCATAGTCTTTGGTACGCGGAACAGCTGCAGTTCTTTCTGCAACTTCTTTCTGAAACATTCCCACCATCTCGGGAATTATTTCATAATAATCAATAATCTTAAAAAGAATCTGAGAAGAAATATTATACGGGAAATTTCCTATGATTGCGATTTCTTCCTTGTTCAGGAAAGCAAAATCCTGCTTCAGAAAGTCACCAACAAAAGTTTCCTCATTCGTTTTGTCATAGTTTTTCTTCAGATATTCTATAGATTCCTGATCTATTTCAGCGAGATAGATATTTTGATTTTTTTCAAAAAGATATTTCGTCAAAACGCCCATTCCGGGGCCCACTTCCATGATGTTATTATAGTTTTCGAAACTTAATCCTTCAACTATATTTTTTGCGATGTTCTCGTCGGTCAGGAAATGTTGGCCGAGATGTTTTTTTGCTCTTACACTCAAAGTATTTATGATTTTGTTAACAATGAAAATATGTTTTTCGGGTCAAATTTCGGTAGAATTTTTCTATTTTAGCCAAAAATTTTATTCTTAATGGCAAGATCTGTAGACGAATTTAATAAAAAGAGGCTTAGGTCTAGTAATATCACCGTGGTAATCAGCATCGCATTGGTATTATTTTTAATGGGATTGATGGGATTAATACTTATTAACGCCCAAAAATATTCTGACTATATCAAAGAACAGTTGGTAGTTAATGCTTACTACGATCAGAATTATGATGCTAAAGATTCTCTGAAAATTGCAAAATCAGAAGAAGAAGCCTTTAAAAAAATTCAGGCTTTGGCTCCTGTAAAAAAAGCAGTCTACATTACAAGAGAGAAAGCGGCTGAGGAAGCTAAAAAAAGTATGGGAATAGACAGCGATGCACTTTTTGAAGAGAATATTTTTCCATCATCAGTAGAAATCTCGTTGAAACCGGAATACGTAGATCCCTTAAAAATTGAAGAAGCCATTAAAATCATCAAAACAGTTCCCGGAGTTTCAGAAGTAAAAAACGACAGCACCTTGATGGTAGATGTTTACAATAACCTTAGCCGAATTTTAAAGTGGATCTTAGGATTTTCGGTGTTGTTTTTAATTTTGGCAATTGTTTTAATTAACAATTCAATCAGACTTAAAATTTTCTCCAAAAGATTTATCATTAAAACCATGCAGTTGGTGGGGGCAAAAAGACGATTTATCTTAAAGCCATTCGTTATCGAAGCTTTAATTTTAGGAGCAATTGGTTCAGTACTTGGTTTGCTTGCACTATTCGGGGTTTGGTATTATTTTACAGACACGATCGGGCAGTCATTCACTCAGGATACAAGTCATTATTTCTCTTTGGTGCTGCTTGTCTTGGGAATTGGTATTTTTATTACCGTTATCAGCACAATCATTGCCACCTGGAGATTCTTAAGATCAAACGTAGACGATTTATATTATTCATAAGATAATGAGCAAAAAAACAACAAAGTTTTCCGCTTCCGATTTTGGAAAAGAAAACAAGACAGCCGAAGAAAACACCTTTTATTTCGGTAAAGAAAATTACAAATGGATGCTCATCGGGCTTGCGTTCATCGTCGTTGGATTTCTTCTGATGATGGGTGCAGATGCCAACACCGTAGACGGAAAACTTGATCCTAATGCATGGAATGACGATATTTTTTCCATCCGCAGAATCAGAATTGCTCCATTATTTATTGTTATTGGTTTCGCTATAGAAGTCTATGCAATTCTTAAGAGGAAAAATTAATCGATCAGGTTAAAAGATAAAGAATCAACATCTTGATTCAAACAAATAAAAGTCGGTTGCCCAGCAATTGACTTTTTGTATAATAAACTTTTGGCAAAAAGTCACTCAAATTACACATTACTTATTACCCATTACTCATAAAACATGGATTTACTCAAAGCAATCATCATTGCCATCATCGAAGGACTTACAGAATATCTACCCATCTCATCCACCGCACACATGGGATTTACCGCCAGTTTAATGGGTATGGAAGAGTCAGAATTTCTAAAAATGTTTCAGGTTTCCATCCAGTTTGGAGCGATTTTATCGGTTGTCGTAGCATATTGGAAAAAGTTTTTTGATCTGAAAAACCTACAGCTTTACTATAAACTTGCATTTGCAGTTATCCCTGCCTTGGTTTTAGGCTACATTTTCGACGATATGATAGAGTCTGTTCTTGGAAATCAGATTGCTATCTCAGCCGTATTGGTCTTAGGCGGAATTGTTTTGCTTTTTGCTGATCAGTGGTTCAAAAATCCGGTCATTCACGACGAAAAAGAAATTTCAATTAAAAAAGCAGTAACCATCGGCTTCTGGCAATGTTTAGCCATGATGCCGGGAACGAGTAGAAGTGCCGCTTCCATCATCGGAGGAATGACGCAGGGCTTATCCCGAAAAGCAGCAGCAGAATTTTCATTCTTTCTGGCAGTTCCTACCATGTTGGCGGTGACAGTATATTCAGTCTTTGTGAAAACATGGGGTAAAGGAACGCCAACAGCTGCAAAAGGTTACGAAATGATTTTAGAATCTCAGGATCACATCACCATTTTCATCATCGGAAATATCGTAGCGTTCATCACTGCATTGATCGCAATCAAAGCATTCATCGGAGTTTTAAACAAATATGGTTTCAAACCCTGGGGCTGGTACCGTATTTTCGTGGGAATTGCGTTGTTGATTTATTTTTATTGGTTCAAATAATATTTTTCAATTACGCTTTACCAATTTCTCATTACTCATAATAATTTGGGCAGCTATTCCGCCTTCCACTTCCGCTTTTTTGCTCGTCGTACCTCCTCACAAAAAGAGCTCCGTTCAAGTCGGGCTGCGCGGGATTCACCGTAAAAAATATTGTAGTAATTTTGAGTATCAAAAAAAATAAGAAAACCCTTCCGATATTAACCATAACTGATTGCTCATTACCTATTACTCATTACTAATCACTCATTGCTCATAAAAAAAATGACCGCCGAACAACTACAATCAGGACATATCTTCCTCCTCGACAAACCACTCGACTGGACTTCCTTTCAGGCTGTAAATAAGTTAAAATATAAGCTTAAACGTGAATTTGATCTCCCGAAAAAATTCAAAATCGGTCATGCCGGAACATTAGATCCAAGAGCAACAGGTTTACTGATCGTTTGCACAGGGAAATTCACCAAAAAAATCCCTGAAATTCAGGATGCACCGAAAGAATACTGGACAGAAATCAAAATCGGCGTTCAGACAGAATCCTACGACACAGAAAAACCGGAAATTCTTCATCAGGATTTTTCAAAGGTAACTGAAGAAGATGTCAGTACAGCTTTAGACAAATTTTTAGGAGAAATCGATCAGAAACCACCCGTTTTTTCGGCAATCAAAATCGATGGAGCAAGAGCTTACAACCTCGCAAGAGCAGGTGCTGAAGTAGAAATGAAATCAAGAAAAACAACAATTCATTACATCAAAGATGTTGAAATTAATTTTCCGCTCATCAGTTTTATTGTAGGATGTTCAAAAGGAACTTATATCAGAAGTTTAGCCCACGATATTGGTCAGAAATTGGGAGTAGGAGCTTACCTTACCCAACTCAGACGAACAAAAATCGGAGAGTACAGTGTTGAAGACGCAACCACAGAATTTTTGAATAACGAATACAGATTTGAGACGAATGAATAAATATTTATGGTCA
This sequence comes from Chryseobacterium foetidum, assembly GCF_025457425.1. Lineage (NCBI taxonomy): Bacteria > Pseudomonadati > Bacteroidota > Flavobacteriia > Flavobacteriales > Weeksellaceae > Chryseobacterium > Chryseobacterium foetidum. The sequence continues at coordinate 3,295,825 of NZ_JAMXIA010000001.1, forward strand.
ATTTTCTTTGTCATTTTATCGCTGAAAACATTTTCTCAGGAAAAATCAAATAAATTGGGATTGTTTGGAGTGGTGCAAGCGAATGTTGGTTTTGATGTTGCTGCCATGATTAAAGAAAACCAGGCGACAAATGAATATGATAGGCAAAGACTAGATCCCGGAAAGTTTAATTACGGTTTTGCTGCACAGTTGGGATATCAACCTTTGAATTGGTTTGCATTGGGAACCGGTGTGAGATACAGTTACGTAGATCCGAATTTTCATGTAATGTACTGGACGGTACAGCCATTTTTTATCGTCAGTAATCCGAGAGATGAAGAATTTACCTATGTTTCTGCAAATTTTGGAACTCAAATCAATCAGACAGCATCTAAAAATGCAAAACTTGCAGGAATTTCTGTTGGATTCTTCGAACCGATAACAAAGAATCTTGGAAACAAATTTCAAATCAATCTGGAGGTTCAGAATTTCGACGGAAACAGTACATTTTTTGTAGGATTTTCTTACGGAATCACAATCTTCTCAAACAAGAAACTTTAGAATCATGGAAAAAACACGCATCAATAAATATCTTTCTGAAGTGGGCTACTGCTCAAGAAGAGCTGCAGACAAACTTTTGGAAGAAGGCAGAATTAAAATTAACGGTCAGATTCCTGAGTTGGGGACTAAGGTTTCAGATGAAGACCAGATTGAAGTTGACGGAAAACCTATTCGCGAATCTGAGGAGAAACCGGTATATCTTGCTTTTAATAAACCGAGAGGTATTGTCTGTACAACAGATTCAGTGCGTGAAAAAAATAATATTATTGATTTTATAAATTATCCTAAAAGAATTTTCCCCATCGGTAGATTGGATAAAGCCAGTGAAGGTCTTATCTTTTTGACCAATGACGGTGATATTGTGAATAAAATTCTCCGATCAAAAAACAATCATGAAAAAGAATATATCGTGAGAGTTGATAAACCCATTAATCCAAAGTTTTTAGATAAAATGAGAAATGGCGTGCCTATTTTAGATACTGTAACAAAGAAATGTGAAGTGGAAAAAATTGACGACATGCATTTCAGAATTATCCTTACGCAGGGATTAAACAGGCAGATCAGAAGAATGTGTGAGTACCTTGGCTACGAAGTAAAAAAACTGAAGAGAATCAGAATTATGAATATTTTACTTGACGTTCCCGCAGGCAAGTGGAGAGATTTTACAGACGCAGAATTATTCGAAATCAATTCTCTAATCAAGGACTCTGAGAAAACCCATGAGTGAAAAAAATTCACTACAATTTAATTTGGACTTGATTTAAGTATCCTATTTTCATGGTTTTTAATAGAAATTTTCTATAAAATACATCTTGTTATGTATTAAGTGATTATATTTGCAGCACACAACAAATCAATCACCTCTTAAAAATACCAAGATGAAAAAAATGCTCTACTATGTAGTGCTGGGTTGTTTTGTTGTGCCCAGTCAGACGCTATTCTCACAAGTGGGGATAGGGACAACGTCAGTAGAAAGTAACCTTCTGCTGAAAGTTCATTCCACCAACAAAGGAGTTCTCCTACCTAATCTTAACATTACCAATCTTGCGCTTGCCTCGCCAGTTACAACGCCTGCCTATGGTCTTTTGGCTTATAACAAAGCTGTTGGGAAACAAGGCTTCACCTTTTGGGACGGTACAAAATGGAATGAGCTTGTAGATACCCGTAATGTTTATTCGGTGTTAGGTCTTACGATTTCTTACAGTACTTCAAACTCTGCCCCGCTTAATATTACTACTCCGCAGGGTGCTATGCTTTATCCTCAGGATTCTGCGCCAGGAACTATCTGGTCAGAAGTGCCTGGGTTGTCTAAAGATATTACCGTTACTCAAACCAACAACAGTATTGTAGTCATTACAGAGGGTATGGTGCAGGCTAACAATAATACAGCCAGTTCATCAAATACCTTTACCTACGCTGTCGGAATTTTTGTGGATGGGAAATTAGCAGGTGTAAGAAACTATTCTACAAGATATTCTACTGTTAATCAATACGATTACTTTTCTATCAACTCAGTTTTAAAGAATTTAAGTCTTGGTAATCACACCATTAAAACTTACGTAAGTGTAAGGGTAAATGATTATTCTTCCGCTTCGCAATGGAGATTTGGCGGTCCGGTAGGGACGGCATCTCTGAATGCTGATATGACGAAGATCAACATGTATATCAAACTCACCGAAAAATCATAAAATACAAAAGATGAAAACATTTTTTCTAAGATTCCTTTTTGTAATACTGGGAATCAATTATTACGCTCAGTCCGGTTCTGTAGGAATCGGTACCGAAACACCAAATTCTTCTGCAATTTTAGATTTGGTTGCAACTAATAAAGGTATAATGCTGCCGCAGATTGCACTTAATGCCTCTAATGTTTCTGATGCAAGTTTTATGGCTACGACGCCTACCACTTCACTTTTAGTTTACAATACCAATGCGTCATTTCCGGGAGGTAGAGGATTGTACTATTGGGATGGTGGTAAATGGGTTTTCTATTTTAACTCAGCAAACCTTAATCTTTTGCTGGGAATTACTAAATATTACTCAAAAATTTACCCCGGAGGAACTTATACATTTAGCTACCCCGGCGAATCACCATACGTTAACGGAAGTTCTTTGGCGTTACCGTGGGTGAAGGTTCCGGAAACTACAGATTTTGATATCGTAATAGACCGTCCTGAGAACAATACAGTAATTACTTTTACAGGAATGGTTCAGGTAGGTACAGCATCAACGAGTGCAAATGTAAACTACGGGTTGGGTATTTTTGTTGATAATAAGCTGATTACCTCAAAAGCAGTTTCCTTAAACGGAGATATTGCATGTCCTTTTCAGGAGTTCACTATTACAGGTGTTTTGGATGATTTGTCTGTTGGTACTCATAAAATCACGCTGGGTGTTGCCAACCGAACAGGAAACGTAGGGAGTGAGCTGACCTATTATGGCAGGAAAGCTGGTGGATGTCTTAATCTCACAAATGATGAAGCACAGATCAGTGCTGTAGTTTTAATTAATCAACCTTTACCTTATTAAAACATCATGAAAAAAATTATATATACTTTAGTACTGTCTGCAATACCTTCAATGTTTTTTTCTCAGGTTGTAATGACAGATAAGGCTACTCCTGCAATTGACAACAGTGCTGTTTTGAAATTAGATTCAGACAACAAAGGTGTTCTGTATCCGAGAATTCCTCTGGATTCAAATCTGGACGTGACAAATGTTCCGGCACCATTAGATGGAACTGTGGTGTTCAATACAAAATCGACTGTGTCACTTCCTCAAACCGTTGCTTACTACGATACAGGAAAATGGAATGCGTTGCTGACAAAAGATCAATTGGCTGCTAAACTTGATTTGGTGAATGTAAGTTCTATAACATCTCCGGGGAATATTGCAATTACAGGGTATTCTCCCGGGAACTTCAGTATTGGAGATAATGTTTCTGCAAGCTGGGTTCCTCTTCAGATTGAAGACAGTAAAACATTTACAAGAAGTACAAACTCTTTTGCTTTTACTCTAGAAGGTATGGCTCAGCTCGACAAAGCATCCAACAGTTATTTTGAATATGCTATCGGAATCTTTGTTGATAATAAATTGGCAGTCGTTCGGAAATATCACAAGCATAATGAAAACTTCACATGTTCGTGGCATAAATTTGTTCTCAATGGTGTGGTTAATAATTTATCTGTCGGAACTCATACAATCAGTGTCAGAGCTAGAAACATAGCATCCTCGTCATCATCTTCTGCTCAAAAAATCATTTATGGTGGCGTGGCTCAGAATTCAAACGCTGGAAATCCGCCATGTGACAACATGAGTAATTTTATGTCTAAAATTTCTTTAAGCACCACAATTGTGGAATCTATAAACTAATTTTTTTTTTTTTTTTTTTTTTCACTATTACCTCAAATGGGACTGTTTAAAGCGGTTCCATTTTTTGTTTTTCATCATATACATGATTTTAAAATTGTTTTAAAATGATTAACAAAGTAATTGATATTTTTTGTATTTTTGCAGTCACTTTTTGTGGACAGGTCTTTAAAGGTAAATTATTATAAATTAATTACTTCCGTATTTTTTAAAACCACATTTATTAAGACCATTAAAAAAGAAGGAATACAAATTTTATTAGAAAATGTCAAAAGAGACAAATTCAGCAGAGGTTATTCTTAACCAAAACGTAGCACCGGAACAATTTGACTGGGATTCATTCGAATCTGGTCTTGATGCAGATGCGAGAAAAGAAAAAAGCGATCTTGAGGAAATCTACAACGGATCTCTTAACAGCCTGAACGATAACGACGTTTTAGTTGGTAGAGTAGTAAGATTAACTGACAAAGAAGCTATCGTAGACATCAACTTCAAATCTGAAGGTGTTATTTCTCTTAACGAATTCCGTTACAACCAAGGCCTAAGCGTAGGTGACGAGGTTGAGGTAATGGTAGACAGAAGAGAAGACAAAACAGGTCAGTTACAGTTATCTCACAAAAAAGCTAGAACGCTTAAAGCTTGGGATAGAGTAAACGAACTTCACGAAACTGGAGAAATCGTTAACGGTTTTGTTAAGTCTAGAACTAAAGGAGGTATGATCGTTGACGTACACGGTATCGAAGCATTCTTACCAGGTTCTCAAATCGACGTTAAGCCAATTAAAGATTACGATCAGTTCGTAGGTAAAACTATGGAGTTCAAAGTTGTGAAAATCAACCCTGAGTTCAAAAACGTAGTTGTATCTCACAAAGCATTGATCGAAGCAGATATCGAAGGTCAGAAAAAAGAAATCATCGCGCAGCTTGAAAAAGGTCAGGTTCTTGAAGGTACTGTTAAGAATATTACTTCTTACGGTGTATTCGTAGATCTTGGTGGTGTTGACGGATTGATCCACATTACAGACCTTTCTTGGTCTAGAGTGAACCATCCGTCTGAAATCTTAGAAGACGGACAGACTGTGAAAGTGGTTATCCTTGACTTTGATGACGAGAAAACAAGAATCCAGTTGGGTATGAAGCAGTTAGAAGCTCATCCTTGGGATGCACTTTCTGCTGACATGAAAGTTGGTGATAAAGTAAAAGGAAAAGTAGTGGTTCTTGCTGACTATGGTGCATTCGTAGAAATCGCTCCAGGTGTAGAAGGATTAATTCACGTTTCTGAAATGTCTTGGTCTACTCACTTGAGAAGCGCAGGAGATTTCGTAAAAGTAGGTGACGAAGTGGAAGCTGAAGTACTTACTTTAGACAGAGAAGACAGAAAAATCTCTTTAGGTATGAAACAGTTATCTAAAGATCCATGGGAAAATATCGAAGCTAAATATCCGGTAGGTTCTGAGCACGTTGGAACTGTAAGAAACTTTACAAACTTCGGTGTATTCGTAGAACTGGAAGAAGGTATCGACGGATTAATCTATATCTCTGATCTTTCTTGGACTAAGAAAATCAAGCATCCATCAGAATTCTGTGCAGTAGGTGATAAATTGAATGTTGTAGTTCTTGAACTGGACATCCAGGCTAGAAGATTATCTCTAGGTCACAAGCAATTGACAGAAAACCCATGGGATAAATTTGAAACTAAATATGCTGAAGGAACTGTACACACAGGATCTGCTGTAGAAGTTCACGACAAAGGAGCTTCCGTACAATTCGAAGATGCTGAAGTAGAAGCATTCTGCCCATCAAGATTATTAGAGAAGGAAGACGGATCTAAAATCAAGAAAGGTGAAACTGCTCAGTTCAAAGTAATTGAATTCAACAAAGAATTCAAAAGAGTAGTTGTTTCTCACACAGGAATCTTCAGAGACGAAGAGAAAAAGAATGCAAGAGAAGCATCAAACAACAGATCTAATAACAACAATAGCATGTCTTCTTCAAACATTGAAGAAAGATCAACATTAGGTGATATTGATGTATTAGCTGAATTGAAAAAGAAAATGGAAGGAGGTAAATAATCTCTGATCACATTCTTATAAACTAACCACTCATTTTTATGAGTGGTTTTTTTATTCAATTACAAAATGTTTAATATTAATTTCATTATTAATTCCCTTATTGATTACTTAATAATGTATATTCAAAAAAATATATTAAAAATTAAATAAAAATAATAATAGATTGATTATTATTTGTAAATTTGGCGCTTTAATAATCAATATGAAAAAGCTAACTCTACCTCTTTTGTTTGCAATATTTGCAATTTTTCCGTCATCCAAACTCAAGGCTCAAGATAGTCAAAGATTAATTAATAACTATATTCAAACCAATCATTTAAGAGATTATAAGAAGTCTGATTTAACGAATTTTACCATTGATAATACTGATTCATCAAAATCTTTGAATGCAGAGGTCGTGAAATTTCAGCAAACTTATAAAGGGTTCCCTATTTATAATGCTGTGGGTACTGCTCTTATTAAAGACAGTAAAATTACATATTATATTGACGATTTTGTAAAGGACTATCTGGCAGTTAATGACAATATGCCTTCCGTGACTAAATCAGCTGCGCTTTCAAAGATCGCTTCAGATTTAGGAGATGATGAACTAAATTCTTATATGATTTTGAATTTTTCAGATGTGGAATCAACAGATGGGAGATCATTAAAACAAAGGTTGGTATATGTGAATGATAAATCATCTTTAAAATTGGCGTATGAATACAACGTTCAGGAGCCAAAATCTCCAAACTTTTGGAACTATCTAATTGACGCTCATACTGGCGATGTACTGAAGAAAGTAAATTTGAACTTGTCATGCAATTTTGCTGATGGTGCTTATTCTCATGATCATACTAATTATAGAGAAAATTCATCCATTGGTCCTCAATACCAGGAGCAAACTAACAATTTTTCCTTGTTAGTTCCGGACAACGCATCTTATAATGTTTTTCCTTTGCCAATTGAAGCTCCTTCTTTCGGATCTAGAAGTATTGTAAATAATCCATGGATTCTAGCTTCTTCACCTGAAGGATGGCATTATGACGGAGTAACGCACTTCACCATTACCAAGGGAAATAATGTCTACGCTTACGAAGATAGAGATTTTAATAATGTTGCCGGAGCATCTCCGGATGGTGGAGTGACAAGAAATTTTAATTTTCCTTATGATGGAACACAAACGCCATTTAATAGTCTTAATGCGTCTACCACTAATTTATTCTATATAAGTAATAGAGTTCACGATATATTTCACAAATTTGGTTTTAATGAAGCTGCTAGAAATTTTCAGCAAAATAATTTTGGGAATGGAGGGTTAGGAAACGATGCCTTAAATGCCGAATCACAAGATAGAAGTTCTTACAATAATGCAAATTTTTCTACTCCACCTGATGGATCTAAGCCACGGATGCAAATGTATCTGTGGGAAGCATCCAGTAGACGTTTTTTTTACAATGCACCTACAGATGCAGTTTCTAGAACACCTGTTGCCGGAACGGCTGATTTTGGCACTCCATTAGATGACGTAGGGGTAACGGGCAATGTCAAGCTATCAACAATTCTGGATGGTTGCAGTGCTTTACCTGCGGGATCTATGAGCAATATGATTGCGCTTGTTGAGAGAGGGACCTGTGCTTTTACGGTAAAAGTTAAAAATGCACAGACTGCTGGTGCAGTAGGTGTTATTGTTTATAACAATGCAGGTGGCGCTGCTGTAGGAGGAATGACTGGTGTAGATCCTACAATTACAGTACCTTCTGTTATTATAGATAATCCTGAAGGAGAATTTATTAAAACTAAAATAGCAGCCAATACAGTAGTTAATGTCACTTTAAAAAGAGATGTGAGATATGATGGAAGCTTTGATAATGGTATTGTAACTCACGAATATGGACACGGTATATCAAATAGAAATACGGGAAATGGCTATACTTGTTTAGTTACATCTAATAGTAGTGAGCAGATGGGAGAAGGATGGTCAGATTTCTTTGCCATGATGCTTACAAATAAACCTGGCGATAATGCAACTGTCGCAAGAGGTATAGGAACTTATGCTATAGGTCAGCCAATTACAGGCGCTGGAATAAGACCTGCAAAATATTCCACAAATTTTGCAGTCAATAATTATACTTACAGTGATACTAATGGTATGGAATATGACCCTGATGGGCAAGGGCTATTTTTAGTCCCAGATGTGCATTCCATTGGTTTTGTCTGGGCGACAATGCTTTGGGATCTTCACTGGAAATATGTTGAAAAATATGGTTATTCATCAGATGTCACAGCAAATACAACTAACGGAAGTTCAAGAGTACTGCAGTTAGTAACTGATGCATTAAAATTACAACCATGTAATCCTAATTTTATTAGTGGAAGGAATGCAATTCTTGCAGCAGAGATGGCAACAACTCAAGGCGCCGATAAATGTATGGTGTGGAGAGCATTTGCAGCTAGAGGTTTAGGGTTATACGCAAATGCGGGAAGTGCGACGGATATAAATGACCAAATTGAAGACTTTACCTTACCTGCCGAATGTGTATTATCTACAGACGAAGTAAAAGATGTAAAAGCAAACGCGATCTCAATTTATCCCAACCCTGCTAAAAATGAATTTTTCGTCAACTTCCCTAAAAATACTATGGGTAAAGTAAATGTTGAAATCTTCGATATGAGCGGTAAATTGGTAGCTTCAGAATACAAAGTTTCTGCTGATGAGAAAAAAGCAATCAATACTTCATCTTTAATTAACGGAACTTACATCGTTAAAGTAAAAGGTTTAGGAATCGATACTTCTTCTAAACTTTTGATTAAAAAATAATTATAAAATTTTTATTTTTAAATACATCACCTTGGGATTTTCCTGAGGTGATTTTTGTTATTAGTGTTTGCAGAATTTTTGAAATTTTATATCGTACCTTTGGCGGCTGAAAAAAGGTTATGAAGAAGAAAAATATTTTAAAAGGGGTCTTATTTGTCGGTTTTGGAGCAAGCATTTACGGAATGCTGGCAACCTTCGTAAAAATGTCTTACAAAGAAGGTTTTACAACCTCTGAAGTGACCACTGCTCAGTTTGCATTGGGTCTGGTCGGACTCTTAATTCTGAATTTTATTCAAACGATTAGTTCAAAAAAGAAATTACCGTCCCCAAGCCGCAAAGAAGTTAAAATGCTTCTGATGGCCGGAACTTCATTGGGTTGTACAAGTCTGTTTTATTACATTTCAGTACAGTATATCGCGGTCTCCATTGCAATTGTATTGTTGATGCAATCCGTATGGTTCAGTGTTGTCGTCGAGAGTTTCATTACTAAAAAATTTCCGAATACTAAGAAAGTTGTTGCGACAGTAATTGTATTACTCGGGACAGTTTTAGCCACCAATCTCATCAATCTGGAAGTGAAATTAGATGGGCACGGAATCTTTTGGGGATTGTTAGCTGCGGCATCATTCACAATGACGATGTTTACATCCAATACTCTGGCAACGCATCTGCCTGTATTAAGGAAAAGCATCATTATGTTGACCGGTGGCTCGGTCATTGTAGCAACATTTTTATTTTTTGCACAAATCGGACCTTTATATTCTGAAAATTTAAAATCATTTTATCTGAATTTTACCGAAAATACCGAACACATCAGACCATTTAATTATTCTATTTTCTGGACGTACGGCTTTATTTTGGCGCTTTTTGGAACTATTATTCCACCGGTTTTGTTCAATTTAGGATTTCCAAATACAGGTTTAGGTTTGGGGAGTATTATTTCATCTTTAGAGCTTCCGGTTTCTGTAACGATGGCTTTTGTTTTATTAAACGAAAAAGTAATCCTCATTCAATGGATTGGAATTATATTAATTTTAATGGCAATTGTCCTGATGAATTTGCCATCCAGGAAAGAAAAACTTATTTCCGAAACCATTTTATAAACCAATACCACAGTTTAGTTATTTCGAAAATTTCATTAAAAAATCTACACTTAGCTGAGTGAAACGCATTTGCTAACTAAAAAATATTCAGAATCATTTTAATAAAACCTTCGCGAACTCTGCGTTAAGAATCAACACTAAGTAATCATAATTAAATTATAAATAACACCCAAAACCGTTTCCTTTGAAGCGGTTTTTTTAAATTTATATCTAAATTCAATTGTTCATGACCCAATTCAAAAATATTCTCACCGCAATTTCACTTACAGCGACATCAACCTTAGCGTTTTCGCAGATAAAACCTCTAGACGCGATGCTTACCAATTACCAGTATCCTTTCGAAGTACATTTCAAAGATTTAAATTCTCAAAAACAAAATCTGAAAATGGCTTACATGGATGTACAACCTAAAAAAGCCAACGGGAAAACCGTCATGCTTCTTCATGGCAAAAACTTTAACGGTGCGTATTGGGAGAAAACGGCAAAAGATTTATCAGCTCAAGGTTTCAGAGTCATAATTCCGGATCAGATTGGTTTCGGCAAATCTTCAAAACCTCAGAGCTATCAGTTTTCATTCGCTCAATTGGCGAGCAATACCAAAGCGGTTTTAGACGATTTAAAAATTCAAAAAATCATCGTTCTCGGTCATTCAATGGGCGGAATGGTTGCCACAAGATTTACGCTGATGTATCCAGAAACAATAGAAAAATTAATCCTTGAAAATCCCATCGGGCTGGAAGATTATAAAACTTTGGCCAAATATCAGACTGTCGACGAAGCGTATCAGTCCGAATTAAAAAACACCGCAGAATCCTACAAAAATTACCAGCTCAAATTCTACTACGACAACAAATGGAAGTCGGAATATCAGCCATGGCTCGACCTCATTGCAGGCTGGACTTTACACAAAGACTACCCGCAAGTCGCATGGAATGCCGCTTTAACGAGTGACATCATTTTCAGTCAACCCGTCGTTTACGAATTTAAAAACATCAAAACACCCACCTTACTCATCATCGGAACCCGCGACCGCACAGCCATCGGAAAAGACCGTGCCCCAAAGGAAATTCAGCCTTTAATGGGACAATATCAGGAATTAGGAAAGAAAACACAGCAGCAAATCGCCGGCTCAAAGCTGGTAGAGCTGGAAAATGTAGGTCACCTTCCGCACATTGAAGTTTATGATCAATTCTGGAAAGCTCTGTATGATTTTGTAAAGTAGGGAAGAGGGGAGAAGGAAGTAGGAAGAAGGAAGTAGGAAGAAGGAAGAAGGAAGATGGAAGTTCGAAGAGGGTTTGAGGGGCTTTAAAAAAAATTACCTACAAGAAATAACATTCTTCTCCACTGGAAGGGTATCCATTAAAAAAGATCAACCAAAAAATGTTTAGATTCTCATTTAGTCTCATCGGGACGACCTACCAAAGGATAGGATGGAATCTTATCAAAACACAAGCACATCATTCCCAAAATAAAAAGAGACCGCTAAAAAATAGCAGTCTCTTTTCGTATGTGTTGTTGTCTGAATTACTTCTTTTTGTAAGCAGCGTCTTTAATTCTCGCTTTTTTACCTCTAAGGTCTCTGAAGTAGTAGATTCTTGATCTTCTAACTTTACCTCTTCTGTCAACTTCAATCTTCTGTAAAGCTGGCATGTTGATAGGGAAAACTCTCTCTACACCTACATCACCAGACATTTTTCTGATAGTGAAAGTTTTAGTAGCTCCGGTTCCTCTCAACTGAATTACAGTTCCTTTAAAGAACTGAGTTCTTGTTTTCTGACCTTCCTTAATTTCGTAATACACTGTAATTGTGTCTCCTGCGCTAAATTCAGGGAAATCTTTTTTTGTAATGTACTGGTCTTGTACGTACTTTAATAAATCCATTATTAATAATAAAAATTGTTTAAGCTAAGCAACTTACACGTCCATCGCTAGAGGTTGAATAACAGACTGCAAAAATAAAACAAATTTTTCTGTCCACCAACACTTTATAAAAAATATTTCCCAAAAAATCGCACCCAAAAACACCCGCTACCCATCAATCATCATACATCAATCATCATACATCAATCATTACTCATCACCCATTACCAATTACTCATTACCCATCACCCATTACTCATAACTTGGGCGTGCCCCTCCCTCCCTCATTCCACTTCGTTGCATTCCCTCGCTCGGGTCGGGCTGTCCGCTATATCTTTTTTTGGTTGCCACTGCTTTTCCCTTCGCAACCAAAAAAAGGATGCCGCTTCCATCCCTCACGCAAAATAAAAGTGGTTTTTCTTTTCAATATTCATATTTTAAAAACAACTAGTCGGATTTTCCAAATGAAACTATAATGAGATGCTTTTACTTTGTCGAATCCAAAGGCTTCAGCATGAAAAAAGAACATTATGCTTATGATGAAAAGTAAAATCAGTTTATGACATTAATCGACCTAGGAAACGGAGGCGTTAAGAAAATTGAAAGTAAATCCGTTAAAAAATCCCAACTGTTTGAGTGCGGCAATAATTAGCTTAAGCAAATTAATTTTGAATCCGCACGAGTTTTGGGATTTTAGGATTTGCTTTAAATTTTTAGCCGGAGTTTCCAGTCTTGAATTTTTGGTTCTTTTGTTTCAAGACAAAAGAACAGAATATATATTTCCAGTTTCACAGAAAAACACTAATTTAAGACCTCCAAAATTTAATTCAAAAAATGATCGATAAAAGAGTAAAAAATGCACAGGAAGCCATTGCAGGAATTCAGGACGGAATGACTTTAATGTTAGGCGGTTTCGGCCTTTGTGGAATTCCTGAAAACTCCATCAACGCATTGGTAGAAAGCGATGTAAAAGATTTAACCTGCATTTCAAACAATGCCGGAGTAGACGATTTCGGATTGGGATTGCTGCTTCACAAGAGACAAATTAAAAAAATGATTTCATCTTACGTAGGTGAAAATGCAGAATTCGAAAGACAGATGCTTTCAGGCGAACTGGAAGTTGAACTGACTCCTCAGGGAACTTTGGCAGAAAAATGCAGAGCCGCACAGGCAGGAATTCCTGCTTTCTACACACCTGCAGGTTTCGGAACTGAAGTAGCAGAAGGCAAAGAAGTAAAAGATTTCAACGGAAAACCTCACATTTTAGAGCACGCTTACGACGCCGATTACTCCATCGTAAAAGCATGGAAAGGCGACCATGCAGGAAACCTGATTTTTAAAGGTTCAGCCCGAAATTTCAATCATCCCATGGCCGGTGCCGGTAAAATTACCATCGCTGAAGTCGAAGAACTGGTAGAACCAGGCGAACTGGATCCAAACCAAATTCACATTCCTGGAATTATGATCCAGAGAATTTTTCAAGGTGAAAAATTTGAAAAAAGAATTGAACAGAGAACGGTTAGAAAGAAAGATTAATTTTTAGCCAACTTTTATAAAAAATACTCCGAAAATCAACTTTTGGGGTATTTTTTTTGATCTTTATTCAGTTCATAAATGTATCGAAGAATCTATATCCGGCATGATATAAACTTCCCGCACCCATCTTCCATCTTCCCTCTTCCTACAATCTGTAACCAATTCTGAAACCCCAACAAAATTGGTGAAATTACCGGTATTGCTTTCCAATCTGGAGTTTATAAGACTTAATCCGTCAATTTCAATGACGTGTTTTGTCTCATCATATTCCAAATCAATATTTCGGGTTTTGATATTAAGTGAACCAATACCGATAAAAGGTTCCAAAACAAGTTTTTTTGATACTGAAATTTGATTTCCTATGATAATATTGAAGCCATGTGCTGTCTTCTTTACTCCAAAATCATCACTGTATGAAGTGTTGATATCAGCGGAGGTAAATTTTAAATTATAGGTATCCTGGTTTTTCCGATGGTAAACCTGCAATCCGACATATAATTCGCTTTTTTTAGATTGAGTTCTTGATTTAAGTAATTTAAATAAGTACAGACGGCCTTCAAGATTTACTTTGAAACCACGTGTTTTAAGAACTACCGTATCCGCTCTGGATCCGTAGAGCTGATATCCGGCTTCCGCATTTTCTTTCAGCAGAAACCATTACTGTCGGAAAAGAAAACAAATCCAATAACTGCACAGTATTGAATTTAACAACCCAATCTTTTTCTTTTTCTTCCTGAGCAAAAAGTAAAGTTGAAACGAATAGTATAAGAACAGACAGAAGTTTTTTCATTCAAATAATCTTTATTTTTATGTTTACAAGTCAATTTTTATAATCTGTAACCCACTCTCAAACCAAAACAAAAGTTAAATACATTCCCTGAACTTTCTTCCAGATTTAACCTTTTGACAAGTGGTTCAATATCAGTTCCTACTACTTCATGTTTAGTTTTATCATATTCAAGATCGGTATTCTCTATTTTCCGTCTCATCGATCCAAATCCAACAAAGGGTTCGAGTACAAATTTTTTAGATACCGAAATTTGATTTCCCAAAGTGACGTTAAAGCCAGTTGCCTTTCTTTTTGTCCCAAAGTTTTCGGTAGCTCCCACAGTGGAATCATCTATCAGAGAATAGCTTACAATATTTGTATTTTGGTTTTCACGATGAAATAATTGTAGGCCTACATAAATTTCATTACGCTTAGATTCAGTTCTTGTGTTCAATAATTTTAATAAGTAAAGACGACCTTCGATATTAGTTTTAAAACCTCTTGTTTTAAGTAGTATCGTATCTGCTTTGCTCAAATCGTATAACTGATATCCGATTTCGGCGTTAATACTGAAATAAGGATTTATTTTTCTTTCAGCCGAAATTTGTAGCGTTGGATAAGAAAACATATCTAACAACTGCACAGCATTCACTTTTAAAACCCACTTGCTTTCTTTTGCTTCCTGCGCAAAAATCAAAGTTGAAACGAATAGTATAAGAACGGATAGAATTTTTTTCATGTAAATCAGTTTTAGGTTTAAAACGATTTAAAAATACTGAAAAAATCACTACGTTATGAAAATAAAAAATATCTAATTCGAAATAATTTAAAAGACTTAATCGAAGAAAATATTTGATTTTCAAACTAATGTGCTCTAAAATATTCTCAATACAATAAACTTAAAACTAATGTGACTCATGTGTCAAAAACTTCCCTGTTTAAATCTGAGTCGCAGTCTTCCGTTCACCAATCTGCTGTCTCCACATTGCATAGTACAGACCTTTTTCTTCAATCAAATGTAGATGAGAACCTGTTTCAATAACCTGTCCGCGCTCCAGAACAAAAATTCTGTCCGCATGCATAATCGTACTCAATCTGTGTGCGATCAAAACCGTAATCTGTTCTTTATCTTTTGAAATTTCTTTGATTGTCGTTGTGATTTCCTCTTCCGTGATGCTGTCTAAAGCAGAAGTAGCTTCATCAAAAATCAGCAAATGAGGTTTTCTCAGCAAAGCTCTGGCAATGGCAATTCGCTGCTTTTCGCCACCACTTAATTTTAATCCACCTTCACCGATTACCGTTTCAATTCCTTTTTCAGCACGATCCAAAAGACCCGTACAGCTTGATTTCTTTAAAGCCAACTGTAAATCTTCTTCAGTTGCAGAAGGATTCACAAACAATAGATTTTCTCTGATCGTTCCCGAAAAAAGCTGCGTATCCTGCGTCACAAAGCCAATCTGATTTCTCAGTTCATCAAAATCAAATTCTTTTCCGTCGATATTATTGTAAAAAATAGTTCCTTCTTTGGGTCTGTACAGTCCAACAAGCAATTTCACCAAAGTACTCTTCCCTGAACCACTTGGCCCCACGAAAGCGATTGTTTCTCCATTTTTCACATCAAATGAAATGGAATTTAAAGCTTTATAATGAGCCGACTGATGTTGGAAAGAAACTTTATCGAATTTTAAATCTTCAATCGCACCTATTTTTTTCGGATGTAGAGGTTTTGGCTCAACCTCTTTTTTCATCACTCTGTCAAAGTTTTGAAGTGACGCTTCGGCTTCACGATAAGAAATAATGATGTTCCCGATTTCCTGCATCGGTCCGAAAATGAAAAATCCGTAAAATACGAGCGATAAATACTGTCCGGGTGTTACAATATTTTTAAAAATCAGTAAAAGCAAAGTGAACGTGATGACCTGCTGTAAAAAATTCACCAAAGTTCCCTGTACAAAGCTCAGCGAGCGGATGCTTTTTACTTTTCTTAATTCAAGATTCAGAATTTTGTAGGTGTTGTTGTTTAAACGTTCAACCTCCTGATTGGTTAAACCTAAACTCTTTACAATTTCAATGTTTCTGAGGCTTTCGGTGGTGCTTCCAGCTAACGTTGTTGTTTCTGAAACGATATTTTTCTGGATGTTTTTAATTCTTTTGCTTAAAAGATTGGTTATTACTGCAATAAAAATAATTCCCAAAACGTACACCGGCATAATCGACCAGTGCAGACGGATGGCATATATCGAAACGAAAATAATACTCACCAGAATTCCGAAAAAGATGTTAATGAAATTATTGATGAATTTTACAGAATCCTCACGCACTTTGGTTAAAATAGAAAGTGTTTCACCGCTTCTTTGGTCTTCAAATTCCTGAAAAGGCAGTCTCATAGAATGCTGCAAGCCATCAGTGAAAATTTTAGCCCCAAATTTCTGAATAATAACACTCACAACGTAATCCTGAAACGCCTTTGCGATACGGCTGATCATTGCAGTTCCGATTAACAGTCCTAAAAAGTAGAAAACACCGTGGTAAATATCGGTTCCGTAAAGATATTCGTTGAGATTTCTCGGGATTAATTTTTCCTTATCAAAGTGATTCGGTTGGGTGACCAGTTTATCCAGAATATTTCCCGTAATTGCAGGAGCAAAAAGAGAAAATACCTGATTGATCGAGGCTAACAGCAATGAAGCGATGATGAGCCATTTATATGGTTTTAAATAATTTAATAGAATTTTCATTAGTAAAATTAAAAGCCCACAAATTTACGACAATTTAAGCGTCAAAATTTATCATAGGATAAGAAAGAAAAAATTTCGTAATTCTGAAAAAATAGCTAATTTGGCAGGATAAGATTATGCTATGCTAACGAAAGAACAAATTGCACAAAGAATTTCAAAAGAAGTAAAAGACGGTTATTATGTAAATTTAGGAATCGGAATTCCAACATTGGTGGCGAATTACGTTCCCGATAATCTTTCGGTTGAATTCCAGAGTGAAAACGGGGTTTTGGGAATGGGACCTTTTCCTTTTGAAGGTGAAGAAGATGCAGACATCATCAACGCCGGAAAGCAGACCATCACGATTTTGGAAGGTGGTTCATTTTTCGATTCTGCGTTCAGTTTTGGGATGATCAGAAGCCAGAAAGTAGATTTAACAATTCTCGGTGCCATGGAAGTTTCAGAAAACGGCGACATCGCCAACTGGAAAATCCCAGGAAAAATGGTAAAAGGAATGGGTGGTGCGATGGATTTGGTAGCTTCTGCCGAAAACATAATCGTTGCGATGATGCACGTGAACAAAGCCGGAGAAAGCAAAATTCTGAAAAAATGTTCACTTCCTTTAACCGGAATTAACTGTGTGAAAAAAGTGGTTACCGAACTGGCCGTTTTAGACGTTACGCCTGCCGGATTCAAGTTGGTTGAAAGAGCTCCAGGAGTTTCTGTAGAACATATCATTAAATCTACTGAAGCTAATCTAATCATTGATGGTGAAATTCCTGAAATGCAGTTTTAAGTTGCTTTTGGCAAATGGCTTATTGCTATTGGCTTAAATGATTAAGTTATATAAAAAACCTTGTCAGAGCGACAAGGTTTTTTTGTGTTTGATAATCTTTTCAGATAATAATTTACTAAAATATCTCTGATGTTTCTTAATCCATCTTAACACTTTTAAAATCTTAATGTTTTAAAAAAAATGTTTATTATTTTTGATCCTGTGCTCCAAAAACCTTCTGTAAAATACCCGTCGTTCTCATCACAGAATTATTTCTGATTCCACTTTCTTTCTCTGCCACCATTTTGAAAACACCGTTGATGGTTTCGTTGGTCACATATTCATTTAAATCTGTAGAAACGGCTTGTCCGGTCAGTGTATTGTATTTTGAAATTAAATTATTCCATACTTTATCGGCACCTACTTTTCCTAATGAAGCCTTTACTTTTGGCTGAAATGCAGTGAACAGTTGAGCTTGAGTTTTGCTCTGTAAATAATTCGTAGCTGAATTATCGCCACCCAGCAAAATGTTTTTCGCATCAGTAATTGTCATCGAAGTAATAGCTTTTGTAAAAATCGGAGCAGATTCTGTCACCGCATCTTCTGCTGCTCTGTTGAGCAATTTCACGCCCTGATCCGCGAGACTTCCCAATCCGAAAGCCCGCAATTTGGTATCAATTACCCTAAGTTTTTCGGGCATTAAAATTTTTACCGCTTCATTTTTAAGGAAACCGTCGGTTACACCGAGTTTTTTCACACCTTCAGTAACGCCCAGATTCAAAGCTTCCTTCAAGCCTGATGAGATTTGAGTTGAAGTAAGACTTCCAAGATTTACTGATGACGTACTTTTCGTTGGAGTTTGCGAACTTGCTGTGCCGGTTTGCGGCTTAGTTGTGGTGGTTGACGGAGTTGTTTTAGGATTGTTTAAATCTACACCTGTCTGATTTTTCACCGTAGATTTGATAATATCTAAAATCTGTGCCTGTGCAGAAACCGAAAATAATAATCCCGCTGCTAGGATAAAAGTTTTTTTCATCATTTAATTTTATACAAAATTAGATGTTTCGGAGCTGAAATAGTTAAATGATAGACCGAATTTTTCAGAAAAGAATTATATTCGCTAAAATCTAATTCCACCAAAAATGAAGCGTTTTTTTCTGGCTTTTTCTTTACTCATTTCGGGTTTCTTTTTTTCTCAGAATCAACTGAATTTAATTCCTTATCCGCAGAAGGTTGAGTTTCAGAAAGGAGAATTTATTATTCCTGAATCAATGAATTTGGCAGATAATCTCCCCAAAAAAGAAACTGAATTTTTAAAGAAAAGATTAAATATAGAGTTTACAAATAGCAAGAATCAAGATGCCAACCTTTTGTATTCTAAATTAATTAAGAAAGTAAATGTCAATAAAGATTATTATGCAATCGAGATTTCGCAAAAACAGATTCATATAAAATCGTACACAGATCAAGGATATTTTTTAGCTATTCAAACTTTAATTCAATTGTTTGAAACTCATAAAAACGGAAGAATTCCCATATTAAAAATCGAAGACGAGCCCAAATTCGCTTGGCGCGGAATGCACCTCGACGTCTGCCGCCACTTTTTCACAGTTGAAGAAGTAAAGCAATACATCGATTATCTGGCAATGTACAAACTCAATACTTTTCACTGGCACTTAACTGACGATCAGGGTTGGAGAATCGAGATTAAAAAATATCCAAAGCTTACTCAAATCGGTTCAAAACGCAAAGAATCCATGATTGGAGCGTACGTTGACAATACTTTTGACGGAAAACCGTACGGGCCTTATTTTTATACTCAGGAACAGATAAAAGAGGTTGTTAAATATGCAACTGAAAGACACATTACCGTCGTTCCTGAGATTGAAATGCCGGGTCACGCTTTGGCAGCTTTATCGGCTTACCCTGAATTGGCGTGTACCAAAGGACCTTTCGAAGCAGCAACAAAATGGGGCGTTTTTGATGATGTTTTCTGTCCCAAGGAAGAAACTTTTACTTTTTTACAAAATGTTTTGGATGAGGTTATTCAGCTTTTCCCTTCTCAATACATTCACATCGGAGGCGACGAATGCCCGAAAACAAGATGGAAAGAATGTGCACACTGTCAGGCTTTAATCAAAAAACACAATCTGAAAGACGAGCATGGTCTACAAAGTTACTTCATCCAGAGAATTGAAAAATATGTCAACTCAAAAGGCCGCAAAATCATCGGCTGGGACGAGATTCTGGAAGGTGGATTGGCACCCAATGCCGCAGTAATGAGCTGGACAGGCATCAAAGGTGGAATTGAAGCCGCAAAAACCAATCATTTCGCCGTGATGACGCCTGGAGCTTACTGTTATTTTGATCATTATCAGGGTGATCCGCAGACTGAACCCAATGCGTTCGGAGGTTTTACGCCCTTGGATAAGGTCTATTCGTATAATCCGATTCCTGCTGAATTGAATGCAGAGCAGTCGAAATACATTATGGGAGTTCAGGCAAATTTATGGACGGAATATATTCTGGATTTTAAACAGGTTCAATACATGATTTTCCCTAGGTTATTCGCGCTTTCCGAAGTAGGTTGGGGAACTTCAAAACCCGAAAATTATAAAGGATTTGAAAACAGAGTAGTGGAGCATTTTAAAATTTTAGATAAAATGAACATTAATTATGCTAAAAGTATCTACAATATCGCGGGAAAAGTAATTCCAAATAAAAACGGTGTTTCCTACGAACTTTCAACTTCACAAAATCCAAACGGAATTAAATTTACAACTGATGGTAGCGAGCCAAAAGCCAGTTCTACAACCTATCAGAATGCGATTCCGGTTTCCAAAGTGATGACCATAAAATCAGCTTATTTTGAAAATGAAGAATTGAAATCTGCAGTTTCTTCTCAGAATTTTTCCACCTCAAAAACGACTGGTAAAAAAATTACTTTGGAAAATCAGCCCAGCGAAAATTATTCTTTTGGCGGAGCTTTCACTTTAGTTGACGGAATTACCGGTAACGTGAAACAATTGGGAAAAACATGGCTTGGTTTTCAGGGAAAAGATGTTGTTGCGACAATTGATTTAGGCGAAAAAACAAGTTTCTCAGAAGTTTATTTCAATACATTAGACAACAAGGGTAGCTGGATTCATCTGGCAAAATCTGCCACGGTTTCAATTTCTGATGACGGCAAAAATTTTAAAACCATTAAAGAAATTGGGAAAGAGGAAATTCTTTCAGCAAAAGGAAAGATCAATCTTAAAGTAGGAGATCAGAATGCTAAATTCATTAAAATTAAAATAGAAAACGCAGGAATTATTCCCGCAGGAAATCCAGGCGCAGACTCCAAAGCGTGGCTTTTTGTAGATGAAATTGGAGCGCGGTAAGTTTAATGTCTAATGTCTAATGTTTAATGTTTTATGCTGCGACAGACATTAAATTTTAGCTAGAAAGAATACTTAATTGAAGAAACCTTAAACACAAAACACCAAACCTTAAACTAAAGAATGAATTCAAGAAGAAAATTTTTAAAAACCACAGGGATTTTATCATCGGCTTTATTACTGAATCCATTGGATTTAATTGCTAAAGAAGTTCCTGAAAATGAAAATACTTTGATCAATAAACCGATCGTTCTTTCGACATGGGATTTTGGTTTAAAAGCCAATGAAGAAGCATGGAAAATTTTAGGAAAAGGCGGAAGAGCTTTGGATGCAGTTGAAAAAGGCGTCCGTCTGGTCGAAAATGACCCGAATGAAAGAAGCGTCGGCTACGGAGGTCGCCCCGACAGAGACGGAAGGGTGACGCTGGATGCCTGTATTATGGATGAAAATTACAACATTGGCTCTGTGGCGTGTCTTGAAAATATTAAAAACCCGATTTCTGTAGCAAGAATGGTGATGGAAAAGACGCCTCACGTAATGCTGGTGGGCAACGGAGCGTTTCAGTTTGCCGTTTCCCAAGGTTTTAAAAAAGAAAATATTCTCACTGCAGAATCCGAAAAAGAGTGGAAGGAATGGCTGAAAGACAGCAAATATAAACCCATCGTAAACATAGAAAATCATGACACGATTGGAATGATTGCCCTGGACGCTCAGGGAAATCTTTCCGGAGCCTGTACGACCAGCGGAATGGCTTTCAAAATGCACGGCAGAGTAGGAGATTCGCCGATTATTGGTGCGGGTTTGTTCGTTGATAATGAAGTGGGTGCAGCCACGGCGACAGGACATGGCGAAGAAGTCATCAGAACAGTTGGAACTCATCTCGTAGTTGAGCTTATGCGACAGGGAAGAAATCCGCAGCAGGCCTGTAAAGAAGCGGTTGAGAGAATCGTAAAAATTACTCAGCGAAGAAATAAAAATTTAAAAGATATTCAGGTAGGATTTATCGCCATCAATAAAAAAGGAGAATACGGCTCCTACTGCATTCAGGACGGGTTTAATTTTGCGGTTTACGATCAAAAAGGAAACCGTCTGGAGAAGCCTGAATTTGCTTTAAAGTAAGGGAAAGAGCCAAGGAAAAAGTAAAAAGAGTCAGGTAAAAGGAGCCAAGAAAAAAGTAAAAAGAGCCAAGTGCAGGATTTTAGTCATAAATCCCTAACCTCGAACCTCAAACCTCGAATCCCGAACCCCGAAACTCAAATTTCAAACCTCAAATTTCAAATCTCAAATCAACCTATGTTTTTAGAAATAGCCACTTTCGATATCACTTCCGCTGAAATAGCCTTGAATTCCGTTGCCGACAGAATTGAATTCTGCGCAGACATCAATTCTGGTGGAATTACGCCTGATCTTGAAGAGTTAAGATATTTAAAAGATAAATATTCAAAACCTATTCATGTGATGATTCGCCCTGTTGGCGGAGGTTTTATGTACAGCGATTCAGAATTTATGCGGATGCAAAGAGATATTATTGAATTTTCTAAAGCCAAAGCTGATGGTTTTGTCTTCGGAATTTTAGATGAAAATCAGGAAATTGATTATGAGAAAAACAGACTTTTGGTTGATCTGGCCAACGGTAAACCATGCGTTTTTCATCGTGCAATCGACAGGACAAAAAATATTTTTGAATCGGCAAAAACACTGATCGAATTGGGTTTTAGGGAAATTCTCACTTCCGGTGGAGAAAATTCTGCGATGGAAGGAAAAGAAAACTTAAAAAAACTCATTGAAAATTGTGGCGATGATATTAAAATTTTAATCGGCGGCGGTGTGCGTTCGAATAATATTTCAGAATTGAAAAATGTGACGGGTGGGAAATATTTTCACTCTTCGGCGGTGTTGTCTTATGAATCGTTTGCCAATGCTGAGGAGATTAAAAAATTGAAGGTTAATTTGTAGATTTTAAATCATAATTAAACGCAAAGTTTATTTTTAAATCTGCATATTTAAGGAGCAAAGAATGACGAACGAGTCGTCTAAGCGTGAAAATATAGTTATGTGTGAAAATATCATCAATTTAGGAAGCAAAAAAAAGAATAAATAAACAATTTTGTAAAGCGCATGTGTTTTCAAGCTTAAGCAACTTGTTTGCTACACTTTGCCTCTTTAAATATAAATAAAGAAAGATAATCTTTGCGTTTAATAACAAACACAAAATAAAACACAAACACGAATGACAGAAAACGAATTATCCTATAAAATAATAGGTGCGGCTTTAGAAGTACACAAAACTTTAGGAGTTGGTTTGCTGGAAAGCGCTTACGAAGCAGCTCTGACCTATGAGTTGAGAGAACTTGGTTTTAAGGTTAAAAGTCAAGTGGTACTTCCTTTAAAATATAAATGTGAAATAATAGAAAATGCCTACAGAATTGATTTAATTGTTGAGAACAAGGTAATTATTGAGGTGAAATCTGTTTTAGAAATTCATCCTATTTTTTATTCGCAGGTTTTGACTTATTTAAAATTGACCAATATTAAACTAGGTCTATTGATTAATTTTAATACACCATTAATCAAAGACGGAATTCACAGAATTGTAAATAAATTGTAAATGAACAAAACCATCCTTTTTGCTTTATTTTTCATTCAAACATTAATCAGTGCACAGTTTTCCGAGCGGAATCTGTCAACAGAAAAATGGCAGTTCAAAAACACCAAAGAAAAAAACTGGCTGACCGCAGCGGTCCCTTCGACGGTTCATTTGGATTTAATGGATCATCAGCTCATCCCCGATCCATACAAAGATGAAAACGAGAAAAAAGTACAGTGGGTTGAAAATGAAGACTGGGATTATCAGACAATTTTTAAAATTTCCGCAAAAGAATTACAAAATCAAAATGCTGAACTGGTTTTTTATGGATTGGATACCTATTCAGAGATTTATTTAAACGGAAAACTGCTGAAGAAAACAGACAACATGTTCAGAACATGGAAAATTCCGGTGAAAAGTGATTTGAAAGTTGGAGATAATGTTTTACAAGTAAAATTTAAATCATCAGTCAATATCGGGAAAGATTTAGCTAAAAAAGTTCCGTTTACGATGCCGGAATCTCCGAGAAGTTTTGTGAGAAAAGCCCAATACCAGTTTGGTTGGGATTGGGGACCCAGATTAGTCACTGTAGGAATCTGGAAGGATGTAAAATTGAATTTTTGGAATCATGCTAAATTTGAAAATATAAAAATCGAACAGAAAAAAGTAACTAAAGAAGTTGCAAATCTCGTTTTTCATACCGAAATTTTTGTTGAACGAGATGGTAATTATAGCGTGCTCGTAAATAGTTCATCAAAAAATTTCAGTTTAAAAAAAGGACGAAATTTAATTGAATTTCCATTCGATATTAAAAATCCGAAATTGTGGCAGCCGAATGGTTTTGGAACGGCTTATTCATATCAGTTTGCGATATCGATTTTTAAGGAAAATACTATTCTTGATCAAAAATTGGTTGATACGGGAATTCGAACCATCGAGTTAATCCAGGATAAAGACGAAAAAGGCAAAACTTTCTACTTTAAAGTCAACGGAAATCCGATGTATGCGAAAGGAACCAACTGGATACCTTCCGACAGTTTCACACCGAGAATTACAAAAGAAAAATACCGAAAACTCATCAGAGACTGCAAAGATGCGAACATGAACATGATCCGCGTCTGGGGCGGCGGAATTTACGAAGATGACGAATTCTACAAAGCCTGCGACGAAAACGGAATTCTTATCTGGCAGGATTTTATGTTTGCCGGAAGTTTTTATCCGTCAGACGAAGAGTTTTTAAATAATGTAAAAGAGGAAGTCAAAGATCAGGTCAACAGACTTCAAAATCATCCGTCAATCGCCTTGTGGTGCGGAAATAACGAAATTGATGAAGCCATCGTCAATTGGGGTTATCAGAAGCAGTTCAAATATTCAAAAGAAGATTCTCTTCAGGTCTGGAAAGATTACAAAAAGGTTTTCCACGAAGTTATTCCAAATGCTTTGAAAGAAAATTTAACTTCAGAAAAAAACATCTATTGGCCGACGTCACCGTCGATCGGTTGGGGGCACAAAGAAAGCTTAACCGAAGGCGATTCTCATTATTGGGGCGTTTGGTGGGGCGAATTTCCGTTTGAAATTTACAATGAAAAAGTTCCGAGATTTGCTTCTGAATATGGTTTTCAGGGAATGCCAAGTCTGGAAGCGGTAAAATCAATGTTTTCAGGACTATCAGATTTGAGTTTAGAAAATCCAACGATTAAAGCACACGAAAAAAACGCAAGAGGATTCGAAATTATTCAGAAATACATGGAACGTGATTATGTGGTTCCAAAGGATTTTGTGAAATACAATTACGTTTCCCAACTGCTTCAGGCTCGTGGAATGCAGATTGCAATTGAAGCTCATCGTAGAGCAAAACCTTACAACATGGGAACTTTGTATTGGCAGTTGAACGATTGCTGGCCTGTCATTTCATGGTCATCGATTGATTATTTGGGTAACTGGAAAGCGCTACATTATCAGGTGAAAAGAAGTTTTGAAAATCAGGTGATTTTAACGGAAGAAAAGGATGGAGTTTTAAATTTCTACGGAGTTAATGATGGGGTAAATAAATTTCAAGATGTTTACATTGAAATTCAGGCTTTAAAGCTGACTGGTGAAATCGTTGGAGAAGTCATTAATGTTCCAGACGGAAAAATTTTGAATGGTATTTTTAAATTTGATCCTACTGAAATCGAAAATTTAATTCCGGACACAGATAAAAATGAAGTCTTTGTAAAACTAACTTTAAAAGATGCAAATCAGAAAATCATTGCTGAAAACACTCATTTCTTCGCAAAACCAAAAGATTTAAAACTCACTAAGCCCAACATAAAAATCAGGAAAATATCTTCCACAGAAATTGAAATCTCTACCGATGTTCTGGCGAAAGATGTCTATTTAATGGGCGATAGTCATTTTTCTGACAACTTTTTTGATTTGCTTCCCAAAACTTCAAAAAGAATCAAGCTTTCGAAACCTTTGGAAAAAATCGAGGTGATGACTTTGTTGGATACAATGAATTAGCGCACTAAACCTTCAAGGTTTCCGAAACCTTGAAGGTTTTTTTCAACAATAAACCCTGCCAGCGTTTCAAACGCTGGCAGGGTTGCAAGTGGATATTCTATTTTCGAGCATAAGCTGAACCTTAGCCTTAAACTTAACCTCAACCTAATCCCCAACCTAAAAAAAATTGCACTTCTCTTCAGAAACAATTAATTTTACACTTTTAAATTTCTCTTTTGCACTACGCCCAGATTATTTTACCGCTCAACCTCAAAGGATCTTTCACCTACAAAGTTCCGGAAGAAATTATTGAACAGATTCAAAGCGGAATGCGTGTGCTCGTCCCTTTTGGAGGAAAAAAAATCTATACAGGAATTGTTTTTGAACTTCATGATCAGGCTCCGGAAAATTTTGTGGCCAAGGAAGTCATCAGTATTTTAGACAGCAAACCTATTGTTCCTGAAGAGCAGATCAAGTTCTGGAACTGGCTTTCTGACTATTATCTGTGCAGTTTGGGCGAGATCTACCGTTTTGCATTTCCATCTTCTTTAAAACTGGAAAGTGAAACTTATTTAAAATTAAAACCCAACGCAGTCATTAATTTTGAGATTCTAGATGTCAACGAAATGTATCTTATTCAGGCGCTTGAGGTTCGTCAGTTGATTAATCTGACTGATATTGAAGCGTTTATTCCTAAAAAGGATATTATCAAAACCATTAATTCATTGATTGATCTTCAATATATTGAAATTGATGAAAAAGTTGCTGAAAAATACAAAGCCAAAGAAGTCGCTTACGTAAAAATCAACGATGAGGTTTTGAAAAATGAAAGTTTTACCGGAATTCTTTTAGGCCTGACAAAAGCAAGAAAACAGAAAGAATTATTTCTTCACATCCTCGAAAAACAGACTGAAAATCCAAATCAGCCTTTAAAAAAATCAGAGCTTTTTGAAGACGGCTATTTTTCATCTTCTCATTTTAAAGCTTTGGCAGATAAAGGTTTTATCGAAGAATATTATAGGCAAAAAGACAGAATCGAAAGTTACAGCGGGGAAATTGAAGAGATTGAAGAACTTTCGGATATTCAAAAGGCTGCAAAAGAAGAAATCGACGCTGCTTTTGAAGAAGGCAAAAACGTTTTACTTCACGGAGTAACTTCTTCAGGGAAAACCCATATTTATTTAGAAAAAATTGAAGAATGCATCGCTGAGGGCAAAAATGTACTTTTTCTGTTGCCAGAAATTTCTTTAACCAAACAGATTACGCAGCGTTTAGAAAAAAAATACGGCAGCCAGATCGGATTTTACCATCAAAAACTGACCGATTTTGAAAGGGTAGAGGTCTGGAAGAGAATCAGCCGAAATAATATTAAAATCCTGATTGGAACCAGAAACGCGTTATTTCTCCCTTATGAAAATTTAGGATTAATCATTGTCGACGAAGAGCACGATTCTGCTTATCGACAGAAAGATGTTTCGCCTTATTTCAATGCGCGAGATGTAGCTTTGGTTCTTGGAAATCTCTATGACGCCAACGTAATTTTAGGTTCGGCAACCCCGTCGGTAGAATCTTATTATTTAGGTCAGAAAGACCGTTTGAGATATGTTTTTTTAGATAAAAGATTTGGCGAAGTTGAGTTACCTGTTTTTGAACTGATTAATTTTAAGGAAGCTCAGGATTCCAAACACGTTAATGGAAATTTTTCTTTCAGAATGTTGGAGGAGCTAAAAAAAACTGTAGACGAAAATAATCAGGGCATTATTCTTCACAACCGCCGTGGTTACGCCAATGTTGTTGAATGTGAATCGTGCGGTTACGTCAATTACTGTTCAAACTGTGACGTTGTGATGACGTATCACAAATCTGCCAACGAGATGAAATGTCATTACTGCGGACAGCGGGCTTCAAAACCAAAGGCCTGCCCGAAATGTTTTTCAGAAAACCTTAACGAAAGAGGCGTTGGTGTAGAACAGATCCACGAGGAAGTTTCAAAATTATTTCCGGACAACGAAGTTGACAGAATGGATGTGGATTCGATGCGTAAAAAATTTGCCTACGAAAAACTCTACGAAAAAATTGAAGAAGGAGAAACCGATATAGTAGTTGGAACGCAGATGATTTCCAAAGGTTTGGACTTTGATCATATCGAATTGGTGGCAATTCCAAAAGCAGATTCTATGCTGTACGTGCAGGATTTCAGAGCAGAAGAGCGTGCTTATCAGTTAATTACTCAGGTTTCAGGCAGGGCTGGCCGTGTGTCTGGACAGGGAAAAATTTTAATTCAAACCTATAATCCTGATCATTCTGTCTTCCAGTTAATTAAAATGAATGATGCTGCAAAAACGTATGATTATTTTTTACAGGAAAGGAAGAAATTTCACTATCCGCCGTACACAAAGATGATCATGCTTCAGCTGAGTCATAGGAAAGAAGACAAAATTACGCGGGCATCGCAGTTTATGGGTTCTGTTCTGCGGAAGTATTTACCGGAAGAATGTGTTTTAGGTCCTGAAAAATCTCCTGTTTTTAAGATAAATAATATGTTTCAGTTCCAGATTTTAATTAAACTTCCCAGAGGAAACAAGTATGCTTCGTTTAAAAAATTAGTTTTAAAAAGCATCGAAGAGTTTGATGAGATCACAGCTTACCAGAGCGTCAAAAAACACGTATTAATAGACTTTTAACAAAGTTTAACATATTTTAATTGCTTTTATCAGTCTCTAATGTGCTGATTTCTAACAATATTTTCTACTTTTGATCGTTGGTTATATGTTTGGCTGCAAACAATTGGTTTAACTTCCTGCTTGCAATTCAATCATAAATACAGACAAAAAAGAAAAAATTGATGGTAAATTTCAAAAAATACATTTCAGGTATTGCGGTATTGGCATCTGGTTTATTCCTTGCTCAGAATACCGTTTCTACAGTTCTTTTTAATCCCAGTTCAGACAGTCAGAAATCTTTTAACCTTCCGTCGCCGGTTGCGATGATTGAGAAGACAATCCTGTCTCCTAAAGAGCTTGTAGATATCAATGTAAACACAATGATGGCCGATCCCGTGCTGAAAAACGCAACGTGGGGATTTGTAATCTATGATCCGAAAACAAAAAAGATAATTTCATCTTATAATGAAAATACACCTTTGGTACCGGCGTCCACAACAAAATTGCTCACTACGGAAACAGCTTTGAGTCTTTTGGGTGAAAACTACCGTTGGATGACGCAACTTGAATATTCAGGAACAGTTGACGAGAACGGAGTTTTGAACGGTAATCTTTACATTATCGGAAGTGGTGACCCGTCTTTGGGAACCAACAAAGCCGGTGCATGGTCTTATAAGGAAATTATTACAGATTTCACAGATGGACTTTCAAGAGAAGGTATAAAAAAGGTAAACGGTGATATTGTCATTCAGACAGCGCTTTTCAAAGGTAACATTACGAGACTTCCGGAAAATGTTGTGTGGTTGGAAAACAATAATTACTATTTGCCGGCAGGTACTACTCAGGAAATCAATCCGATGAATGAGAAACTGATTGTTAAGAAAAATGCTACGCTCAGTAATGATAAAAAATATTTCTACGTTTCGCCATACACCAATCAGATGGTCTATGCTGAAAAGTATGATGGGGCTGGAATTTTAACAACAAAATTACCTGATGCACCAGCTTATCTTGCCAATACTTTCAGAGCAAGTTTGATCAAAAACGGTTTAAGTGTGACTGGAAAGGTGCAGACAAAAACTACAGACGGTCAGCCTGAATCCAGAAAAACATTAAGCGTTTACAAATCTCCTACTTTAGCCGATATTGTTTATTACACCAACCAGAGAAGTGACAATTCACTTGCTGAAGCTTTGCTGAAAACAGTTGGTTACTTTAAAAAGGGAAATCAGACTACAGAAGCTGGCAGAGAAGTGGTGACAGACCATTTAAAAGATGCAGCTTTTGACCTTGAAGGCCTTACTTACATGGATGGAAGTGGTCTTTCAAGAAGCAACAAAGTAACGCCGATTTCTCAGGTGAAATATCTTACTTCATTGATGGGAACGAAATATTATCAGACTTATTTTAATTCTCTTCCGATTGGTGGACAATCCGGAACCTTAAAAAGAATGTTTTTGGAGACCGGAAACGGACAGGTTTTTGCCAAAACAGGAACTTTAAATAAGGTAAAAGCGCTTGCAGGTTACATTAAAACCAATTCCGGAAAAACTTTGGTATTCTCTTTATTGGTTAATAATTACGCCGGTTCGGTGGATATGGTAAAGAAGAGAATGGAGCAGTTGATCGAGCCAACTTTAGATTTGTAAAAATTTAATTTTAAATAAACTTTAAAACCTTTTAATCTGTGATTGAGAGGTTTTTTTTATCTTTGATGTAATATTAATAATGATTTAATGAAAAAAATATATATTCTTTTTCTCGTGAGTTTTATACTTCACATATTCTCAGCTCAAGACATGAATATCGATATGAAAGGCTTGAGAAGCAAGGAAATGAAATCTTTCGCAGCCAAAATGAATGCGGGAAATACGAATCCTAACACACTTAACTACGATTTGCAGTATCAGAGAATGGATTTATCTTTAAATCCTGCGAATTACAACGTATCAGGCTCTGTAACATCGCATTTCAAACCGAATCAGGCGATGACCAGCATTTATTTTGATCTTTCAAACACGCTTACTGTTTCTTCGGTTCAATATCACGGTGTCAATCTTAGTTTTCAGCAGCTTGCAACAAAAGAAGTGAAAATCGACTTTCAAAACCCGATTTCTGCAAATGTTTTAGATTCACTTACAATCAATTACAGCGGTGCTCCGTCAACAGCACTCAATGCATTTTCAACAGGCACACAGGCAGGAACTCCGGTAATGGCCACTCTCAGTGAGCCTTATGGAGCTCAGGACTGGTTTCCAACAAAACAAAGTCTGAATGATAAAATTGAAAGGTTTGATATTAAAATAACAGCACCTTCG
Source organism: Chryseobacterium foetidum (assembly GCF_025457425.1). Taxonomy (NCBI): domain Bacteria; kingdom Pseudomonadati; phylum Bacteroidota; class Flavobacteriia; order Flavobacteriales; family Weeksellaceae; genus Chryseobacterium; species Chryseobacterium foetidum. The sequence continues at coordinate 3,326,797 of NZ_JAMXIA010000001.1, forward strand.
CAATACAACGTTGCCTCAAACGGAACACTGATGTCTGAAACCACGCTTCCGGGAAGTTTAAAAAGAACTTTCTGGCGTACTCAATATCCAACCGCAGCATATCTCATTGCGATTTCAATTACAAATTTTACAAAGCTTACAGATGTAATTGGGACACCGCCGTTTCCGTACATCAATTATGTATATCCTTCCACAGCAGCTGATCCGTCAAGTATGTCAAATATTGAATGGACAAAGCAGGTAATGATAACTTTTGAGACTTATTTCGGACCTTACCCTTTCAGAAACGAAAAGTATGGTCACATGCAGTTTATGTATGGCGGTGGAATGGAGCACCAAACGATGTCGTCAATGGGAGGTTGGGATCGAGGCTTGATTGCCCACGAGCTTGCTCACCAGTGGTTTGGCGACAAGGTAACCTGCGGAGCATGGAATGACATATGGCTGAATGAAGGTTTTGCTACTTTCGGTCAGCATGTTGCCTATGAAAAACTAATAATGACCAATACACAATTTATGAACTATCTCATCGGCGAGCGGGATTACATCACAAGTCAGCCTGGCGGAAGCGTGTACGTGGCTGATGCCAATCTGGGAAGTGTGGGAACAATTTTCAGCGGAAGACTGTCTTATTCTAAAGGTGCTTATGTTCTCAGAATGATGAAGTGGATTTTAGGCGAAACTGCTTTTTACAATATGTTAAAAGACTATCATGCAAGACCAAATCTTGCTTATAACTACGCAGTGACAAATGATTTTAAAGGTTCTGTTTTAACATCTACCGGTAAAGATTTTACAGAATTTTTTAATGACTGGATTTATGGGCAGGGTTATCCAACCTACGACATTCGCTGGAAGCAAACGGGAAATACTTTAACTTTTAGAGCGGCGCAAACTCAAAGTCATACTTCTGTAAATTTCTTCGACATGCCTTTGCCTATTAAAGTAAACGGAACCGGAGGTCAGGTAGCTTACTTTGCTTTGAATAATACTGTTAATAATCAGTATTTTACAGAAACAGTGAGTTTCCCTGTTGCGAGTGTTGAATTTAATTATGAATATCAGATTTTAGAAAAAAACTCTACTGTTATACAAGATTCATCTTTAGGAATTGAAGAAATCGACCTTGGAAATTTTGGATTATATCCAAATCCTGCTAAGAGTGAAATTTATTTGAGAGGTGTGAAAAAGTCAGCAGATTTTAAAATCTTTTCTGCTGATGCCCGTTTGGTGAAAAGCGGAGTTTATCATCCGACAAAACCTATCAATATTTCAAATCTTTCCCCCGGAATTTATTTATTCCAGATCCGTGATAAGAATTTAAAATTTGTAAAAGAATAATATTGAAGAATCCGTCTCACAACTGAGGCGGTTTTTTTTTGGTAATTATTGCAGGATTTCGTATATTTATATCTGATAATCAGATAGTTGTTTATGAATTTTAAGCATTATAATCAAAATCAGTTGGTTTTGTTTCCTTATAGTTTTGAGGATTTGATTCCCGAAAATCATCCTGTTCGGATCGTTAATGATATTTTGGAGAAGGTAAACATTGACCCGCTCCTGAAAGCTTACAGTAAAGAAGGAAATCCCAGTTATCACCCTGTGATGATGCTCAAGGTGATGGTTTTTGCGTATATGAACAATATTTATTCATCGCGGAAAATCGAAAAAGCGCTTCGTGAAAACATCAACTTCATGTGGCTCTCCAACATGAGTATTGTAGATCACAATACCGTGAACCGTTTTCGAACCCATAAACTTGAAGCCGCCTTCAAAAATATTTTCTCCCAGGTGGTTTTGCTTTTGGCAGAAGAAGGTTTGGTGAGCCTGAAACAGGTGTTTGTAGACGGAACCAAAATTGAAGCACAGGCGGGTCGCTACACTTTTGTCTGGGCAAATTCCATCAAAACCAACAAAGAAAAAATGCTTCGTCAACTGGAAGAGCTCTGGAAATACGCTCAAAGTGTGGCAAAGGAAGAAGATAAAGACCCTGAACCGCCGGAGTTCAAAGAGATCAGCAAAGAAAAAATCCGGCAAACGGCAGAAAATATCAATGCCAAATTAAAAGGCAGCGGGGGTAAAACCGATTCCGACAAAAAAGCCAAAGCCAAACTGAATTACATTAAAAACAATTTTGAGAAAAACCTCGATAAATACGAAGCTCAGGAAGCTATTTTAGCAGAGCGGAATTCCTACAGCAAGACCGATGAAGATGCTACTTTCATGAGAATGAAGGACGATCACATGATGAATGGACAGCTCAAACCGGCTTATAATGCACAGATTTCCACAGAAATCGAAGATTCGACGAAGTCAAAATCAAATCATCGTCAATTATACCATCCATCAGCAAACCAATGATATCAATACTTTGGAGCGTCATTTGGAAAATTTTGAGAAATTGTTTGGTAAAAAAAGAATGGAAGAGTTGGAAGAACTCACTGCCGATGCGGGGTACGGAAGCGAGCAGAACTACGAATTATTGGAACAGAACAATATTACACCATTTGTAAAATACAATACTTTCGACAAAGAGCAGAATGCCCATTATCAGGCGAAACACAAGACTTTCAGCAAAGAAAATCTGCATTACAACGGGGAAGGCGATTTTTATATCTGTCCGATGGGACAAAAGATGGAAAAAACGCACGAAAGCACGCGCAAAACCAAGACCGGTTATCCTCAAAAGCTCTCCCATTATCAGGCTAAAAACTGCTATGGATGCCCAATTAGAGGCGTTTGCCACAGTTCCAAAGAAAACCGAAGCATCGAACGGAACCATCATTTGGAAGATTACAAAGAGAAAATACGAAAGCTTTTAAACAGTGAAAAAGGCATTAAAAAAAGAAAACAACGCTCGGTTGAAGTAGAACCTGTGTTTGCACATCTCAAACATTGCAATAATTTTAAGCGGTTTACCCTCAAAGGTCTGAAAAAAGTAGAATTGGAGTTCGGTTTACACGCTTTAGCACACAATCTAAGAAAGAAAGTTGCCTAAAGAGGACAACTTTTTCTATTTTCCAAAATAATATACATTTTACTGAAATAAAAAATCCGCCTCAAATTTTGTTGTGAGACGGATTCTTTTTGTTAAAAATCATCTCTAATTGATCTTTTTTATTTTAAACAGTTGAAATTTTAATTTTATCAATGTTTTGCATATTAGTTTGTGAAATTATCAATTATTTGGCAAAAATTTTGATACGTTTTTTCATTATCAGATGATACTCTGAAAATTAATTATTTTAAAAATCCTTTAATGCATTACATTATGAAACATTTATTCTCAGACCCAGAATTAAGTTTTAATCAAATCGTTTTCGAGCACCGCAACAAAGAGTACGGAGCTTATGATTTAAGAACAGAATCAAACAGAATTTTAGCCAAATCATTATTCTTAAGTCTAGTCGTTATTGCCGGAGTTTCATTAACGGCTTTTGTTTTTTCACCAAAAGGAGAAGTGATTGTAGATGAGTCACCTCCATTTATTGAACTTGACAGAATCTATGAAGTTCCAGATAAAAAACCGGAGCCAGAAGTTGTAAAGCCGGAGACTCAAGCTGCAAAGCCCGCAGCTCAGAACATTAAAACTTTCGACAACCGTGAGCTTAATCCTACAAGAAATGCAGATGATTCAAAAATTTCAACTAAAAAACCAGACGATGCTGTTGCCGGAACTGTAGATAATCCTGATGGTGCAGTGACTACCCAAAATCAGCCGACAACCATCACACCTCAACAGGGTACAAGCGAAGTACCTGTGAAAGACCCTGTGATTATTAAACCCGCTGGTGACGGAGTTGTAGGCACTAATGAATTATCAGTAGCAGCTAATTTTATAGGTGGTATTGATGCCTTCAGAAATAAAGTAATTGATAAATTTGATACTGCAGATTTTGAAAATGAAGGTGTAATTTCTACCACAGTAACATTTATTGTAGAGAAAGACGGGACTATTTCAGGTTTAAAAGCTGATGGTAAAAATGCAGATTTCAACAAGGAAGCTATCCGTACAATCATGAGTATAAAAGGAAAATGGACTCCAGGAAAAGATAAATTCGGTCAGGCAGTAAGAAGTTATTTCAAATTTCCTGTTAAAATGAAATTCGACCAGTAAATTTCAGGTCATTAATTTATAAAACTTATCCACAAAGAATTTTTTTTGTGGATAATTTTTTTTTAGCTTAAACCGTTTGTTAACAATACTTTAACTCATTTTTGATTTTATCTGTTCGTACAAAGCAGAGAAAAATGTGTATTTTTGAGCCTTAAAGTTCTAATAATGGGTAAAATCATAGGAATCGCTAACCAAAAGGGAGGCGTTGGTAAAACAACCACTGCTGTAAATCTTGCAGCTGCACTGGGTGTTTTGGAAAAGAAAATTTTAATTATCGATGCTGATCCTCAGGCTAATGCAACTTCAGGATTGGGTGTTGATGATGTGCAGTATTCTACCTATAATCTATTGGAACACAGTGTGGATACCAGAAACTGTATAAAACAGACTTCCACGCCCAATCTTGATATTGTACCTTCTCATATTGATCTTGTTGCAGCCGAAATTGAGCTCGTAGACAAGGTTAACAGAGAATACATGATGAAAAAAGCGTTGCAGAGCGTAAAAGACGATTACGATTACATCATTATCGACTGCGCACCAAGTTTAGGTTTAATTACTGTAAATGCACTTACTGCAGCAGATTCAGTTATCATTCCGATTCAGTGCGAGTATTTTGCATTGGAAGGTTTGGGGAAACTTTTGAATACCATTAAAAACGTTCAGAAAATTCACAACAAAGATCTTGATATTGAAGGTTTGCTTCTGACGATGTACGACAGCCGTCTGAGACTTTCTAATCAGGTAGTGGAAGAGGTAAATTCCCATTTCCCTGAAATGGTTTTTGAAACCATCATCAGCAGAAACGTAAGACTGAGTGAAGCACCAAGCTTCGGGGAAAGTATTTTGAATTACGATGCAGAGAGTAAAGGTGCAATTCAATACATCCAGCTGGCTGAAGAAGTATTATTGAAAAACGAAAAATTAGTAAAAAATTAAAATAATAGTATAGCTTTTAAGTTATCATTTATCATACATCAATCATCATTTATAAAGAATGAAAGACAGAAAAAGAGCAATGGGTAGAGGGTTAGGCGCTATTTTAAGTGCAGAATCCAAAGCAACAATCAATTCTGCTACCGATGAAGGTGCAGATAAATTTGTGGGAAATATCGTAGAGGTTGCCCTTGAAGATATTTATCCGAATCCGACCCAGCCAAGAACTTATTTTGACGAAAAAGCATTAAACGAACTTGCGCAATCTATCACAAATTTAGGGGTTATTCAGCCCATTACTTTGAGAAAAGACGGTGAAAAGTTTGAAATTATTTCGGGAGAAAGACGTTTCCGTGCCAGTAAAATTGCGGGTCTTACTTCAATTCCTGCTTATATCCGATTGGTAAACGATCAGGAGCTTCTGGAGATGGCTCTTGTTGAAAATATTCAAAGAGAAGATCTTGATGCCATTGAAATTGCTTTGACCTACGAAAGACTGATGGATGAAATCGGTCTTACGCAGGAAAATTTAAGCCAGAGAGTTGGGAAAGACAGAAGTACAATTACCAATTCGATCAGGCTTTTAAGATTGAGTCCGGATATTCAGAACGCCATCAGAAGTGGTGAAATCTCTGCAGGCCACGGCCGCGCCATCATCAGTCTTGAAACTGAAGAACATCAGCAGATTTTATTTGATTTAATTATCAAGGAAAAACTGAATGTAAGACAGGCAGAACAAGCTGCAACAGCAATCAAAAATCCAAAATCTCCTGCTGCAAAAAGAGCAAAAGCCGAGCTTTCAAATAATTTTAAAAGAGCTCAGAAAACCATTTCTGATATTTTGGATGTTAAAGTTGAAATCAAAACTACTGGGACGGGAAAGAAAGGTAAATTAATTCTCGATTTTAAAAACGAAGATGAACTTGAGTATATTTTGTCTCATATCAAGTAAATGAAAAAATTACTCGTCACTTTTTTAGTAACTATTTTCAGTTTGAGTTTTGCTCAGATTGGAACTCCCACTGATTCTCTTCGTCTGGATCATTATGCAAAAGACAGTATTCCTGCTGCGAAGCCTAAAAATGATGCCAATATTGTAGCGGAAATTGAAAAGGCTAATGCGCCTTCAAAGGTTAAAGTAACCAAACTGAATCCTACCAAAGCCGGTCTGTACTCAGCGGTTTTACCGGGATTGGGGCAGGTTTATAATAAAAAATACTGGAAAGTTCCCATTGTTTTGGGAGCAGTTGGTGCCGGTGCCGGTATAGCCATTTGGAATCAAAATCAATATTTGAAATACCGTGAATATTACATCGCAAAACTGAACGGTACTCCTAATGAATTTGTGGATGCCAGACCACATTTAGATAAAATTGCTTTGGGAAATGCACAGGACAGGGTAAAAAGGCAACGAGATTATGCCATTGCGATTACAGGATTAATCTATATTTTAAATATTGTAGATGCTGTAGTTGATGCACATCTTTACGAAGGCAGAAAAGATCCCGATCTTACTTTTGCGCCCGCTGTTATTTACGATAACTTCAGAACTGAACCTCCAAAAACAGGTTTGGCTTTAAATTTTAGATTTTAAATTAAGAAAAATTCAACCGTAATCATCGTACATTACGGTTTTATACATTAAATAGTACACATGAAAATAGCATTAGTTGGATACGGAAAGATGGGAAAAATAATTGAAGAGATTGCTCAAAAGAGAGGTCATGAGATTGTTGCCCGTTTAAAAGAAACACCAACCGCTGAAAATCTTAACAATCCGGATGTTGTGATTGAATTTTCTGTTCCTGAAGCGGCATTCAGCAATATCAAAGCATGTCTTGAAAATAAAATTCCGGTAATTTCGGGAACCACTGGATGGCTCGAAAAAAGAGCGGAAATCGACAGCATTGCTTTAGAAAACGGAACTGCATTTTTGTACGGCTCCAATTTCAGTTTAGGGGTAAACCTTTTCTTTGCTTTAAATGAAAAGCTGGCTGATTTGATGAAAAATGTTGATGAATACAACTGTCAGCTGGAAGAAATTCATCACATTCACAAAAAAGATGCACCGAGCGGAACGGCTATTTCGATTGCCGAAGGAATTTTCAAACATAATCCAAAATTTGATGCCTGGAAATTAGAGGAAACCAAAGATAACCAATTGGGGATTTTTGCAATCCGTGAAGATGAAGTTCCGGGAACGCACAGCGTTTATTACAGAAGTGAAGTGGATGAAATTGAAATTAAACATACAGCATTCAACAGAAACGGTTTTGCACTCGGTGCTGTAGTCGCTGCAGAATTTATAAAAGACAAAAAAGGAATTTTTACGATGAATGACGTTTTAGGACTTTAATTCTGTAACAAAAATCGGGTATTAATTACTAATAACAGAGAATTGTGTAAACCCAAATTACTTATTACACATTCTCATTAATCATATTTAAAGATCAGGCACAAAGTTTATGAATTACTTTTTAACCTACGCAGTTTACGTTCTCATTTTATCTGTATTGATGGGACTTTCAACGTGGAAACTGTTCAAAAAAATGGGATATAATCCTGCTTTTGCGTTTATACCTTTTTACAATTACTTTATTATTTTAAAGGAAACAAAACATCCTAAATGGTGGGCAATTCTGTCTTACCTTCCGATTGTAGGGCCAATTATGATGTCGGTTTTTCATATTTATTTAATGAAAAAATTCGGGAAGACTTTGGTTCAGCATCAGATTCTTACCGTGATTTTGCCATTTATTTACATGGCGTCAGTAAACTATTCGAAAGATGCAGAGATTGAAGATGAGGAGGCAAAAAACATGTTCTTAACTGACGAAGAAAAAGCTGCGAAAAAGAAAGATTCATTTATGGGATCTATTACTTTTGCGGTGGTTTTCGCAACCATCATTCACGTTTTTGTAACGCAGCCATTCGGAATTCCAACAGGATCGATGGAAAGAACTTTGCTTGTTGGTGATTTCCTTTTTGTGAACAAATGGAGCTACGGTTACAGAATGCCGATGCGTCCTTTGGCAATACCTTTCTTACAGGGAACTATTTATGATTTTCAAAAAGACGGAAATCCTAAAAATGACGGAAAATCTTATGTTGACGGTGTAAAATTACCTTACGAGAGAATTTTTCAGTTTAATAAACCTCAGAGAAACGATATTGTAGTTTTCAATTACCCTCAGGATTCAGTTCATACAGCAATCGACAGAAAAGATCCTTACGTGAAAAGATGTGTGGCTGTTGCGGGTGAAACTTTTGAAATGCGTGGAGGAAGACTGTTTGTTAACGGCAAACCAGAGACTGTTCTTGGTGATCAGGAAAGACAGCACAGATTTATAGTGAAAACGGGAAGTCAGTTAGATATTCCAGGATTATATGATATTTACGGATTTTTGCCTGTACAGGAAATTCCGGACGGTAATGGATTTATCTATGCTTTTCAGGGTCTCACAGATAAAACTGCAGCTGAAATTAAAAAACTTCCTCAGGTAACTGAAATGAAGGAGGATATTATGCAAAAAGGTCAAGCAGCAATTGCATACAAAGACGAGAATAAAACAAAAATTGATACAACGCAGTCAATTTTCCCTGTCAACAAAGCATGGAATCAGGATTGGTACGGTCCGGTACGAATTCCTAAAAAAGGAGACGTGGTTGCCATCAATAAAGAAACTTTACCAATGTACCGCTGGATAATTTCTGAATACGAGCATAACAGCGTTTCAGAAAATAACGGTCAGATTTTAATTAACAACCAACCTGCCACAAATTACACCATCAAACAAGATTACTATATGATGGTAGGAGACAACAGAGACGCTTCATTGGATGCAAGATTCTTTGGTTTTGTACCTGAAGAAAACATTGTAGGTAAACCATTATTTACGTGGATGAGTTTAGAAGGAGCGTTCACAGATAATGGCTCTAGCTATCAGGCAAATAAAGGTGGTTTTTTTGGAATGAAAGTTCGTTGGGACAGAATGTTCAAAGCTACCAACACAGGAGAAGCGAATAAAACTTCGTATTGGTGGATTGCAGCGATGATTTTAATTCTTTTCTTTGGCTGGGAGTATTTTGTGAAGCTGTTTAAGAAGAATAAAACGGAAGAATAATAAAAATTTTAATCAATATAAGATGAAGTATTTGAAAAAGTACTTCATTTTTTCAATATAACAATGCAGAATATACTACTACCGGTATTTTATTTACCACCGATTTCATGGTTTTCAGAATTTTTGAATGATGAAAATGAAATCATCTTCGAGCAGTTTGAGAACTTTCCAAAACAAACTTACAGAAACCGTTGCAACATCTACGGAGCCAACGGCAGGCTTTCGCTCATTATTCCAATCAATCACAACGGCGTGAGAGTTTATAAAGATGTTGAAATGTCTTATCGTGAAAACTGGCAGCATCTTCATTGGAAATCTATAAAAACAGCGTACCAGAGTTCACCTTATTTTGAATACTACGAAGATAAGCTGGTAAAGATGTTTGAGACAAAAGAAAAATTTCTTTTGGATTTTAATTTAAAAAGTCTTGAAATCATTCAGCAGATTCTGAAATCACAAAAGGCATATTCTTTGAATACAGAATACATCAAAAATCCGGAAGTATTGAATTTCAGAGAGAAATTTTCAGCAAAAAACGAGTCTGAATATGAGATGGAAGAGTATTATCAGACATTTTCAGATAAGCTTGGTTTTATCAAAGATTTATCCATAATTGATCTTCTTTGTAACAAAGGTCCGGAATCAGCTACTTATATTAAAAATGTAAAAAAATAATTCCTGGATGAAGATGTATTTCTTAAGATTTAAAATTTATTTTAAGATAATCAACTTTCATCTGATTTAAAAAATGTAATTATCAGCTTATGAAAAAATTATTCTTAGCAGCGGTTTTTCTTACAGGTTTCACCATGTCTTATGCACAGGAAACTTCTGCAAAAGCGACAGATCCGAAATCGGATAAAGATCTGATGACCTGGTATCACAAAGATTTTGCTACCACAAAAGTATACGGAGTAAACACGGAGAACGCTTATAAATTTTTAGAATCTAAAGGTTTAAAGCCAAAAACAGTTATTGTTGGTGTTTTAGACAGTGGTGTACAGGTAGATCATCCGGGATTGGCAAAAAATATGTGGTCAAATCCAAATGAAGTTCCAAACAATGGTAAAGATGATGATAACAACGGTTACATCGATGATATCCACGGATGGAGTTTTATTGGAGGAAAAAATGGCGACATCGATGTAGACAATATGGAAGTAACACGTGTTGTTGCGAAATACAAACCGATTTTTGAAGGTGATGACTCCACTAGGAATAAAGCTAATCAGGCAAAAATGCCGGAAGAATTTGCAATGTACATGAAGTCAAAAGAAATGTACGGCAAAAAAAGTGTTGAAGGACAACAGAGCGTGAAATTATATACTATGATTCAGGAATCAATTCCTACCATGGTAAAAATGCTGAATGGAAAGCCTTTCACTGCTGAAACGGTAAAAGCCATCAAACCGGCTGATCAAAATGAAGCCAGAGCTTTACAGGTAATGACTCAGGTGGTGAATAATCCTGAATTTGCCGGAAAATCTGCAACAGATTTCGAAAAGACAATGAAAGAGCAGATGAAAGAAGCGCTAGACCATTTTACACCAATGGCGCAGCAGTACGATATTAATTTCGATCCAAGAAAAGAAATTGTAGGAGACAACTATGACGATTATTCTGAGAAAAAATATGGTAATAACCATTATGAAGGTCCTGATGCGACACACGGGACTCACGTTGCCGGCATTATCGCAGGTCTTCCTCAGGGAAAAGAAGTTCAGTACGGTGTGGCTTCGAAAGTAGCAAAAATTATGTCTGTACGTACAGTGCCAAACGGTGATGAAAGAGATAAGGATGTTGCCAATGCAATCAGATACGCAGTAGACAATGGAGCGAAAGTTCTGAATATGTCTTTCGGAAAGCCGGTTTCTCCAGGTAAGAATGTAGTTTGGGATGCTTTTAAATATGCTGAGGATAAAGGTGTTCTTTTGGTAAAAGCTGCAGGAAACGAAAATCAGGATGTTGCTGAGCACACAGCATACCCTACCAACTTTAAAAATGCTACAGACGCAGCGCCTTTCGTAAGCAATGTTTTGGTAGTGGGAGCTAGTACAAATGACAGTGCATCTCTAAGAGCTGGTTTCTCTAACTATAACAAAAAAATGGTCAACGTTTTTGCTCCGGGTCAGGAAATTTATTCTACAACTCCAAAAAATGAGTACCAGTATTTACAGGGAACTTCAATGGCTTCTCCGGTAGTTGCGGGAGCTGCAGCAGTACTTCTGGCTTACATGCCAAATCTTACACCAGCTCAGATCATTGAGTCTTTAACAAAGTCAAGCAACCTGAGTACAGTAGGTACTTTCGCAGATTATTCTCAGGCCGGAGGTGTTATCGATCTTAAAAAAGCCGCAGAATATGCATTCGCAAATTATTATAAAGGAAATACAGGTAAAGCAAGTAAGCCTGCCAAAGCTGCAAAAAAGGCAGTGAGAAAATAAACTTTAGCATTATACAACTTGAAAAGTCCGCAATTTTTTGCGGACTTTTTTCATTTTTGTGGCATCTTGGCACACTTTTTTATGTCTTTAAATTTTTATTAAATAATTAAACAGAAATTATGAAAAAGCTAGTATTAACGGGTTTTGTAGGCATTTCGCTTCTAAACCTTTCCTGCTCAGGAGTGAAGAATGCAGGAAACGCACAGCAAAACAGATCCGAATTTCTTAAAATGAAAGGTGATTATGATATTGTGAGTATAGATTATGACAAGAAATTCAAAATAAAACCTTTCGATGATGGTATTGATGCACAGTGCTTTGTAGGAAGTCACTGGAGGTTGATCCCAAATAATTATACCGGAGCTTATACCATCAATGGTGGCGGAAACTGTGGCGGTGGATTCACACAGCCTATTAAAATTGATGTAGTGAACGGATCTACTTTTAATTTCAAAAAGATCGCAGACGGTACCAAAGCTAAACAAAATACGGCTGGTTATACTTTAACGCTCGTAAAACAGGCTACAGACCAGTTTTCTTTAGAACAAAATATTCCTTTCGACGGTGAAAACGTAAGAGTTGTTTACAACTTCGAGAGAACAGGAATGAAATAATCAATTTTTTAAAACTTATTTGAAATGAAATTTACAAAAACATATATCGCAGGCTTCTTTTTATCATCAGCATTATTGCTTACAAGTTGTGAAGCTGTACAGAATTCTAACCACCAGCAAAGAGGTACCGCAGTAGGTGCTGCGTCTGGTGCCGTAATCGGTGGTATCTTAGGAAACAATGTAGGGAAGGGTAAAAACGCCGCTCTCGGTGCTGTTTTAGGCGGTGTGATTGGTGGTGTTGCCGGTAACGTTATCGGTAATAAAATGGATAAGCAGGCTAAAGAAATTAAAGATACTTTACCTGGTGCGGAAGTAGAAAGAGTAGGAGACGGTATTAAAATTACCCTTAATGAGAGCATTGTAACTTTCGCTTTTAACTCTTCAGATTTAACTTCAACTGCTAAAACAAACTTAGATAAACTGGTAACGGTTCTGAAAAACAATCCAGATACAAACATCAATATTTACGGTCACACAGACAGCGTAGGTTCGGATGATTACAACCAGAAATTATCAGAAAGACGTGCCAATTCCGTGAAAGCTTATCTAAATGGAAAAGGTATCGCAACTGCAAGGCTATTTGCATTGGGTGAAGGTGAATCCAACCCTGTAGCAACCAATGATACAGATGCAGGCAGAGCACAAAACCGTAGAGTTGAATTTGCAATTACTGCAAACGAAAAAATGATCAACGATGCAGCACAGGGTCAGTAATTTATTATTGATTTATTAAAATATCCAAACCGCTTTTATAGCGGTTTTTTTGTGCAAAATCATTATTTTTGCAGCTGATTACACATAAATGAAACAATATTTAAAACTGCTTCGGGTAGAACAATGGGTTAAAAACCTATTTGTTTTTGTTCCACTCTTTTTTGCGGGTAAAGTTACCCAGACAGATCTTCTCCTCAAAAGTATTGTTGCTTTCATAGTTTTTTCGTTAGCTGCCAGTGTCGTTTACATCTTAAATGATTACAACGATATCGAAGCCGACAGAAAACATCCTGAAAAACGCAGAAGACCCCTGGCAAGCGGAGCTATTTCAAAGAAGCGGGCTTTGGTGATTTTAGCTGTTTTGGTTCTCATTAATGTGAGCTTTACTTTGGGCTCACAAATGTACTTTCAGGATAGCATGTGGAAATTCGCTGCCATTATTATGATTTATTTTCTGATGAATCTGGCTTATACTTTCAAATTGAAACATGTTCCCATCATCGATATTTTTATCATTGCAACAGGATTTGTTTTAAGAGTTCAGGCAGGCGGTTCCATCACAGGAATTAATATTTCGCAGTGGGCAGTGCTTCTTACATTTGTTCTCGCACTGGTTCTTGCCATCGGGAAAAGACGTGGAGAATTGATTAACGCTCAGGTTTCAGGGAAAACCAGAAAAGCTTTAGACGGCTACAATGTGCAGTTTGCAGATATTGCATTGTCAATTTCAGTAACTTTGGCAATCATTTGTTATCTGATGTTTACTCTTTCACCGGAAGTGCAGCAGAGATTTCACCCAAGGGTTTTTTATACCGTAATTTTTGTAGTTTTTGCTTTCTTAAGGTATCTTCAGCAGACATTGGTGTACAACCGTACAGAATCACCGACCAAAATTGTGTACCGTGACAGATATATCCAGGCAACGCTTTTATTGTGGGTCATTGCATTTTCAATCCAAATTTATTTTAAAGAATGAAACCGAATTTTGTTAAAAAAGTAACCAACTGGGGAAATTTTCCCGTGGTGGAAAAAGAAATGCGTTCGGAAGATCAGTATTCTAAAATAAAGGATTTTGTTTTAAATCACAATGAGATTATTGCCAGAGGAAATGGTCGTTGCTACGGCGATTCTTCATTGGCGGAAAGTATTTTTTCCACTAAAAAATTAAATAAATTCATCAGTTTCGACCGTTTAAACGGAATCATCGAATGTGAATCAGGCGTTCTTCTTTCTGACGTTCTGGAAATCTCTGTTCCGCAGGGGTATTTTCTTTACGTAACACCAGGAACCAAATTTATCTCTGTTGGAGGTGCTTTGGCGAGTGATGTTCATGGTAAAAATCATCATGCTGAAGGCTGTTTTTCTGAGTATGTCATCGATTTTAAACTGATGAATGAAAAAGGTGAAATCATCACCTGCTCACGGGAAGAAAATTCGGATAAATTCTGGGCAACGATCGGCGGTATGGGCCTCACCGGAATTATTCTTTCCGTTAAATTTAAATTAAAAAATATTGAGTCCGCCTACATTCGTCAGGAAAGCATTAAAGCTGAAAATCTTGACGAAATTTTCCGTCTTTTCGAAGAAAGCGAAAGCTGGACGTACACCGTCGCGTGGATAGATTGTCTGCAAAAGGGAAAAGATCTTGGAAGAAGTATTATGATGCGCGGCGAACACGCTTTTCCTCATGAACTTCCTGAAAAACTGAAGAACAATCCTTTGCGGTTGAAAAAGAAATTTTCGCCAACTGTCCCTTTTTACTTTCCGGGATTTGCGCTGAATTCTTTGACAGTAAAAATTTTTAATTATCTCTACTATAAAAAACAGGCAAAAAAGGAAGTCAAAAATTTTACAGATTACGATACATTTTTCTATCCGCTTGATTTTGTAAATGACTGGAATAAGATTTACGGAAAAAAAGGTTTCATCCAATACCAAATGATGATTCCCAAAGATAAAGGCAGAGAGGGGATGCAGAGAATTCTGGAGACGATTGCAAATTCGGGTAGCGGTTCTTTTTTAGCCGTTTTAAAACTTTACGGAAAAGAAAACCCTGAAGCTTACAACTCGTTTCCTTTCGAAGGATATTCTTTGGCTTTGGATTTTAAAGTTGATAAAAATTTAAAAAAACTTATCGGTCAGCTGGATTCAATTGTTGAAGAATATAATGGTAAAATTTATCTTACCAAAGACAGCATGAGCCGTTCTTCACTGACCAATTATCTTAAAAATGTTGAAAATCCGAAGTTCATTTCGCTTCAGCACAAAAGAATTTTAAACAATAATACAATATGATCGTTCTCGGAAGTACTTCAGAAGTAGCACAGGCATTTGTGGAAAAAGCACTTCAGGAAGGTGAAAAATTTGAAAAAATCTATCTTTTAACTTCGAGCCGGGAAGCTTCAGAAAGGTTTGCAAAGCATATTGACGTGAAATTTTTTCAGCAATCTGAAATTATTGAAATTGATCTTACAAAAGAAATAAATTATACAAAACTGGAGCAAATCAGTTCAAATCTATTATTTTGTGCAACAGGTTTTCTGGGCGAGGGTTCTGAGGAAGGACTTTATGACGATAAAAATACAGCAAGAATTATTGAAATCAATTATTCTAAACTGGTTCCGCTGATCAACTTTTTTGCACAGAAATTTGAAAGTAAAAGATCAGGAACAATCATCGGTCTGTCGTCTGTGGCAGGCGATCGCGGCAGACAAAGTAATTTTATCTACGGAAGTGCCAAAGCTGCTTTTACAGCCTATCTGAGCGGCCTTAGAAATTATCTTTTCGAAAAGAAAGTTCATGTGATGACAGTAAAACCTGGTTTTATGGATACAAAGATGACAGAAGGTTTACCGCTGAATCCTGCACTGACAGCTACGCCAAAACAAGCAGCAGATTGTATTTATAAAGCATTTAAAAAGCAAAAAAATTCTATTTATGTTTTGCCAATTTGGAGTGTTATCATGTTGATTATCAGAAATATTCCTGAATTTATATTTAAAAAACTGAAGTTGTAAAATTTTCTTACTTTGTCAAAGCTTTACAACGCAATAATTTTGCTTTGACAAAGTTTTAAATAATAAGTATTATATAACATCAGACATTAGACATCCATCATCCATCATCCAACATCCAGCTACAAATGAAAAAACTGTATTGTTTCGATTTCGACGGTACCATTACGTATAAAGATACCATGTTTATGTATCTTAAATTCTATGATTCTGCTAAATTTCGCATACAGTTTTTAAGACATATTCCGCTTTTTGTTTTGCTTAAACTGAAACTTGCTGAAACCGAAAAGGTGAAAAAAAGTTTCATCGGATCGATTTTAAAAGGTCAGGATGAAACCAAAATAAAAGAAAAATCCAAACAGTTTTTTGAGGCTCACTACCCGAAAATCGTTAGGGAAAATGCATTGGATTTCATTAAAAATATCGACAAAGAAACCACTGAAAGTTTTTTGGTAACAGCTTCTCTCGATATTTGGGCACAGCCATTTGCCGAAGCTTTCAAAATGAAATTGATTTCTACAAAAGCAGAGTTTAAAGACGGTGTTTTTACAGGAAATTTTATCGGCAAAAACTGCAATAAAGCAGAAAAACTGGAACGAATAAAAAAAGAAATTTCAGACGAAAAGTTCGATAAAATCATAGCTTTCGGAGATACTTCAGGCGACCGTCCGATGTTGAACTGGGCAAATGAAGGTCATTACCGATTTTTTCATTAATTTTGAGTCATCAAAACCGAATCAATGAACAAGTTGCTTTTTTTGTGTCTGGCTTTCATTTTAAGCTGTAAAACAAATGTTTCAGATAAACCTTATCAGGATTTAAAACCTAATATTTTAATAACCTCTTCGCAGGGCGGTGCCGAATCTGAAGGGTTTGTTATCCTTAAAGACCAACAGCAATTGTTGGCCGAAGTCGCAAAAAGAAATACCGTCGAAGACGGCGACAAGCCTGGCTATCCCGCAATTTCAGATAAAAACAAAATCATTATTTACGATTTGGGAAGTTTCAGTTCCGGTGATCACAGAATTACAGAAATTAAAAAGGCCTCAGTCGAAAATAACGTTTTAACCCTTGAAGTTCCAGAATACAAATCCGGTGGAATGGAAATTATGATGATCTCGAATCCTTGGATGCTTGTTTCTGTGCCTTCAGATAAACCTTTTACCTCAGTTAAACTTACATATTCCAAATTATAATGAATAAAATATATTTAGATAATGCTGCCACCACACCGCTTACAGAAGAGGTGATAGACGCAATGGTAAGCACAATGAAAATCAATTTCGGAAATCCTTCATCCACACACAGTTTTGGTCAGGAAGCTAAAATTTTGATTGAAAATGTGAGAAGGCAGGTTGCAGATTATCTTCATGTAAGTCCGGCTGAGATTATTTTCACTTCCTGCGGTACAGAATCCAACAATATGATTATTAAATCTGCTGTTTCGCATTTGGGTGTTGAAAGAATTATCAGTTCCCCAATGGAGCACAAATGTGTTTCTGAAAGTATTTTGGATATGAAATCCCGAAAAGGAGTAGAGGTAAATTACATCCGTCCCAACGAAAAAGGCGATATCGATTTAGCCAAACTGGAAGAGCTTTTAAAAAATTCAGATAAAAAAACGTTGGTGAGCTTAATGCACGCCAACAACGAAATCGGAAATTTAATTGACATCAAAAAGGTGGCTGAACTTTGTAAAGAGAATAATGCACTTTTCCATTCAGATACGGTGCAGACGATGGCTCACATGCCTCTAGATTTTGAAGACATCAAAGTAGATTTTGCGTCATGCAGCGCACACAAGTTTCACGGTCCGAAAGGAGTTGGTTTTGCTTTCATAAGAAAGTCAAGCGGTTTAAAGGGAATCATAACAGGAGGTCCTCAGGAAAGAAGTTTAAGAGCGGGCACGGAAAATGTTGCTGGAATTGTCGGTTTAGGCAAAGCTTTGGAAATTTCATTAAATAAGATGGATGAATTTTCAGACCACATGCAGACTATTAAAGATTATACAAAAGAAAAACTTTCGGAAGCAATTCCAGGCATCAAATTCAATGGAAGAAGTGCTGAAAAAGAAAACAGTCTTTACACTGTTTTAAGTGCCTTATTGCCCTATAAAAACCCATTAATCGGTCTTCAGTTGGATATGAAAGGAATTGCCATTTCTCAGGGTAGTGCTTGTTCTTCCGGAGCGTCAAAACCTTCAATGGTGATGATGATGGTACTTTCAGAAGATGAAATGGATAACTGCACACCTTTACGCATCTCATTCAGCCACATGACAACCAAAGAAGATATTGATGCATTTGTCGCAGCACTTGCGGAGATTTCGGCAGATTTTTTGGTTATAGAAAAAACTAATGTTGAGCATAGATAGGCTTATCAGAGAAAAGAAGTAATTTTGATCTCAGAAATCAAAGGAAAATATATTAATTAAAATAAAAGAAACAAAATGGCTTTAGAAATTACAGACAGCTCGTTCCAGGAAGTACTTAAATCAGATAAACCGGTATTGGTTGATTTTTGGGCAGTGTGGTGCGGACCGTGCAGAACATTGGGACCAATTATCGAAGAGGTTGCTGCCGATTTCGACGGTAAAGCAATCGTTGGAAAAGTAGATGTAGACAACAACCAGGATATTTCTATGAAATATGGTATCAGAAATATTCCTACAGTTCTTATTTTTAAGAATGGTGAGGTAGTAGATAAATTGGTAGGAGTAGCTCCGAAAGAAGTAATCGCTGAAAAACTGAGCGCTCATTTATAAAAAAATAAGTTTGATAATGAATGCTTTCCGAATTGGAGAGCATTTTTTTTATCTAAATACTTGCAGGTTTGCAGAAATGTTGTATTTTTGCAACCACAATAACGAAAGGTATTAACCTTAGTTATGGCAAGAGATCCGGTAGTTCAGCTGGTTAGAATGCCGCCCTGTCACGGCGGAGGTCGCGGGTTCGAGTCCCGTCCGGATCGCAAAAGTTTTTACAATTTTAACTTTAAAAGAAAATTGATCCGGTAGTTCAGCTGGTTAGAATGCCGCCCTGTCACGGCGGAGGTCGCGGGTTCGAGTCCCGTCCGGATCGCTGAAAGTTTTTACAATTTTAACTTCAAAAGAAAATTGATCCGGTAGTTCAGCTGGTTAGAATGCCGCCCTGTCACGGCGGAGGTCGCGGGTTCGAGTCCCGTCCGGATCGCAAAACCTGTTTCATTTTGAGACAGGTTTTTTTTATGCAGTACCGGTTCGATTCCGATCCTGGGTACTACGGGATCAATGGGATCAATATTAAAACTTGGGGACTAAGCAAAAAGTTTTGACAGTCTGAAGAAATATTAAAACTTTATATAAAAGTTGAAAAACACAGTTGAAGATTGTCTAAGCCGTCTGTTATACTACAAAAATCTTTAATTCAATTTTGTTACCTTCTTAATGCTGAGGAAAATCATGATGAGCAAAAACGGGAAAAGAATGATCTTCAACATTCCATATATTATACTGAATCCAGAGGAATTTGAAAGTAAAAGAAAATTCAAAGGTATCAGCAGTCTGCTTTCATTTGTTTTTGGATTGTGAAATATCTTAAAGTTCCTGTCTTTTATATAATTTGTAACCTCTTGTCTTAGTTTTAAATTGGAATCTTTAATTTCGTTGTCAGAAGCCCAAAAAATCGAATGTGACCTTCTGTCGATTACACCAATCGCAGTCCGGCTAAATTTTTGACTGCCGGCAATGTAATGATAACTGATATCTGCTGTAGATTTTCTGCTTTTTCCTCCTTTCCAGCTTATGTTGAAGTCATACACCTGACCTTTCAATCGAGTCCAGTTAGGGTGTGTAAGTTCAAATTCGCAGCACTGAATTTTTGGGGAAATAGAATATGTAAACAAAATACCAAGATAAATGGGTGCTAAAACAAAAAGAAATTTTTTCCTGAAAATATTATTACGAAAAATCAGATAGTACACAATAAAACTAATTAAAAATGCAAAAATAAACAGTGAAATCGGATTGATAGCGATATAGACTAATCCCAGCAAGGGATAAATAATTTTAAATACAATAAAATCTGAAGTTTTATTTTTTGAATCGCTCTGCATTCTGTTCATTTTATAAATTTAGCGGGAAGCTAATGCCATTTGAAGCATAATGATGACGCACTTATGTACTCAAATCCGTATCATCCCAACTCTCACCTTTAGAAAGCATCCACGTTAAAGCATGTCTGCGCTCATGAATTACACCCCCGTTTGCAATGGTATCAAAACCTTCAGGAACCGTTTTGCCGCCCAATTGTGCGCTTCTTACTGCGTTATGGATGCAGTAAAATAAATCTTCCTTCTTCATCAGTTCATCTTCAGATATTAAATCTCTATTTTTCATCCAGTCTTCTACAATCTCATCGAGTGGACAGGCGTATTCATTCATTATTTCCTGCATCTGCCCGCCGGTCATCATCTCTCCTGTAAAGTCAGGTTCTTTGTAGCCGAAATACCACGCAAGTGGCCACGCATTTTCAAATTTCCAGCCGATTAAGTTTCTTGCTTCGTTATCATCCCGAGGTGATTCCAGAATCAGTTTTTCGTCATCAGCAATATAATTTTCAAGCTGGTTTCGTTCTACAAAATTCAGAATTATGTCACCGGGAAGATTTTCCTCCGGAACCATCAGCCAGAGAACAATAGCTTTGATCGCATGAAGCCTCTTGGCAATTTCAATGGCAGGACGGATTTCTGTTTCAAGCTCTGTGGGAAGAGAATTGGCAGGCCTAAAACCTGCGTACAGACAAACTGAGAGATTTTCAAGTCTGGTTGCTGTCATCCATGGTATTTTCCTGTATGAATCAATCAGATTTTCAATCTCAAAACTTTTTTCCTCTTTGTGATTTTCAGTGTGGCCTAAAATTTTTTTGAAAAAGCTCATAATCTTCAATTTTTCTTCAGAGAATATTATTCAAATATAAAAATTTTATCCCTTTCACGTGATGCGCTTAAGATTTGCCTGATCTTTTTTTTGCATAAAATTTAAAAATATTTCGTTCAAAAGTGATAAAAGTTCCTTGGAATTATATTAAAGTTATGTTTCTTACTGAATGAATAAGCCTTCTGAATCAGTATTGATGAGCAGTAGAAGTAATTTTGGAAAATATTTTTTGAGATATTTAAAATTAAGGTCTGAATTTTGTATTTTTAGTACAGAAATCAGTATGTATGAAAAAAATATTCAGTTCAAAATTTTTAATTTATTTTTCAGTATTCAGTATCGTTTTATATTCATGTAAAAAAGAAAAACAAGAAGTTTCAGACCCAAAAGATCAAAAAATTATTTCCAAAGAAATAGCCGAAGTTGCCAAAGATCCCGATTCTGCTGTTGTAAAACCCGTAAAGGAATCTGTAGCGCCGATGATTCAGGAAAATGGTTTTTACAGCGGAATTATTTTTCCAAAAGATAAAAAACTCAGAGATTCACTTTACGCAGACTTTGAGAAGAAATACAGTGCAAAAGACAGGTATACCATTTTGGCACTCAACAGATTGGATTCCAAATTCAAAAGAAGTGCAGATACTTTGGTGATTCCTGCAACGATAGATTCTACTTTGATGTCTTATTCGCCATTTCCTTTGCAGCTTGATTTACTTTCAAATGTGAAAAAATTTGTGATATTCTCATATCCGATTCAGGCTTACGGAGTTTATTCCAATGGAAATCTGGTGAAATGGGGACCAACGAGTATGGGAAAAAAATCGGCTCAGACAACGAGAGGATTAACCTTTGCCAACTGGAAGAAAAAACTGGCCATCTCCACAGTAGACAGCGAGTGGAAACTTCCTTATAATTTTAATATTCACAATTCCGGCGGTATCGGATGGCATCAGTATGAGCTTCCTGGCTATCCCGCTTCGCATTCGTGTTTAAGACTGCTGATGAAAGATGCTCAGTGGCTGTATTCCTATGCAGATACCTGGATTTTAAATCCTGGAGGAGCTACAACAAAAGCAAAAGGAACGCCTGTAATGGTGTATGGCGATTACAAATGGGGCGGACAAAAACCGTGGAGAAAACTTCTTACAGATCCCAATGCCAATAATATTTCCGTTCAACAGATGGAAGCTTTGCTGAGTCCTCATGTCGAAAAAATGGTGAAAGAGCAGGCCAACAGGGAAAAAGTAGCAGATTCTATCTCTCAGTCTAAAGCGATAGAGGCTCAGAAAATTCAGGAGTCTGGAGAAATTGGGAGCTGATCTTTATTTTCAAACGGAAGTGTAGATTCTTCAGCAAATTTTCTCAGTTTCAGCATTTCTTCCTTTCCCTTGAACTGCCCGAATCTCGCCGCAGTATAAGTTAAACCAATAAAAAATAACATAACAAAAGACAAAGTGAGTGCCCACGGGTACTCATTTGTTTTTATCTGCTGTTCTACGTAATACATCGTAAAAAACGTCATCCAGAAAATCGTAAAAAGAAAATACAGAAACATAAAGAAAGTCCAGACCGCAGAACTTGGCCCGAAAACTCCCCGTATAACGGTTTTTTCGTCTTCAGCTTCCACTCGCAGAGCCAGCTGTGGTTTCCAGTAATTGTCGTCTTCGGTTTTCACGCAGATCGTTGCTACCTCTTTGTTTACATTTCCCTCAAATTCTCCGGCATGGGAAGAGAGATATTCTTTAAGGTTGACCGCATAATCCTCCTTCGAAAGAAGCGTAAACATCTTAAATCTTGGTCTGTTTCTTATTTTGTCTAAGGTAGTTTCTTCTGTATTCATGCTATTCCTGATAAGGTATTGGGTCTTCTAAAATAAATTTGATTTTCATCGGTTTAAACTTTCTCTCAATATCCATTTCTATAGATTTTCCATCTTCAGATTTCATCAGATCTACAATTTTCTGCATCGTCATTTCAGAAGTTTTTTTTCCGTTGATTTTTAACAGAACATCGTCTTTCTGTAAGCCTGCAAGTGCTCCGGGAGAATCTTTTCTTACTCCGGCAATCGAGAAAATTGGTTTTAAAACAAATTTATACTGTAAAGTATTTGCTACCACCTCTGTGCTTTGAAGATCCAGACTTTTCTTAGTTTCTATACGCATCAAATCCTGTTCCCATTGCATTCCATCCTGCTTAAAATCTATGCCGCTCATGTTGAAATGAAAGGGGTCATCAAAATCACGGTTTTTTTTCAGATAAAGTTTTTCATCCTGATAATCAAAAGCCACAGTAAATCTTCTCAGGATTTCACTCCCTATCGAACCTTTTCGGTCTTTCACGAGATTTAAATTCTGAATGGAATACTCGTCTGGCATTGCAATCAAGGGTTTTTCAAATTTAAATTTCCCTAAATACAAATTGTGAATACGGCTTCGCTTGCCGAAAATATCTCCATTAAATCCACGTCCCAAATAATCATCAATATTCGGGCGGTTGTACACAAAATCCTTAATCAGTTTAGGAAAAAGCCATATCGCATCGGTGTTTCCCAAATCTATGAGCAACTTTGAACTTTTAGCTTCGTTGGTCATTTCAACATCTGCGAGCAGGTAGGGCTTTGCTTTTTCTATGGTGATGGGCAGTTCGCTGAATGTTTTGATTTTATTCCTAAAGCTTATTTCATCTGGATAAATTGTTAATTTTTTTGATTCATAATTAATTATGATTTTATGATTTTTAAAAAAATGATAGCCAATAATTCCGTTCACAGGAATTCCGATGTGTGAAGAAATATTAAAATCAGGATCTGAAATAATGTAAAAAGAAAAATCGTTGTTAACTAAATTTTTGCCGATTTTAGCAGTGTTCCCTTCAGAATTAAAGCCTTCAATACTTCCGCTGGCTCCCAATCCTGTGAAAATGGTCTTCTCCAGATTGCTCAGTTTAATTTCTTTGTTTTCAAGACTGAAAATTGTAGTCTCATTTACACCGGTATCCACTAAAAATGTAAGTTCCACACCATTGACCTCAATCGGAATAAAAATTAAATTATTAATCAGCTGAAAAGAAAGTACCACTTTTTTGGGCTCGCTCATCTCAAAAGTGTTTTGAGCATTAGAAAAAATGCTCATCAGCAGAAAGATAAATAGCCCGACCGATTTCATTTAATGAATTTAATAAATTAATCGTTCGATTACGTAAAAAAAACATCTTCTGGATATGAAAATGTTTTGGATGAGTGTAATTTGTTGCCTGTGAATTATTTAGCAAAGAAATCCATCAGATCAATATAATTTTTTTGATTGACACCATGACCGTTCATATATTCTCTGAAAGAAAAATAACAACTTAAGTCATACAGCATATCTGCTGCTTTTCTGCCCCATTCTAAAGGTATAATTGCGTCGTCTGTTCCGTGAGAAATAAAAAATCTCAGATTTTCAAGCTTCTTTTTGTCTTTTACAATGTCTGTAAGAAGTTTTTCTTCAGGATAGGTGCTCATTAGGGCTACTTTATTGAAAAGTTCGGGATGCCTCAGTGCCAAAGCATAAGCAAGAATTCCACCCTGACTAAAACCGCAGAGATGTGTTTTACTTTCTGTTAAACCATAATGATTTATGATTGTCATTATATTCTCAATAAGAACCTGAACCATATCATTAGCCTGATCAGTATCGATAAAGTTTTCAGGACTGTTAAAATTAATGTCAAACCATGAAAAACCTTCATATTCTGTGCTTCCCGGCGCTCTGAAACTTATTAAAATCCAGTCTTTAGGAAGATCTTCTCTGAAACTGAAAAGATCCTGCTCATTGCTGCCGTAACCATGTAACATAAACAGGACAGGGGTGGAAGGGGTGATCTGCTCGGGTTCTCTAACGATGTAATCTAAATTCATAAAGCAAAGATAATCAAATATTCATTTTTATGATGACAAGGAACGTTTGGGATGAAAGCAAATGAATAAATTTTAATTTTGACGAATTGATAGCTTTTAATGGGCATTCTTGGAAAATTTTCATAAAAGTTATTTTTATATTGATAAAAATCCTATATTTGAATCATTAAAAATTTATCTGGAGAAATGAAGCATTTTTACACATCAAAAAGTCTACTCAAATTTTCTTTTTTATTCTTATTTGTTTTATCTGTATTTTCATTAACAACATCTTGTAAAAATGATGACGATGATGAAGAATTCACAGATCACCTGGTACAGTTTCAGGTAAGAGGAGTAAAAGGAGGGGCACCTGCCGGAACAGAGAAAGTAGTTATTAAAACCATAGTTACCCAGGTTGGTACAGTTCAGGATACTAAATTTGATCCCGTTCAGCCGGGAGTTTTGAATTGGGCAAGCGAAGAGTTTTTTGTAAATTCAAGCCAGGCTCAGCTTAATCTTGATGCAAATGCTATTTTGCCAAACGGTGACTCAGAATTAATTGTGAGTATTATCGTAGATGGTGAAGTTGCGGTAACAAAAAAAGTAGTGGGATCGGGTAACCAAAACGTTTCTGTAGATTTCAGCTTTTTAGAACTGTAATTTAAAGTTTATTAAAATTTTCAAGCATAAAAAAAACCGCCGTCTGGCGGTTTTTTCGTTTTCATTTATATTGCTTTTACAATAAAATAATTTTTCTTTCCCTTTTGTAACAGAAGAAATTTTCCATCAATCAAATCCTTTTCAGAAGCTGTGTATTGATCATTAATCTTATCTTTATTTACTGAAATAGAATTTCCTTTGATTTCTCTTGTAGCTTCACTTTTAGATTTTAAAAAGCCGGATTTTTCTGAAAGTAGCTCAACAATATTTACACCGAGTACATCAGATTTAGCGATTTCTTTTTGTGGAACTCCGTCAAATACTTCCAGGAAAGTTTCCTCGTCAAGACTTACCAAATCTTCAGCTGTAGATCTTCCAAAAAGAATTTCAGATGCTTTTACAGCCTTCTCGAATTCTTCTTTTCCATGAACCCAAACCGTAACTTCTTCCGCCAGTTTTTTCTGGAGTTTTCTTTCGTGTGGAGCCGTTGCATGCTCTTGAATTAAATTTTCAATTTCTACTTTTGGTAAAAAAGTATAGAATTTAATAAATCTTTCAGCATCGGTATCCGTTGCATTCAGCCAAAACTGGTAGAATTTGTAAGGAGACGTTTTCTTTTTATCTAACCAATAGTTTTCGCCACTTTCAGACTTTCCAAACTTTGAGCCGTCAGCTTTTGTAATCAAAGGAACTGTCAAAGCGAATGCTGTTCCCTGCGCTTTTCTACGGATTAATTCAGTACCTGTTGTGATGTTTCCCCACTGGTCTGAACCGCCCATCTGAAGCTTTACCCCGTTGTTTTGGTATAAATGTAAAAAATCGTAACCTTGAATTAACTGGTAAGTAAATTCAGTGAAACTCATGCCATCCGCTCCGGCTTCTCCCGAAAATCTTTTCTTCACGGAATCTTTCGCCATCATATAGTTCACAGTAATATTTTTCCCCACATTTTTAGCAAAATCCAGGAAAGAAATATTCTTCATCCAGTCGTAATTGTTCACCAGTTCAGCTTTGTTGGCTTCGTTTCCATCAAAATTTAAAAATCTTGACAATTGGTTTTTCAGACAGTCAACATAATGAAGAAGCGTTTCTTCGTCCAATAGATTTCTCTCGGCAGATTTCCCTGATGGGTCACCAATCATACCTGTAGCACCGCCTACCAAAGCAATCGGCTTGTGACCGTGTTGCTGGAAGTGAGCCAAAATTTTAATCTGAATCAAACTTCCGATATGCAAAGAATCTGCGGTAGGATCGAAACCGATATAGGCAGTCGTCATTTCCTTATCAAGTTGTTCATCCGTTCCGGGCATCATGTCTGCAAAAAGACCGCGCCATTTCAGTTCTTCAATAAAAGAGTTCATTATTTTCGGGTTTAAAATTTAATTGGCAAAGATAGAAAAATTACAGTTTAAGGTTCAGAGTTTGATGTCTAAAGTTTTGAGTTTAAATTTAAAATCATTTATATTTGTTAGTAATGAACGACGAACAATTATTTCTGCTCATTTCCAAAGCCAACGATAAAGATCAGAAGGCTCAGACGAGGCTCATCAACATTTTTTGGGTTGATGTTTTTTCTTTTGTGATGAAAAAAGTGAGGGACGAAAACGATGCCGATGAAATCACAGTAAATGTTTTCTCTAAAGTTTTGTCGAAGCTGGATATGTACGATCCTCATTTTCAGTTTAAAACATGGATTTTGACGATTGCTCAAAACACCATTATCGATTTTTGGAGAAAGAAAGCCCGTGAGAACCAGGATCCTACGGAAAATTTAGATGAAGTGAAAAATCAGTTTGCAAAATCACCGGAAGAACTGATGATTTCTGATGAAGAGCAAAAGAAAATCATAAAAACAATAGAATCTCTCGACAAAAATTATCAGGATATTTTAAGGCTTAGATTTTTTGAAGAAAAAAGCATTAAGGAAATCGCTGATGAACTGGGAATTTCTGTTGCCAATACCAAAGTTCGTGTGATGAGAGCAAAAAAAGTTTTGGCAGAACTGCTTAAAAATAATGATTTTGAAGAATAATACTTTGTAATGAATTTAGAAAATAAAAAATCTGAAATTTCAGTTGAAGGATTCACAGTAATCAACAATGTTTTTTCAGATTCTGAAATAGAAAAAATAAGTGAAGTCATTCAAAGCATTGACACTTCTAAAGAAACGTTCAGAAAATCGGAAGATCTTTTTGCCATCCGTCAGTTTTTGAAGGAGATTCCGGAAGTGAAAGATTTAATTTTTAATGATAATTTAAAAACGATTATTAAAGAAATTTTCGGTGAAAACTATTTTGTGGTGAAAAGCATTTATTTCGATAAACCTGAAAAATCGAATTGGTACGTTGCATACCATCAGGATTTGACAATTTCTGTTAACAAGAAAATTCAACTGGAAAATTTCGGACCGTGGACAACGAAACAAAATCAGTTTGCCGTTCAGCCGCCTTTAGATATTCTTGAAAATATTTTTACGATAAGAATTCATTTGGATGACACTGACGAAAATAATGGTGCTTTAAAAGTTGTTCCAAAATCCCACGCGAAAGGAATTTACAGACCCGAAACTATCGACTGGAAAGTGGAAACAGAAAATATCTGCAGCGTGGAAAGAGGCGGAGTGATGATTATGAAACCATTGCTTCTCCACGGTTCAAACCGGACGATCAACGGGAAGAAAAGGAGAGTGATTCATATTGAATTTTCTGACATGATATTGCCTGAAGAGTTGCAGTGGTCGGAGAAGATGGTTTAAAAAAAATACAAATGATAAAAAGAAATTGGCTTATAGTTCCATTAGTGATTATTGGCTTTTATTATAATTTTTGGAGAATTAAAAATGCAGATACGGAAATGATTTTTCAGGAAATATTTTTCGGATTTCTTCTTTTCTTATTTTTGATTTTTCTTGGTTTTAGTCTCAATAAAGATTTTAAAAAATTTAAAATTTCCAAATCATGGAAAAGCTATTTTCCTTCCTTGATTGGACTTTTAATTTTGGTTTCTTTTGGTGTTACTTCTTTAGTTTTGGATATGAGAGATAATTCTCCAACGATAATTCATGCAGGTTACGATGGGGATTTCAATGGTGCCTGGTTTGAATTCAGGGAAGACGGAACTTACAAATTTGTTGACCATGCAGGAATAGGAGCCGATATTACAAGAGGAAATTATCAGATGAAAGATTCAATAATTATTCTTGACAAAAGCACTATTGGAAATGTAATCGTTTCAAACAAACTGGCTATCAGGATAGATTCAACAGGTGAAAAAAAAATGTTTCAAATAGATGAAAAGCATTCTGTTGTAAATGATAAATTTAAATTAATAATCAATGACAATATTGAAAATTGATGTTTGAAATTAATGTATATCCGTTTTTAATCATACCGCTGTAATATTAGCAATAATGAGCCTTTCGAAGAGTTGGTCGCCGAAATATCTCCGATTTAGTTTGTAGATAAATTCATTTAAATACAGTTGAAGGTATTTTCTTTTGATTTTATGATAATTTCCCAATAAATTCCGTTTTGCATTACTAATGGTAATATGAACCCATTTTAAGGTTTCATTTGTGGTTTCTTTATCCGATTTCTCTGTGATATGAAGCTCTACAAAATCAGAGATATCAACGTACGAGGTACTTTTATCAGTGAAAACAATACTTTGATTATCGATCGATTCCTTAATGGTTTCGTTGATTTCAAGGGAAAGATGCGTTTCTAAAACTTTAGCTTTAAAGTATCTGCAGGATTTTGATTTTTCACCAGTCTCTATATTTTCCAAAGGCGTAGATTCGGCCATTACAGCAACATTTTGTTTGCCCGCTGCACCTCTGCCGCGGACTCCTTTTTCCTGCTCAATCTCACTGGATTCTACTGTAAAATAGCCTTCATCAAATTCAATCATTCCTTCTAAAGTATATTTTTCGTCCCGTGTTCCCATTGCTTTTCTTAGCTTATGAACCATTGCCCAAACAGGCTCATAGCGTTTCAATCCCAATTGCTTCTGAATTTCTTTAGACGAAAATCCTTTTTTTGTAACGCTCATTAAGAACATTGTCTTATACCAAATTAAAAATGAAAGATTAGAGTTCTGCATAATGGTGCCGCTTTTCAAAGAAGTCCTTTTACGGCATTTTTTGCATTCGTAGCTCCAAATGCTCTTAATCCAGAAATGTTCTTTATGACCACATTTGCATGCCACGCCAATCTTATCTCTCTGTTTCTTAAAATGAATTCTGCAATCTTCCTCTGTCCCAAAATGAGCGGTAAAGCTAAATATATCCATCTAATTATTTAAATTACAGATAAATATACGAAATTATTACGAATTACGGATATACATTTTGAAATTTAACTTATGAATATGTAGCAAATTAAGCAGAGATAAAAAATCAGCTTAATCCGTAAAATCAGCGTGATTTGAATTAAAACAAAAACCTCTTCCAAATCGAAAGAGGTTTCATTATTTTAAGTTTAAAATTCTTACTTCACGGAAATCTCATCCACAAAAATATAAGCTTCACCACCTGCACCCTGATGCCATTGCGGAAGTTTTCCAAAATGATAAGCTTTTACTTTCAGATAACGGGCTTCGGTAGGAAGAATTTCAGTTGAAAAATCTTTTACCTGAATGGTCTCGTCTCTGGCGTCGATGTTATTTTCCAGTGTTTTCAATAAAATGAAAGTTTTCCCATCCATTGAAGCGTAATATTCTACTTTTTTTGGCATTAAAATCCACGCACGGCTGTCCTGAAGGTAGGTTGAAGAGATCTGTCTCATCTGCTGCGGAGATTTAAAATCAATAATTGCTTCCACGGTTTGTCCCTGATAGCCTTGCCATTCGCCTTTTCTCCAGTTCACATCACCGTTGATTCCATCGATGATTGCCAGTTTCCCACCTGCTGTGTATTGCGGATTTGCCGTTGCATTAATCGTCACATCCCAATGATTTGGTCTTTTATTGAATTGAGCAGTTGTAATTCCGCTTTTTTCACCGTTTCTCTCGCAGTAAGCTGAAACCTGCGTTGTTTTGTTAATCGTTAACGGACCTTTGTAAACTTTAAATGATTTTTTTGCGTTTTTGTCGTCTTCATCCAAAGTCATGTAGTATACTTTATCCTTTTCGTTAAGTGCGGTAATTTCTACCTTCGAAGTAACATCAAAAAGCCTGTCTGCAGCGATAACAGGAGAAGCAGTTTGTTCTTTATATTTTAATTCCTTAGCAACCTGTACATTTTCAAAACCAAGTTTTTTAAGTTCACTTTTAGGAGTGTTTTTGGTAATGATTTTCGTCGTTCCGTCTTCCAGATGAAGTTTAATTTCATCAAAATATGGCGTTACCGTTTCCCATTCAGGTTTTCCCGGAGTAACAGAATAAATTCCCATTGAACTTAAAATATACCACGCACTCATCTGTCCGCAATCTTCGTTTCCAATCAAGCCATCCGGAGCATTTTTATAGAAATTATCGAGAATATATTTGATCTTTTCTTCCGTTTTTTGAGGTTTGTCAACTAAATTATAGAGATAAGCAATGTGATGACTCGGCTCATTTCCCTGAGCGTATTGTCCCATCAAACCTGTTATATCCACCTGTTCTCTTCCCGTTGTTTTGTCTGGAGCTGAGAAAATAGCGTCGATGAACTGTTCAAATTTTTCTTTTCCGCCATGCGCCTGAATTAATCCCGGAATGTCTTGTGGCACAAAGTAGGAATAATGCCATGAATTTCCTTCTGTATAATTATTATTAACTTCTCTCGGATCGAACGGCTCATACCAGTTTCCGTTCTTTCTCGCCTGCATAAAACCGTTCTTTGGATTGTAAAGGTTTTTCCAGTTTTGAGAACGTTTCATAAAGTAGGCGTAATCTTCTTTTTTATTTAAAATTTTCGCCATTTGAGCGATACACCAGTCGTCATAAGCGTATTCGAGAGTTTTTGAAACACTTTCGTGCTCATCATCAATACTGATGTAATTTTTGTTCTTGTAAGCATCAAGCCCGAAAATATCAAGCATTGCAGAATTTTTGGAAGCCTCGTAGGCTTTTTCATAGTCAAAACCGGTAATTCCTTTTGCCATCGCATCAGCGATTACAGAAACTCCGTGATAACCGATCATGCATTCTGTTTCATTGGAAGCCAGTTCCCATACAGGAATTTTTCCACCCTGTTCACGCTGTTTGATGAAAGTATTCACGAAATCTGCCGTTCTTTTTCTGTCGATAAGAGTCATCAAAGGATGTGCTCCTCTGAAAGTATCCCAAAGTGAAAAGACGGTGTAGAAATCAAAATCTTTGGCATAATAAAACTTATTGTCTCTGCCACGGTATATTCCGTCAACATCCATATTGATATTGGGCTGTGTGAAAACGTGATACATTGCGGTGTAGAAAACGGTGAGTTTATTTTTATCGTCAGATTTTACTTCAATTTTCGAAAGTTCTTTGTTCCATGCAGTTTCCGCTTCTTTTTTTACGTCATCGAAATTATCAGACTTGCCTTCGGTTAGGAAATTTTTGGCAGCTCCGTCGTAATCTGTTGGTGAAAGTGCAACTTTTACATTAATTTTTTCTCCCTTTTTCACATTAGTACTAAACGCTAAAGCGAGCTGAGTTCCTGAATACAAATTGCTTTCCTGAGTTCCGTTAGCGAGGGTTTTTGAAATCTTCATCGGTTTTGAAAACTCAATTCTGGCGTACACAAACTGATTGGTCGCCCAGGCTTCACTTCTTCTTAAAACTTCGATGGTTTTAGCATCAATAATTCTTACTTCGCCCTGTAAAAGTTTGTCGCGATGGTTTAAATCTAAAACTATATTTGCAACTCCGGCATTATTGAATTTATATTCATGATAACCGACTCTTTTTGTTGTCGTTAAACGAACGTCGATGTTGTGTTTGTCTAATTTAACGGAATAAAAACCTGCTGTCGCCTTTTCGTTTTTATGAGAAAATTTGGAAGAATATTCCTTAGAGCTGAAACTGGCTTTTCCCATCGTCGGCATCAGCATAATATCTCCGTAATCTGAAACTCCTGTTCCGTTCAAATGCGTATGTGAAAATCCGTAAATCACTGAATCTGAATAATGATATCCGCTGCAGCCGTCCCAGCTTCCGTCAATTCTGGTGTCCGGAGAAAGCTGAACCATCCCGAAAGGTACAGTGGCGCCGGGAAATGTGTGTCCGTGACCTCCCGTTCCGATGAAAGGATTAACGTATTGAGAATAGTTTTGAGAAAATAAATTATGACTAATCAATCCGATAAGGATAAAGATTATTTTTTTCATGGTGTTAAATTTAAATCGCCCTAAAATACACAAATTTTAGGTTCGCAAAAGAATTTATCTATGAGTCTGTTTATTGATTCTAAATAGCTAAAATTTCCGTAAATTTGTGCTCAATTTATATTTTTATGTTGACGAAAGAAAAGATTCAGGATTTCCTTAAAGAAATAGAAGTAGACGATTTGGTTTCCAACTTCCAATTGATGGGGAATGATGTATATATCGATATGACGGCGCACTCGCCGGCAATGCACGAAAAGAAAAAGCTTGAAGCAGCAATGAAACAAGCTTTCGCAAGTGAATTTGGAGAAGAAATTAATTTAAAACTAAAAATAGTTTCTCCCGAGCCTAGTGAAGTTCAGCTGAGTCAGATCAAAGGAAAACAAATCCCTGGAATTCAAAATATTATTGCCATCGCATCCGGAAAAGGAGGTGTTGGTAAGTCTACCGTTGCTGCGAATCTTGCAGTAACTTTAGCAAAAATGGGTTTTAAAGTTGGAATCCTGGATGCCGATATTTACGGGCCGTCTGTTCCTACAATGTTTGACACAGAAGGCCAAAAGCCAGTTTCTGTTGATGTCAACGGGAAAAGCTTAATGAAACCTATCGAAAATTACGGTGTGAAAATGCTTTCCATCGGATATTTTTCAGGAGCCAATCAGGCAGTGGTTTGGAGAGGGCCGATGGCTTCAAAAGCTTTGAACCAAATGATCAGAGATGCAGCCTGGGGTGAACTGGATTTCCTTTTAATCGATCTTCCTCCTGGAACGGGTGATATTCATTTATCTATTATTCAGGAAGTTCCGGTAACGGGAGCGGTGATTGTAAGTACGCCTCAACACGTTGCTTTAGCGGATGTGAGAAAAGGAATTGCCATGTTCAATATGGAAAGTATCAACATTCCTGTGCTTGGACTGATAGAAAATATGGCTTATTTTACGCCGGAAGAATTACCTGACAATAAATATTATATCTTTGGAAACCAGGGAGCACAATATCTGGCAGATGATTTAAATATTCCTGTGTTGGGAGAAATTCCTTTAATTCAGAGCATCAGAGAGGCGGGAGATGTGGGAAGACCTGCAGCACTTCAGGAAGACTCAAAGATTGCTGAGATTTATACGGAAACGGCAAGAAAAATGGTAGAGAGTCTGGTAGAAAGAAACAAATTTTTACCGCCTACAGAAGCCGTGAAAATCACGACAATGGCAGGTTGCTCACCCAAAAAATAAATAATGATTTCAAATTAAATTTTGAAAAACCAAATTCAAATATGGAGACAAATATAGCACACGAACAAACTGTAACCAAGGTAATGGAAGCTCTTGAAAGCATTCGTCCGTTTCTGAACAAAGATGGCGGCGATATCGAGCTTTTGGATGTGAAAGACAATACTGTTTTTGTAAAACTTTTAGGAAACTGTTCAGGTTGCTCTCTTAATTTCTCAACATTGAAGTTAGGGGTAGAAAATACCATCAAACAGCACGCTCCCGAAATTGAAAAGGTAGTAAATGTAGAGTAAAAAATACGACGATATATTTTTTGAAGACAGACTTTTTGGGTCTGTCTTTTTTTGCTTTAAATATGTAGGATAGGAAACCTTGACAAGGATAATCTTCATGCAGCTGATAAGGTTGACAAGGTTTTTCAGAATAGAATTGCTTCAAATATCAATAGGAACGGGCTTTAGCCCGTTTTTCTAAGTTGTAGATTTAAATGGCTTTAGCCAAAATTTATTTTTTAGAAATAATGTATAATTCAATATCAGAAAGATTTTCATGAAATTTTTCAAGCCGGTGATTGTCATCCACTTCTATTAATTTCACATTATTCAGAGGCTTTTTAAATAGCCAGTTCTGATTTAAAATCGCATCCTTTTTAGTCGCAATGATCAAAGCATTTTCCGGATCATCAAATTTTTGTAATTGTGGAATCAATGTTTCAGGAAATTCAAAATCTGCAATTCGTTCATCAATATTCAAAAGCGGACTGCTTAAAATTAAAATTGAATTTTTACCTTTCTGGGATCTTCTTTCACGAAGTTGATAGGCAAAGTTGGCTCCGGTAGAATCTCCCACCAAAACTGGATTTTCAATATCTTCCAGTTTCAATTCTGCCTGATCGAGAAGTTCGGAAATAATGCTGTCGTTTTTCCATTCAACAAAATCGTAATTGAATTGGTCTTTGAAATAATCTTTTAAATTGATAAATTTTCTGGAGTGCTGGTCTGAGCCGAGACCGTGGATGTAGAGGAGGGTGGGTTTCACTGGATGTTATTATTTTAATTTAGATTTATTATTTATTTAATCTATTACAAAAATCAGCATTCACTTTGTCATTCCGTAGGAATCTAAACTGCTTCATTTTTACTGTGTTGAGATTCCTACGGAATGACAAACGAACTTTTAAAATTTAATTGTAGCCTATTATTTACATTTATAATTAGGTGTAAAGTACAATTTTTAGTTTTAAAACGAAAAAAAACAAATATTTAATTTTAAAATTTTACTTAAAGATAATTTGCGCCAAAAACTTTGTCAAGATTTTTCTTTTTTGCTTACTTTTCACTTTCACCTGATAAATTTTCGGTTTTTCTCACCTGCTTTTCCAGGATCTATTTCAATCTCAAAAATGATCCTGATAATTTTTTCGGCTAAGAAAAAATGGAGTGTTTAATTTTTTATAATAGAATTTTACTTTTTTATGAGCATAAAGCGATCATAAAGCGATCATAGAGCGATGATAGAGACGTAAATGGGGTAAAATCTTTTAAAATTTGAGAACTGTTTAATTTATTTTGAGAGCTAAAATGATTTTATTTTTTTAAACCAAACAAGAAGCCCCGAGAAAATCCCGAGGCTTCAAAAGTAAATTATTTAGTAAAAAATTATTTCACGATGAATCTCTTCACTTCGCCTTCTGAAGTTTTAAGTAAGTAAACTCCGGTGTTGAGCCTTGAAGTGTCGATGGTTAAGGCAGATTTTTCTTTTCCAAGAAGTTTTCCGCTCATGTCGTACAATTCGTAACCCTGAGCTCTGTTGAAGTATAAGGTATTTCCTTTGTTCACAGGGTTCGGGAAGATGTTGAATGTTGCTTTTTCAGTTTTTACTTCGCCTGTAGATAGAGTAGGATAAAGGTTAACTTCATACATCGACAGTGTTCCGCTGATCTCGTTGGCAACGATGACGTAAGCCTTTCCGTTGTTCATATTGGCAGCAGGAATGAAAGTAATTCCTTCCGGACCGTTGTCACCACCAAATGCAGACGTTGATCTTGAATGTTTGTAATCTGTAAATGTTACATTGTTTGGATCTGTTACATTATAAACCATCACACCTCCGGTTCTTTCCAAAGTGATGAATGCGAAAGTCTGACCGTTGATGGTTCCCAATGTTACGCCTTCCGGTTCAGGACCTTTTGCACGGCTACGGGTTTTTGCTCCGTTGGCTTCATTATCAGCATTGAAAATCAATGGGTGATTGGCTGCAACGTGTCTTTCAAACTGATCTCCGCTGTCGAAAACCAATTGCTTTGTATCTGCATTGAAAATTGAGAATGATCTCGCTCCCAAAGCATGGATTTCTTCAAAATCTGCGTCTCCATCAGTATTTCCGTTCACATTGGTCACTCTGAATCTTCCTAAATTATGAGAAGCCTTTAAAATAGAAGCATTCGGGAAAATAGTTGAATCTAAAGTATAACCGTTAGCTCCAACTGTTGTTCTTTCGCTGAAACCTCCCAAATCTTTTTCGTCACCTTCATTGGCTGTAACCAGATAATTCGTGTTTCCGATTTTATATGAAGCCATTGCATCTGGGTTGTAGTAAGCTTTTACAGGCCAGTTGGCAATTAAAACTTCTCCGTTATTGTCTGATGCGTCGAAGCCGTTTCCTGGAAGACTCATGTCTTTTTTACCTAATCCCCAAATTCCGGTTAAAGCTTTTGTCATTAAATTAACTTCAATAATCGCATTGTTTTCCTGACACGATACCCAAGCTTTCTGGCTATCCGGACTGATTGCAATATATTCAGGTTCTAAATCCTGAGCTAAAGTGCTGGTAGATTTTACTTTTCGTCCTCCGGTTGCTGCTAAAGTAGCTTCCTGTCCGTTAAACTGGGTAAATCCAAGAGTCGTTACGTTAGCTTGCGTTAAAGCCTGAATTCCTGCAACTGTTAAAGTCGGAACATCAATAATACTGATCGAACCTTCAGGATCTACCGTGTATGCATCATTCGGTTCGCCTTCGTTTGCGGTCATCACTTTTGTTCCGTCTGGGGTGAACGTGATCATATCGGGTAAAACTCCAACGTTAAGCTGTTTCAAAAAGACACCATTGATGTCGAAAAATACAACCGAACCATTTCCCTGAGGATTTGTTCCGTTGGGAGAGGCAACTGCAATAATTCCGTTCTTTACAGCGATGCTGGTAATTCCACCGTAAGGAGCCATGTTGACAGTCTGGATAACCGTTGGCGTGGTCGGATTTGAAAAATTAATGATGTCAAAAACATCCGTTAAAGAACTGATGGTAAACAGCCTTTGTGTCGCCGCGTCGTGAACTACGATTTCTGTCGAACTTGTACTGTTTCCTGATGGATCAAAACTTCCGATATAATTTAACTGAATTTGGTTCGATGCCACCGGCGCCGCTTTGTCATTGTCGATAATATAAACAGTAGAATTGGCATCTCCAGTAATCGTTGCACCGACAGGATTTTCAAGTCCGACAACAAAATATTCTGCCTGCTGTTCTTCCAAAGTATCATCGATGATCGGAATGTTTACCGTAACGCTCGTCGTAGAAGGCGTAATGTTAATCGTTTGATTCGCCAAAGTAAAATCACTGCTGTTTGCGGTGTTGAAAGATGCTGGTTTTACCACCAAATTTACAGTCGCATTGGAAGGATTGGTAACATTGATTTTAAATGCTAAAGTTCCTGCATTTTCATTGACCTTAATTAAGTTTTTCTCCAAAGCAATGCTTGTTCCAGCAGTTGTGAAAGTACTTGAAGTACTCGCAGTTACTGCGTTGTCACTTGTATCTTCAACTAAGTTTGGTTTTAAAGCCAAATAATAAGCCTGATTCGGAACCAAACCAGCGGTTGGAATTACCGTGATTGTATTGTTCGCAAACGTTGTAGTAAAAGGAACCACGGTTCCGGTTGCGTTATTTAATCTCAATTCAACCAAATTCTGAGCACTGGCAGCAGTAATTGCAGAATTGTCGATTAATCTTACGTTTTCGTTGAACGTGATTGTAGGATTTACCGTTGTGGAAGCGTTATTTACATTGTTTGCAGGCAAATAAGCAACGGTTGGTGGAGTAGTATCAACACCTCCGGCTGGAGTTGCATCTACCGTGAAATTATCAAATCTGTTGTTTCCAACAGCACCTCCGCCACCTTGTGCGAATTCTACTTTTAGTTTGAAATTAGGATTATTTGCAACTCCCGCAACTGCAGAAAAATCAAATGTGATCAACTGCGGATTGGCATCCTGTGAAGTGACCGTCTGATAAGGAACAAAAGTAGTTCCGTCTAAAGAGTAAAACCAGTTCTGATTTCCTGCTCCCGATCCCGAACGTCTTGTTGTAAATTTTACGACAACATTGTTATAACCTGTTGTAGGCAAAAGAAACTGTACATTTCCGTTGATTGGATAATTATATCTTAAATGTGTTCCGGAAGCGTCTCCGTTTCTGGCGTTTAAATTCTCAATATTGAAATTTTGGTTGACACCATTTGCAAAATCAATAAAAGTATCTGTGCTTCCTGTTCCTGTAGAAACTGCTGTAATGGAGCCATTCAGTAGCGTTGTAGTGGGAGTGGTGAGTGCTGCAACGGATGTACTGTTATTAAAATTCCAGTAGTGAACCAGAGTGCTCTGTCCTGAAACTGAACCGTAAAATAATGTGGCAATCGGCAGTAAGCCTCTCAAAAGGTATTTGTTCTTCATTTTTACAATTTATTATTTGTGCAAAAATGAACGTTGTAGGTTGTGAGGGTTTTACGAGAAGGTTATGGAATGGTTAAATGTTTGTGTTAAAAAGTAGGTAGTTTTAAATTATTGTTAAAGTTTGCAGCAATATTTGGGGAGTTTTTGTGCTTTATGAAGTGCTGTCAAAATAGGACTGTAAATTTTAAAAAATCCTTTTAAAAAAAAAGTTTTTTTAAGTCGAAATGCAAATAAGGCTATCTATTGTAGTTTCAACCCGACATCTAAGAAGTGCATTGCTCTGCGGTTTTTTATTTAAATCCAAACAAGGCTGTTTCCTTAAAATTTATAATATTTTTCTTTCGTAAGATTTCTGTGTATGCGTCAATTCTTGTTGCTATAAGCATATTTCGATTTGATTTTGACCACTCATTCATTATTCCAATTAATTTTGGGTTGTTATCTAAATTAAATGGGTCAACGTACCAGAGTCCACATCCACTAATTCCAAATAAATCAGGACCGTAACTTAATGATTCTGATTTCAGATTTGGAGTATTTTTCCTGTCGTATTCAACAATTAAGTTCAAGTATTCGTTCCTATTGTGTTTTTTGTATTCATTTTTCGTAGCACATTTAGTAAAATTGAAAAATGGTGTGGAATGAAATGAATT
The DNA here is from genome assembly GCF_025457425.1 of Chryseobacterium foetidum. Lineage (NCBI taxonomy): Bacteria > Pseudomonadati > Bacteroidota > Flavobacteriia > Flavobacteriales > Weeksellaceae > Chryseobacterium > Chryseobacterium foetidum. The sequence continues at coordinate 3,366,113 of NZ_JAMXIA010000001.1, forward strand.
TTTACTCATTGATTTTTTTGACCAAGAAGTTGGATATCCAAAAATAATATATGTAAGTAAATTTATTGGAGGATGATTTAATTCAATATCATCACATTCTAAAAATGTATACTCATTTTGCAGCTCTTTCACTGAAATTTCATCTAAAATGAGAATTCCTAAGTCTAATTCATCAAATTCTCTTAAACCTTTAGGACTATTTCTAATAATTTCTCCACCTGGCTTAAACAATATATTACCTTCTTTTAGAGGAATAAATAAGTCGTTAAAATCGTCAAGCACATGAGCAGCAGAAAATAAAAAATATTTAGATTCTATTTTTACAAAAACTCCTGTACCATGTTGTTTATAATTACTTAAGTTTTTTAATAATGTGCAAGTATATTTATCAATTTCTCGAATTGAATTAATTTGTTTTTGAACAATTTTTCTTATACTTATGTTTGTCATAATTTACATATAACATTTAAAGTTACGCATTGTCGAAATGTCAATCATATCTACGGCTTAAATCTAATTTGAAAATTACTTTAAGTGTTTGATTTTAAATGAATTTAAATTGACGGGATTAATTGTTGTTAATTTTTAAAAAAAATTATTCCTCCCCAGAAACCCTCTCATAAATATTATGAATCAACCCATCCGCAACAGAAATTTTCGGAACAAAAATCTTGTTGATATCTGCCCAGTGCATTACGAAATTGTAGATTTTCAGGGCGTGAACCAAAACGTCAGCTCTGTCCTGTCTGAAACCGTATTTGGTCATTCTTTCCTCAACCGTTAAGTCGTTGAATTCTTTGTAAGCCTTCTTCAGATAAGCGATGGACATCGGTTTGCCGTCTTTGGTTTTGCTCATCGAGAACACTTTGTTGATGTTTCCGCCTGAACCGATGGCTACAATTTGCATTTTGCTGTTGATGTTGGTTTTTATTTCTTCTTTCATTTCCTTCCAGTTGTCTTCTGTCACGAGATTGTTGAGAAGACGGATGGTTCCGATATTAAACGATTTTTCGTAGACCATTTTGTCATTTTCGTAGAAAGTCAGTTCGGTAGAACCACCGCCAACGTCTACATAAAGATAGGCGAAATCTTTGTCAAGACCTTCTGCAACGTGGTTTTCATACACCAATGTTGCTTCTTCGTCTCCGGAGATAATTTCGATGGAAAGATCGGCGTGGTTTTTTACTTTTTCAATAATTTCCTTTCCGTTTTCAGCATCACGCATCGCACTGGTGGCGCAGGCTCTGTAGTGTTCAACTTTATAAACTTTCATCAGATCACTGAAAATTTTCATTGAATCCAACACCATTTTTTCACGCTCTTCACCGATTTTTCCAAGCGTGAAAACATCCATTCCCAATCGCAACGGAATTCGCAGGAGATTTAATTTAATAAATTCCGGTTTTCCGTTTTGAATTTTCACCTCGTTGATTAAAAGTCGGGCTGCATTACTTCCTATATCTATCGCTGCAATGATCATTTTTAGATTGTATTTTATTGAATTACAGTTGTTTAATTTAAAATATAAAAATTTTAAGATCCGAATTTACAAAAATTAATTCTTAATCGCTGATTTGACGCATTTAATAGCAATTTTACCTTTGATTTCAAAAGATAAGTTTAATTCAAAATGGGGCTTCTACAAGCTCAGCCTGACACTGTTTATCTCAGTTTTGTCACGCTGAGCCTGTCGAAGCGTTGTGAGAGTTATATTGATTTTATCGTTGAGCTTAATGAGTTTACTCTGTAAACCTTAAAAATCTAAAGCCTTTTTGTCCTTAAAAATTTAATAAACTTAATGTTTCAAAATTACTTCACACCCGTTTTCGCTTTCAGATATTTATACGTTTCAATCTGCGAGCGGCAATCTTTTTCATCATTGCTGATGTATTCATTGCTGAGTTTTTTGTCTAAAATTCTCGCTTTTACATTATCTCTCAATTGAATATCCAGAATATCCTTCAGCTCTTTTTTCAGATTTTTATCGGTGATTTTTGCGGCGGCTTCAATTCTGTAATCCAGATTTCGGTTCATCCAGTCGGCAGACGAAATGTAGATGTCTTCTGCGCCTTTATTGTAAAAATACATCACTCTGGCATGCTCAAGATACTCATCTACAATGCTGATAGCCTTTATTTTTTCTTTAAATTCTTTCTGATTAATTGCACAGTAAATTCCTCTCACAATAATTTTAATAACCACTCCGGCACCTGCAGCCTCGTACAGTTTGGTAATCAGGGCACGGTCACTTACCGAGTTGGCTTTGATGATCATCTGGGCTTTTCTTCCGGCTTTGGCTTCCTCAATTTCCTTATCGATATGATGCACAATTTTTTCACGCATAAACTGCGGACAAACCATTAGATTTTTGCATGTTTTCAGCACAGAAAGATAGTCTTCCTTTGGTTTTTTAAGAACGGTGAAAACTTTATTGATATCTGCCATAATGCCTCGGTCTGAGGTCATAATCAAATGATCGCCGTAGATTTTAGCCGTCTTTTCATTGAAATTTCCTGTGCTTACGAAGCCGTACTGAAGAGTTTTGTTGTGAACTCTTTTTTTGATAACGCAAAGTTTAGCATGAACTTTTTTGTCAGGAATTCCTATTAAAACAGTGATTCCTTCAGGTTCAAACATTTCTTTCCATTTTAAATTGGATTCTTCATCAAATCTCGCCTGAAGTTCGAGCATCACCGTCACATCTTTCCCGTTTCTCGCAGCATAAATAAGAGCGTTGCTTATTTTTGAATTGCTTGCCAAACGGTAAGCCGTAATCTGAATTGATTTCACATCCGGATCCATCGCCGCTTCACGCAAAAGGTCAATCACCGGTGTGTAAGTATGATAAGGGAAACTCAAAAGCACATCCTGCTTCAGAATAACATCAGTCACTCTTTCGCCGTGTTCAAAAGCCTGATGGGTAAATGAAGTACGCTCAACCGGTTTTTTATAATATTCAAAAACGTCAGGAAAATCCATAAAATGTTTAAAATTATGAATCTTTCCGCCAGGAATAATGCTGTCTTTTTTGCTTAGATTTAATTTTCGGATCAGCAGTTCGAGCATTGCTTTGTCCATATCTTTATCAAAAACAAAACGGGTTGGCTTCCCTTTTCGTCTGTTTTTCAGGCCTTTCTCTATTTTTTCGGCAAAATTGGTTTTGATGTCATTGTCGATATCCATTTCTGCGTCTTTAGTGACTTTGAATGAGTGTGAGGCAAATTCATCATATCCAAAATAGGAAAAAATATGCGGCAGATTGAATGTAATCACGTCTTCAAGAAGCATTACATTTTTTTCTTCTAAATCTTCTGTCGGTAAAAGCACAAACCTTCCCACAAAACGCGACGGAATCTCAATAATTGCGTAGTTGCTGTGGTAATTCCAGTCTTTTTTTCTCATCGCAACGCCCAGATAAAGACTTTTATCTCTGAGATAAGGCATTGGCGTGTTTTCATGCAGAAGAATCGGGATCACGTTTGATTCTACCACTTCATCAAAATACTGTCTCACAAAATTTTTCTGGATGGCTGTCAGATTTTTTGAAGTTTTAATGAAAACTTTTTGTTCTGCCATTTCAACCTGAATTTTCTTCCACGTTTTATCAAAATCGGCCTGTTGGGTAATCACAATTTCATTAATTCTCTGAAGAATTTTTGAAGGTGGCTGATAAAATGATTCGGCGATTACTTTTTCCTTAAAATCCATGGCACGTTTCAAACCGGCAACACGCACTCTGAAAAACTCATCCAGATTATTTGAAAAAATCCCTAAAAAACGAATTCTGAGGTGCAGAGGTACGTTTTCGTCCATTGCTTCCTGTAAAACTCTTTCGTTAAATGCTAACCATGTAACATCTCTGGGATTAAAATGTAAAGACATATTTGTGTATAAAATTTCTCAAAAATACTAATAAAACCAGTCTTTTTTTTGATTCTTACGTTAATTCTTAATTAAATTTTTAGTTGAAGGAAAATGTGGTTTAAACAGGAATTTGTTTTAATTAAACTTAGAAACATTTTTGTTATTGAATACGTCGAATCTTCGATTTCTGAAAAAAATATACGCATTTAAATATCACAAGAATGTTTTAATGTATATCCGTAATTCGTAATAATTTCGTATATTTATCTGTAATTTAAATAATTAGATGGATATATTTAGCTTTACCGCTCATTTTGGGACAGAGGAAGATTGCAGAATTCATTTTAAGAAACAGAGAGATAAGATTGGCGTGGCATGCAAATGTGGTCATAAAGAACATTTCTGGATTAAGAGCATTTGGAGCTACGAATGCAAAAAATGCCGTAAAAGGACTTCTTTGAAAAGCGGCACCATTATGCAGAACTCTAATCTTTCATTTTTAATTTGGTATAAGACAATGTTCTTAATGAGCGTTACAAAAAAAGGATTTTCGTCTAAAGAAATTCAGAAGCAATTGGGATTGAAACGCTATGAGCCTGTTTGGGCAATGGTTCATAAGCTAAGAAAAGCAATGGGAACACGGGACGAAAAATATACTTTAGAAGGAATGATTGAATTTGATGAAGGCTATTTTACAGTAGAATCCAGTGAGATTGAGCAGGAAAAAGGAGTCCGCGGCAGAGGTGCAGCGGGCAAACAAAATGTTGCTGTAATGGCCGAATCTACGCCTTTGGAAAATATAGAGACTGGTGAAAAATCAAAATCCTGCAGATACTTTAAAGCTAAAGTTTTAGAAACGCATCTTTCCCTTGAAATCAACGAAACCATTAAGGAATCGATCGATAATCAAAGTATTGTTTTCACTGATAAAAGTACCTCGTACGTTGATATCTCTGATTTTGTAGAGCTTCATATCACAGAGAAATCGGATAAAGAAACCACAAATGAAACCTTAAAATGGGTTCATATTACCATTAGTAATGCAAAACGGAATTTATTGGGAAATTATCATAAAATCAAAAGAAAATACCTTCAACTGTATTTAAATGAATTTATCTACAAACTAAATCGGAGATATTTCGGCGACCAACTCTTCGAAAGGCTCATTATTGCTAATATTACAGCGGTATGATTAAAAACGGATATACATTAATGTTTTAAACACATCAGTCACATTAGTTTTAAAGTTAAAATGTTTGAAAACAATAGAACACATCAGTTTTGAAAATCAAAGATTTTCTGTGAGAAAATTTATGCAAATTTTAAATATTTTTAAAAATTCAAAAACCTGTTTTTTCAGAGAGAATTTCAGCAGTAAAACTTTAAATTTCTAAAGAAGGAAAAGTCTTCGACAAGCTCAGCCTGACACTTGAAAACTTTGTAATATTTATTCATATCTTAATTAAACTGAAAATTTCTTTTACATATTAATCCAATACCATTTAGTATTAGCGATGTCACGCTGAGCCTGTCGAAGCGTTTTTCAATAAACAATAATTAGAATTAAATTCGAAAACACCAAAAGTTTAGTTTCATTACTTTACAAACTCTAAATTTCTCAAAAAAGAAGAGGCTTCGACAAGCTCAGCCTGACACGTTTTAACTTTTAGATCTGTATTTGCATTTTAATATTTTTTAACGGGAATCTTTTTTAAACTAATCAGATAGCAGTCAGCATCAGCGATGTCACGCTGAGCCCGCCGAAGCGTTTTTCAATAATCAATGATTGACTTTAAAATTCAAATATTTCTAAGCGCAAAAGTTTAAGTCAAACATTTAAAGAACTTTTGAACAACTAAAAATCAAATCAAAATCTTTTTGTCTCTTTTGCGGTTTTAAAACAGCGTCATCACTGTCATTTTAAATCAAATCCATTTAAAATTTGTCTCAATTTAAATTTAAAAAATTCAAAACTGTCAATTTGTCATAAAAATTCCCTTGGTACAGATATTGAGAAAGTGAGAGTGTTATTACAATTTAAAAATTAGAAAAAATATAAATATTATGAGTAAAATAATCGGAATCGATTTAGGTACAACAAACTCTTGTGTTGCCGTAATGGAAGGTAAAGATGCTGTTGTAATCCCTAACGCAGAAGGTAAAAGAACGACGCCGTCTATCGTGGCTTTCACAGAAGACGGAGAAAGAAAAGTAGGTGATCCTGCAAAAAGACAGGCCGTAACCAATCCTAAGAAAACGGTTTATTCTATCAAGAGATTTATCGGTACCCACTTCAAGGAAGATGCGAAAGAAATTTCAAGAGTTCCTTATGAAGTGGTAGCAGGACCAAACGATACTGTAAAAGTAAAAATCGACGACAGAGAATATACACCTCAGGAAATTTCTGCAATGACGCTTCAGAAAATGAAGAAAACTGCTGAAGATTACCTTGGTCAGGAAGTAACAAGAGCGGTAATCACTGTTCCGGCTTACTTTAATGATGCTCAGAGACAGGCTACAAAAGAAGCTGGTGAAATTGCCGGTCTTACTGTAGAAAGAATTATCAACGAGCCTACAGCAGCTGCTTTGGCTTATGGTATGGACAAGTCTCACAAAGATCAGAAAATTGCTGTTTACGATTTAGGTGGTGGTACTTTCGATATCTCTATCCTTGATTTGGGAGACGGTGTATTCGAAGTATTGTCTACAAACGGAGATACGCACTTAGGTGGTGATGACTTTGATGATGTAATTATCAATTGGATGGCAGACGAGTTCAAAGCTGAAGAAGGTGTTGAACTGAAATCTGACGCAATCGCACTTCAGAGATTAAAAGAAGCTGCTGAAAAAGCAAAAATCGAATTATCTGCTTCTCCTCAGACAGAAATCAATCTTCCTTATATTACAGCTACAGCTACAGGTCCTAAGCACTTGGTGAAGACTTTAACCAAAGCTAAATTTGAGCAGTTATCTGCAGATTTGGTAAGAAGATCTATGGAGCCTGTTGCAAAAGCATTGAAAGATGCAGGTTTATCTACTTCAGATATCGACGAGGTAATCTTGGTAGGTGGTTCTACAAGAATCCCTGTAATTCAGGAAGAAGTTGAGAAATTCTTCGGTAAAAAACCATCAAAAGGTGTGAATCCGGATGAAGTTGTTGCCATCGGTGCAGCTATTCAGGGTGGAGTTTTAACAGGAGATGTGAAAGACGTACTTTTGTTAGATGTTACACCACTTTCTTTAGGTATCGAAACAATGGGTTCTGTTTTCACAAAATTAATTGATGCGAACACAACAATCCCAACTAAAAAATCTGAGGTATTTTCTACAGCGTCTGACAACCAGCCTGCAGTAAGCATCAGAGTAGGACAGGGAGAAAGACCAATGTTCAACGACAACAAAGAAATCGGTAGATTTGATTTAACAGATATTCCACCGGCACAAAGAGGAGTTCCGCAAATCGAAGTAACTTTCGACATTGATGCGAATGGTATCTTAAGTGTTTCTGCTAAAGATAAAGGTACAGGTAAAGAGCAGTCTATCAAAATTCAGGCTTCTTCTGGTCTTTCTGACGAGGAAATCGAAAGAATGAAAAAAGAAGCTCAGGAAAACTCTGCAGCAGACAACAAGAGAAAAGAAGAAGTTGAAATCTTCAACAAAGCCGACGGATTGATCTTCCAGACTGAAAAGCAATTGAAAGAATTCGGTGATAAATTATCTGCAGACAAAAAAGCAGCTATCGAAACTGCTCACGCAGAATTGAAAACCGCTTTCGAAGCTAAAAACGGAGACGATGTAAAAGCAAAAACTGAAGCTTTGGATGCAGCGTGGATGGCAGCTTCAGAGGAAATGTATGCTCAGGGTCAGGGTGCTGATGCAGGAGCTCAGCAGACTCAAGGTAATGCAGGTGGTGCAGAAGATGTACAGGATGCAGATTTTGAAGAAGTCAAGTAAGTAGCAATTATCATCGATTAATATCGATTGAAATAAATTAGTAAATCGCTGTAAATGTAATGTTTACAGCGATTTTTTTTGTTTTTGTATTTTTTATTAATTGTTGATTTTAATCGATTTTTGTTGTAATTTTGTATCGTACTTGTACCGCGTGTTATTTGGGTAGTATGTGCGTCTTATGCGCCTTAAATATAAAAAAAACTCAAAAAACGGAAAATGTTCAGGATGTTATTTCAGAATGGGATTTAGTAAATTGAAAATACCTAGGGTGTGTGAGCAGTGTTCCAAACCCTTTGAAGCAAAAACAGTTATGACTCGTTTTTGCTCTTTATCTTGTAATAATAAAGCATTAAAAGAGAAGAAAAAACTTGAAAAAGAAAAAGTAGAAAGAGACACTCTTTTACAAAAATATAAAAACAAGATTGCCGAAGTTCAGAATCGGGAATTTATTTCAGTTGCAGAAGCGACTGTTATGTTTGGACTTTCCAAAGATACTGTGCACAGATGTATAAAACGAGGAATCATTACTGGAATTAATCTAGGCTCAAGATTGACTCGTGTGAAGCGATCAGATCTGGAAAATTTATTTTCAGCAGTTGAAATACAGGAAGAAAAGGAAGTAATAATTGAGAAACCCAATTTTGAAGTTGGTAATTGTTACACAATTTCCGAAATTAGTTCGAAATTCCACGCTGATCCAGGAACTGTAACAAACCTAATTAAAAGAAACAAAATTCCGACAAAGAAAGTTGGAAGTTTCGTGTATGTTCCTAAAAATTTAATTGATAAAATTTTTGACGGAAAATGAAAGAGTTATTAAAAACCAAAGTTACCGTACGATTGCGAAAATCCGAATTCCGAAAAGAATGGTTTATTTATTTGGAAAGTTATCCTGTGATGATTCCTGGTAAAGATAAAGTTCAGAGAATCCGGGAATATTTGAACCGAAGCGTCACAACCGTAGATTTTGATAAGAAAAGACCTGCAAGAACAACCCAAGAATCCGTTTCATTTAAACCTAAAAGAGATGACAATGGTATTATCGTTTGCAAAAGCGAAAATGATCGGGAAACAATGTTCTATGCAGATTCTATGCGTAAATTACGTCAGAGAGAATATGATAATATTGAACTTTACAGCGAACTCGATAAAATTCAAGTAGAACAAAAAGAAAAATCGCAGGAAAATTTTGTGAGATATTTTGATTTGTTGGTTAATAAACGACATAAGAATAATTCCGAATCTATTCAAATAAATTGGTATCGCTCAATAGAATTTCTAAAAGATTTTGGAGGCGAAAAAATTATGTTTTCGCAGATCACCACAAAATTCTGTGAAAACTTCAAATCATATTTGTTGACTGCAAAAAGTGGTAGCAATAAGAAGGAAATTATTTCTCAAAATACGGCTTCAACTTATTTTTCTGTATTCAAAGCTGCATTAAAACAATCTTTTATTGACGGATATTTTACGACTGACATTTCTGCTAAAATTAAAGCGATTCCGCACGAGGAATCAAGACGAGAATATTTAACACTTGATGAACTTAATACTTTAGTTAAAACGCCTTGCGAACTTGAAGTTCTTAAACGTGCAGCACTTTTTTCAGCTTTAACAGGTCTGCGACATTCCGATATTCAGAAACTAACGTGGAACGAGATAAGTATTGAAAACGATCAGGCAAAAATAAATTTCACACAAAAAAAGACAAAAGGTGTAGAATATATGCCTGTGTCTAAACAAGCATTACAACTTTGTGGTGAAGTAGGTCTTCCAACTGATTTAATTTTTAAAAATCTGACTGATCCTGCTTGGATTTCCCGACCACTCAAGAAGTGGATTGAAAGTGCTGGAATTACTAAAAAAATAACTTTTCATAATTTCAGACACACTTTTGCAACACTTCAACTTTCGAGTGGAACTGATATTTACACAGTTAGTAAAATGCTTGGTCATACGAACGTAAAAACTACGCAGGTTTATGCAAAGGTTGTTGATGAAAAGAAAAATAAAGCTTCTACAGCTATTCAATTAAAAAACTTATAAAATGCACTTTAAATATTTCGAATATATTGTCATCTACCTTTCCGTTTTAGTAGTATGTGTAATAGGGGGAGCATTAGCAAGAATTTCTTTTCTTGGAAAAGGTGGTGACGAATATACCGCAAATATTGTATTTTGGTCAATCACAGCATTAAGTATATTATTTTATGCACTTATCATTTTATTTCTCGATGGTATAATTGTCTTATTCAGAAAGATTTTCCCTAAAAAAGGCAGTTCCGAAAATTCTACTGAAGATTTGATCCCATCTGAAAATCCTGAGAATGTAGGGGAGAAGCAAAAACAAATAATTGATGAAAATACGCCAATCTATTTAGTCGAAAATTCGGAGGAAAGTATTGTGAATCAAACTACAGAATCCGTAAATCTGGAATCTATAAGAAAAACTCAACTCCAGCAAAAGCAACAGAATGAAAGTGTAAAACTACAAATCGCTCTGGATTATACTCGGAATCAATTTGCATTATATGTAACAGATGAAGATCTAGATGCACTTTGTAATGCCGTAAGTTTTTACTCAAAAAAAGAAGAGATTCCTAACGGTATTTCTGTCCATACCAAAGAATTATCTAATCTAAACCTTTATCATTTTGGATGGAATATTTGGAATTATTTTAGACCAATAAAACAGGAAGAAATTTCAAAATTATTAAAAACTGTATTTGTTTCGCTTGATGATGTTGATTTAGATAGTATCAAGTCACATTTGAAAGATGAACCTCAAAAAGGTAATATTAAAATTCAAGAAAACTTGGCAGACTACCAAAAAACATAAAAAATCACAAAATCAAGTGTATGTTTAGTGATTCCTCTGTGATTGCGTGTTTATAGCGATCACAGACGAATCACTTTTTTTCTTTGCACCATAACAATCAAAAACAATAGTTATGGATAGCAATGACATTTCATTTGAAAATCTTCCAAGAGCAGTTGCGCACCTGGTTAGCGAAATAGCCGAAATTAAATTTCTGGTAGAAAGGAAAGAACCTCCGATAATTCCCGTAAAGAGAATTCCGATTGATATTATAGAAGCTTGCCAAATTATAGGTAAGGCAAAACCTACTGTATATACTCTTGTGCGGAAAAGATTGATTCCTTGTTACAAAAATGGTAAGAAACTCTACTTTTTTGAAGATGAATTATTGGATTGGATTTCTAAAGGAAAGAAGAAAACCTTACAGGAAATTCAATGTGAAGCGGAAGCCAGTTTCAGAAAAAATTCAAGGAAGGCAAATGTGGATTCTAACCAAAATCTACAAAGATGAGCCAAAAAATCCCCTACATCCGAGTTGGAACCACCTATTATAAAGTGATAGAAAAGCCATTAATTTCTGGCGATAAAACTTCAGTTTTGGTTCGCTGGAATCGAGAAACAATTGTGAGCGATCACGGAAAAAGTTATGTTTCAAATGTTCCAAAATTTGACGGTTTCTGTTGTATTCCGGAGCATTTAAATTATCAACAAATCGTTCAGGGTTTCTATAATATTTACAATGAAATTCCCTTTGCTCCTTCATCTGAATCGGAAGATTTAAAAACTAAAATTCAATTTTCTTTGAATTTTGTAGCGCACATTTTCGGTGAACAACTGGAAATGGGTTTGGATTATTTAAAAATTCTCTTACAATTTCCTACGCAAATTCTACCGATTTTATGTTTGGTGTCCAAAGAACGGGCTACCGGAAAATCAACATTTATCAAATGGCTGAGAGAGATTTTCGGATTGAATATGACTTACATCAAAGGCGATTCTTTCGGAAGTCAATTCAACAGCGATTGGGCAGCAATGTTGTTGGTAGCAATCGATGAAGTTTTTTTTGATAAAAAAGAAATTACAGAAAGACTCAAATATCTATCTACGACCAATAAAGATAAGTTGGAAGCCAAAGGTAAAGACAGAGAAGAAATCGATTTTTTCGCCAAGTTTATTCTTTGTTCCAATAACGAAGAGAATTTTATTCAAATCGATGAAAATGAAATTCGATTTTGGATTCTGAAAATCAATCCAATCAAAACGGAAAACACTGAATTTTTGAATAACCTGATTTACGAAATCCCTTATTTTCTTCGGTTTTTAATCGAAAGACCATTTTCAACGGAGAAGAAAACAAGAATGTGGTTTTCCGCCGATGAGATCAGAACAAAGGCACTTCAGAAATTAGTTTTCAAAAACAACAATAAACTCGAATCTAAAATAATAGAATTGCTTTATGAGTTTTTTGAAAGCAACAATGATGAAGAAATTAATGTCGTTCCGCAAGACTTGCTGAATATGATAAATAGGATGTTTCGCCCAACTTATTGGACAAGAAATGATATCCGAAATCTTTTAAAGGAAACTTGGAAATTGAATCCACAAAATAATGGTTTGACCTACATCAGATACGACCTTGATTTTGCAGGAATTTTCTATCAAAACAATTCGGTGGGTCGCTATTTCACCATAAAAAAGGATTTTATTCTTAATAAACGTGTTGAAATGTTGAATTGAATGATAATGAATAGAAAATCAAACACTTTAAACTCAACAAAATCCTCAACAAACTTTTAAACCCAACTTTTTGTTGAATGTTTGTTGAGCGGAAAAACTCTAGTTTGTTGAATTGTTGAGCTTTTGTTGAGGAATTAAAATCTTATTAATCAATAAGGTATATGCTTTTCTCAACAATTCAACAAAATATATCTCACCCAAAACACGGAAAATTTACAGCTATGAATTGCAAACAATTTAATACAATCCCGTTGGAAGAAGTCCTCCTTTCTCTCGGACACCTTCCAACGAAACAAAATGAAAAAGAAGCTTGGTATCTCAACCCTTTTGCCAGCGAATCCCGAGCCTCTTTCAAATTGGATAAAAGAATTAATGCCTGGTATCTTCATTCAGAAGGTGTCGGTGGGAATAACACCGACTTTATGAAGAAGTATTTAAATACCTCGGTCAATGAAGTTCTGGATTGGGCGGAAAAACAAAATTTTTCTTCTTTTCATCAGCAACGACAGATTAAAAAGTCGGAACCAAATTATGCAATTGATGAAATACTGGATCTCCAGAATCCAAATCTGAAACAATATTTACGGGGACGTGGATTAAGTCCTAAAGTCTATGATTATATAAGAGAGGTACGATTTACCATCGGAAACAAGAAACTTTACGCCATTGGTTTTGAGAACTTATCTGGCGGTTTTGAATTGCGTAATGCTTTTTATAAAGGTTCATTGTTGAAAAAGGATGTTTCCATAATTGATCTCAGCTGCAATGGTCAGAGTAAATCAAATATTCAAGATAGATATGTCAGAGGTGTAGCAGTTTTTGAAGGTTTTATGGATGCGCTGTCTTTTATCGAATTGCAAAAGTCTTTTGCAGGAGATATCCTTGTGATGAATTCCATTGCTCTTTTAAATAAATCGATAGAACACTTAAAAAACTATTCTGATGTCAATCTTTTTCTGGACAACGATAATGCAGGAATTAAATGTAAGTCTGAGATTATAAAATCTTTTCCGGAAGCAAAAGATCATTCCGGAATATATTCCGACCATAAAGATCTCAACGAATTTTTGATACACATAATCAAGAATGATGTAGCAAATAAGTCAGGAAAGCACTCTGAAAAATCTCTAGAGTCGAATAAACTACATGCAAGAAATCAGGAACAGGAAATCAAAAATACAAATGTTTTTAAAAGGAAACGCTGATAATGCGTGCTGTATGTTTTTACCAACTACCTGCAGAAGTTAGGAGCGCATTCGCAACTTTGAAGGTCGTGCCTCCCAACAAAGTTTCTAATACGCTCTGCGAGGCTTTTAACCTGAGTAAAATAATATATGGTTGGTTTTATTGACCTGTGTAAAAAAACTCAGGTCATTTTTATCGAAGGTGTGTAAAATAAACACAGGTAAAATGTAAAGCTGAAAAATATGACTTCATCAAATTTAAAAGCATAAAACTATAAAAGTATAAAACCTTAAAGATGTAAAAGCAATGAAGACCTCTATTAATTTCAAAGCAGTTAAATCCGATTCTGAAACTCATAATTTCAGGAAGAAAACTTTCGATTACATCCGCAAAGATCTGACGCCAAAGAATGAATATTGGATGGAACAGAAGATAGCTGACAGAATTCAAAAAATTGAAGCGTACTGCAAAGAAAAATCCGGAAGAAAATTACAGAAGAATGCAATGCCTGTTCGGGAAGCTGTTGTTGTTATCAAAGAAAACACAACGATGCTGGAACTTCAAAACTTAGCCGAGAGACTAGAAGAAGAATTGAACATCCGTGTTTTTCAGATCGCTATTCATAAAGACGAAGGGCATAACGATAAAGACACTAAAGAATGGAAACCAAATTACCACGCTCATTTGGTAGCTGACTGGCAGGATCTGAAAACAGGGAAAACACTTAAACACCAATCCTTCCATTATTCAAAAATGCAAGATCTGACAGCAGAATGCCTGAATATGGAAAGAGGGATTTCCGGCTCCAGAGGGAGATTGGAAGCCATTGAGTTTAAGATCCAGCAGAAAGAAGAAGATCTTAAAGTTTTGGAAGAAAGGTATGACACAATGAAATCTGAAATGAGTTCGACAAAATCGGAGGAGCTGGTTGTAAAGGAAAATGATTTTCTAGGTTTTAAAAAAATTAAGACTGACAAGACCATTGAGAATTATGAAAAAGCATTTCGGACTTACAAAAGCACAATTCTAAAAAATAAAACCGAACTAGAATCCAAATCAAAACAAATTACTGAGCTCAATACAAAGGTTATTGATTTACAAAAGCAAGTACTTCTATTCAAAAACAAAAACGCTGTTCTATTGTCCAACCCAACAGTTTTTGCTTCTGAAAAGAAAAAATATCTCGATTCGGTTATTAATGTTGTTGAGAGGGAAATCAAATTTTCAAGATTCAGAAATCCACACTTAGATAGGACAGATAAGCAAAAGCTCATATCGGAAATGGAAAAAATAGCACAGAAAATTTCGCAAGAAAATAAGGTTCCATTTTCAGCCTTCAATGAGATTTTTAAAGATAATGAGATAACAAATCAGCTTTTCTCTCTGTTACAATTAGGTAATAACACTACAAATTATGAGGCTGAGGATATTCCAATTCAAAATAAAAGAAAGAGAAAAAGACTCTAATAACCGCAACGTATTGCAGAGTATTTTCTTTCGATTGATAGCAATTAAGGAAACAAGAATTCAAGAAAGCAAGGAAGCAACCAATCAAGCGAGCAATCTCGCTAGATTGATTGGTGAAACCTTTTATGGTTTAGGATTCTCCTATTTGCAATACTTTGCTTTTTTGATTATGCTTTCTTCATTTTTGAAAAAAAAGAAACCCACGCCGTTGTATATACCAGAAAAAGTATTCAGTTTCCAGTATTTAGTGAGTGTTCAAAACCTCACCCTACGGGTTTACAAGCACCCTCATTTTTTTAGCTATCCGATGATCAATTCGATACCGGCTTTTTCTGCTTTGTATTTTATTTTGGTCTGCAATTCATAATAGCTCCAGTTGCGAAGTACAAATTCCTGTTCTTTTGCAATCCCTATTTTGTCTTCCTGATTTTTCAAAATAAGAGTGCCCGCCTGTTGTTGAATGCAGAAATCAATCAGCTTCCGACTGTAAAGATGAAGATGATGACTGACAAAACGGTTTTCCAGATTCTCTGTTTTGTGCAGTGCCTTCTGTTTCCGTTTAGATCCTTGTCCTGAACGGGAATACGCGACTCCGGCTCGAATCCTTTTATTACTGGCCTGAATCGCCAGCCTGCGGTAGAGGAATTCCTCTTTCGAACCAATATTCATTCGCACATTGTTGGCTTTTACCACGATCGGATGTTCCAGAGACAAAGAAGCTTCTGCAATGATTTCGGGTTTTAAACCGTGGTTTTCCTTTTCAAATTCAAAGACGGCCAGCCAAAAGATCTTACCGTCTTTCAGTTGGACCTGTGAGTTGCACAGCTTGATCTCTTCTCGTAAGAGGCGTCCCAGGACCAAATGTTTATCAGAGAAATCTCTGCCTAAGTAAGTTTTGACCGGAATCGCAAACATATTGAAGCTGAACGCTTTTTTTTCAGGATCGTACTTCATTTTGCTGATACATTTGACCGGAAGCGGAATGGGAATGTCTTTTTTAAAGTTCATTAAGGATTTTGATCCCTGCCAATATTCGGCTTTGTTTTTGGAAAAGGTGGACTGAATTGTATTGTTTAGGCATCCCAGAATGTCGGTGGGGATTTCTCCCTTGAAACGGTCAAAGACCAGGCGTGCCGTGGTGTTTGTTTTAGAACGGTTGAATATTCCCATTTGATCTTTTTTTTCATCAGCCAGCTTGTATTGGATTTCTTCGGTGAGATAAAAGAAATCCTTGATCATCTCTTGTACATAAAGATGGGAAACAATCAAATTAGCCGCTCTGAAACAGCGGTTCTGATACCGATAGAGTTTTTCCCACATCAGGCTTTTATCATCGGATGGAACATCAATCACCAGCTGAATTTTTCGGGTCAGGGTTATCGTAGACTTTTCCATATCAAACCGGTATTTTAGAGGTGTTTTGATTTTGCAGATGCTGATAGGCGTACAGAAATTCCCGATGGACTTCCTTTTCAGGTAGTTTGAGTTCTTTTGCAATTACCGCAAATGAAGATTTCTGTTCAAACCGTCTTTTGATAATCTCGAGCTGCTGACTGCTGAGTTTTTCTGACTGCTCTTCTTTATCAACATTTTTTTCGTGTGGTTTCTCAAAAGTTGTCACCTTAAGAATATTCCTAAGCTCATCTATGGCTTTACTCACCTCCGTGCTAATGCCTGTCACACTGCTTCCCATAGCTTCTGCGATGGGTTTATACTGAAAGCCATATTCCAGGCAGAGTTCTATCAGGTGTTTTCTTTTGGGGTTTAAAACGGGTAAGACCTTTGTGATTTCATCGAATTTTTTTTGATCGGATTCTTGGCTATGTAAATAATCTTTATCTTTCAAAGGATCGTAACCTGCAAGATAATCTTGATAGTTCTCAAAACTGTCAAGAGAAGCCATTAAGCGGCTGAATTTATTCCGGGGAGCAGTAACATACGCTATACAATCCCTTTTCATCACAAACCGTAAAAAGCCTGTAACATGATCAGGTGTCTCAATGGTGTCGCGGTGCAGCCACAATTTTAGGAAGGTATCCTGAACAATAGTGTTCACTACAAAATCATCCTTAAGCACCTGCCATCCAACCCAAAAAAGAAGTCTTTTGTAACGCAGATGAATATGTTCCAGAGCGGTCGGATTACCTTTTTTCAGTAGTTCGTATAACTGAAGATTGCTCAATTTCCGAGGCAAAGAGTCTGTTCTTTTCATAAGCAGCGTATTTAGCTAAATTATTGCTGGAAGGAACTGCTTAGATAAATAAGATGAATCTCTGCCTCAAAATGCTAACTCACTACATATATTACCCAAATGAAAAAGCGTGGAACTCAACTTATTGACTAGAGGTACTGGTATACCCGTGTACGATAAGAGAGCCCACGCCGCGGTCGTGAGCTAATTTACTTATCTTCTCGTACACATAAAAATTACCAGTTTTCTAGTCGAGAATCTAAGCAATAGCTTCGATTATTATTTTTGAAGTATTGCAAAGTTACCTTTATTATAACTTATTTAGCAAATATAAAACATTTTTCTTTATGTAGGTTAATTCGACTACAAAAATTTATTGAAATCTTATCACTTTGTCTATTCAAAGTTAACCACAATGGATAAAATAGAATTTAGAATAGCATTTGGTAAAAGAATTGAGATGTTCAGAAAAAAACTGAATTTGAGTTATAGAGAGTTGGCTCAAAAATGCGATGTAGATCATAGTAATATTAGTAAAATAGAAAAAGGGGAAGTTGATCTTAGAATCTCTACTATTCAAGAATTAGCAAAAGGACTAGATGTGCATCCATTGGAACTATTTGATTTCAAATTAAAGTAAAAAAGATTACTCTTAACAATTTTAAGCTCAGAAGTGAATATAATACCGACGACAGTTGGTATTTTTTATTTGTGAAAATGATGACATTATTTGGGATAGAATATTTTAATTAGTTTGGTTGAATGATTTAAGATATTTTTAAAGTATTTGATAATACTAATATCAGGAATAGGCTAATATTTTTGATTGAACTTAGGAATAAACTAGTAACAAGAAACGATTAGTTGTAGTGCTCTTAATAAAATGGCAATTGAGATAGAGGGTAGTTTTAAAAAATATTCTTCATCTGTAGCCTCTTAAGCAGGACATTAAAATTATAGAATCAGTCTATATATATTCAGTATAAATACGGATTGCCATAACATCAAATATTCTTATTATTACATTTATGAATTGATAAAGAAGTCACAAGAATACACTGTAAATATTATATGGTATGCCAAGTAATATTGATACCACTCATTTATTAAATGAACAATTACAGTTTTTGAAAATCTTTCAGATAATTAGTAAAGCAGTACAATAATTTATAATATAATGGCACAAATAAGAATTTCGGGAGTTTGGAAAGATGGAAATGGTATAATTACTCATTATGCTTTTCATACTCACATTAAAAATACAACTTGGTCAAGAGTGGTTAAAACATCAAAAGCGGATGCAATCAAGCAAATTGAGAATACAGGAAATAGAGCCGTAACATGGGTCTGGAACTATACAACTTCCGCATTTGATGTTCAAGAAGAAGTGACAGTCGTCAATGGTTCTAGTGGAAAGTATTTAAGATCGAATCCTGATCGAAAAGTAACCGACAATTTGGCTCATCTAATTAATTATGATTGGATAGTAGCACGATAAAACAAAGTCTATCAGCTTCAAGCATATTTAGGGCTCCATTAAAGTTAATTAGGGGATTAACTGTTAGGCTATTCCCTTCTTAGTACAGATTTTACCGCAGGTTGTTGCGGTTTTATTTATTACATTTAAAATAATTTTATTATAAATTGATGATCGAAATTCTACCAAGATAATTTTCTTGGAGTCATGTCAATTTTTCATTCAAATAATTTAAATCTTAAAAAAGGATAGTCATTATTGTAAATTACAGACAACGTAAAATGAAGAAATATAAATACATTGAATATTTTCCAAAACCCTTCTTAAAAGATTTAGTAAGCAATCGGTGTTTACCTATCATAGGTGCTGGTTTTTCAAAAAATGCTGAAATTCCAAAGAACAAAAAAATGCTTGATTGGGATGAGCTAGGTAAAGCAATTGCTCAAGACATTCAAGACTATAAATATACCAATGCTATTGATGCAATTTCAGCCTACTGTCACGAGTATTCAAGAACCAATCTTGTTGAAAAACTAACAGAATTATTATTACTTAATTCTGTAAAACCTGGGAAGACACATAAAGCTTTTTGTGAGTTACAATTTGATATTGTTTGTACAACAAACTTTGAGTTCTTACTTGAACAAGGCTACGGATTAATTCCAAAATATTGCAGGCCAATTATTGACGAAGACCAACTTTCAATATCGAATTTAAGTGATGGAATTACAATTCTTAAACTTCATGGCGACTTACATCATCCGACAAAATTAGTTGTCACCGAAGAAGATTATGATAGTTTTTTATCTAAAAATCGTATGTTAGCAACTTATCTTGCTAATTTACTTATCACAAGAACACCTTTATTTATTGGCTATAGCTTAGATGATATTGATTTTAGACAAATTTGGCAAGTAATAAAGGATCGTTTAGGGAATCTTAGACGACAAGCTTATGTTTTGAAAATAGATTGTTCTCCTCACGAAAAAGCTAGGTTTGAACGAAGAGGCGTTAAAGTGATAAATATTAAAGGAAATCCATCTGACTATCCGAAAATTTTAGAAGATGTTTTCCTTGAGTTAAAAGACTATTGGAACGAGGAAGTTTTGAAATTGCCTACAGTAAGCGAAGAAGCCACGCTTGCAGAGTTAGCTCTTCCAGATGACACTAATAATAGGCTTTGCTTTTTCTCTATTCCAATAAAACTATTGCCCTTTTATAAGAAATATATTTTCCCAATTGCAGCTGCAAAAGGATTAGTTCCAATTAGTGCAGACGATGTTATTTCTATCGGGGATAATTGGATAGCAAAGGTTTCAGCACTAATAAATAAAGCAGAGTTTATTGTACTTGATCTAGCAACTCAAAATACAATGTTTGAACTTGGACTTGTATTAAGTCAAAGCAAGCATACAAATAGACTTTTATTAATTCGCTCTGAGAATTCTCCCATTCCAGCAGATATACAAAACCTACTTTACTTATCCAGACCTGAAAACCCATATGAGGCTATTGATGAGCTAAGTGAAAGAATTGAACATTGGTTTAGAGATGTAGTCGCACCATTAAAAACGACATATGATGAAGAACCAAATAGGCTATTAAAGAAGAAAGAATATCGAGCTGCTGTTATTTCTGCAATGACTTTGTTAGAAGTTTATATGAGACAACGAGTCGAATTAATTAAAAATATCCCTTCAAAAACATCAGCACCATATGCAATTTATATTGCAGCTAAAGAATTTAATATCATAACACAAGAGGAATTTATTAAAATCAAAATGTGGTCTGAGACAAGGAATAGACTCGTACATACAAAAGCAATTGTAAACGCAAATGACGCAAAGAGAATAGTAACTGGTGTATATGAACTTATTGAACAACAATAAAACAACACACAATTAACGTTGATTTGGTAATGTAGATAGCAAATATAGCTTTATGAAGGTTATAAAAATCATGCTTTGAGTATTGATGTGATGAATAAGGATGGATTTTTAGATTGATCAGGGAGTTTATGAATTGATAAAAAAAGTGGAAATTATTTTAAAAAAGGGTAAAGAATCATTTCTTAAGTCTTCTCAACTTGAATAAATTGATATATTTTTATAAATTCTAAGCAAAATTTCGCATAATGAATATTTGCTTGGTATTCAATAAATTAAAATGACTCAAAAAAGTATAAAACAACTCGAAATAGAACTGTGGGAAGCTGCGGACGAATTAAGAGCCAACTCAAAACTGACTGCTGCGGAATACAAAGATCCTTTATTGGGATTAATTTTACTCCGTTTTGCTGAAAATAAATATGAAGAAGCCAAAGAACATTTGGCGGAAAGTTTACCCATCAACCCCCGAACTCAACAAAGACGTGAAGCTACCAAAGATGACTTTGCGCAAGCTGGTGCAATGCAATTGCCCGAAAAAGCACAATACAGTTATTTGGCTAGTCTGCCTGAAAGCGAAGATTTAGCTGAGGCCATCAACACGGCGATGAAACTGATTGAAACTGAGTATGAAGATTTAGCGGGTATTTTACCTAAAAATTATCAGGAACTCACGCCCGAAGATGATTCTGATAATAACCTCTTAGCAAATTTGATTCGTATTTTCAACAGCGATTCGGTGCGCAATGCAAGAGGTGATGTGTTCGGTAGAGTGTACGAATATTTTCTGATGAAACTCTCGATGATGGGAGCTGGTGCGCAGGAAGGTGGCGAATTTTTTACACCGCCGTCTTTGGTACAACTAATTGTGAATTTTATTCAGCCAGATCACGGGATTATTCACGATCCTGCTTGTGGATCGGGCGGAATGTTCGTACAAACCGCACATTTTATTAAAGACACCCAAAACAAAAGTGTGAACCAAGCCGTAACGGTTTATGGTACCGAATACAAAAGCAACAACACGCGTTTGGCGAAAATGAACTTAGCTATTCACGGAATTGAAGGAAAGATTGCTAATAACAATTCCTTTTATTCCGATCCGCACGAGTTGATTGGGAAATGTGATTTCCTGATGGCGAATCCGCCGTTTAATGTAGATAAAGTAGATGCTAAAAATAAATTTTTGGCAGAAGATAAACGTTTGCCTTTTGGTGCGCCGCTGACCGGAAAAGGAACGATTGGAAATGCCAATTATCTCTGGATTCAGTATTTTATGTCTTACCTCAACCCGACGGGTCGCGCAGGATTTGTAATGGCTTCTTCTGCGACTGATGCAGGAAATGCAGAGAAAAGAATTCGCGAAGAACTGATAAAAACCGGCAATGTAGATTGTATTGTTTCGGTGAGCAATAATTTTTTCTATACCAGAAGTCTGCCTTGTCATCTTTGGTTTTTTGATAAAGGAAAACCGAAAGCGAACAAAGATAAAATCCTGATGATCGATGCCAGAAATGTGTATAGAAAAGTAAGCACCACCATCAATGATTTTTCTGAGGAACAGTTGGAAGGCTTAACTGCAATAATGGCGCTTTACCGTGGCGAAAAACCTAAAGTTGCTAAAGACAATGCTTGGTTTAATGAATATTTCCCTGATGGAACGTATCGTGATGTAGAAGGTTTGTGTAAAGTGGTAGACTTGGAAGAAGTGGCAGAACAAGATTACAGCCTTACACCGGGACGATATGTTGGGGTAAATATCGACATTGATATGGATTTTGATTATAAAACCCGAATGCAGGAATTGCACAGCGAATTAGCTGAGCTGAATACTGAAGCCAACCAATTGATGAATCAAATTCAAACTTTTAAGTTATGATGGAAGGTTGGAAAGAGGTAAAACTTGGAGAAATTTGTAATGTAATTAATGGGTTTGCTTTTAAGTCTAAAGATTTTGTTAGAGAAGGCATACCTCTTGTAAAAATCAAGGAACTAAAAGATAAAAGAATTAATATAAATCATTGTGATTATTTACCTACAGATTTCATCGTTAATGAAAAATTTAAAGTTAATAAAGGAGATGTTTTAATTGCTTTAACAGGCTCTCATATAACATTACCCTCATCTGCTGTAGGAAGAGTTTGTAAAAGTTTAATAGACAAAACGCTATTTTTAAATCAACGAGTAGGCAGATTTGTTGCATTTGAAGATAAATGTGATTTAAATTTTTTGTATTTCTTTTTAACTTCAGAAGATTTTTTTAATAATGTAGGATTGTTAGCAACGGGAGCTGCTAATCAAGCTAATATTAGTGGTGAAGATGTAAAAACTATTTCTATTAATCTTCCACCACTTGAAACCCAGCGCAAAATTGCTAACATTTTATCAGGTTATGATGATTTGATAGAGAACAACCAAAAGCGTATAAAAATTTTGGAAGAAATGGCACAACAAACCTACGAAGAATGGTTTGTGCGGATGCGTTTTCCGGGTTATGAAACTGCGATTTTTGATGAGAATGGTTTGCCGAAGGATTGGAAGACAATGAAGTTAGGGGAATTTTTGGATTTTAAAAAAGGGAAAAAAATTGAAGAGTTTTTGGAAGTAAACGAACAAGGAACTGAAAAGGTTCTATTGTTAGATTCAATAGAATCAGGAAATTTCAAATACACAAAAATTGGAAAGCACGAATTAGTCAAGAGAGGCGACATTTTAATGTTAATGGACGGCGCTAGAAGCTCATATGTATTTCAAGCTGATAATGGAATTATAGGATCCACATTAGCAAAAATAGAAACTAAAAAAATTCCTGCTAGTTTTATGTTCTTTTATTTTCAAAATAATTTAGAATGGCTGCAAATCAATAACACGGGAGCTGCTATTCCTCACGCTAATCCGAAGTTTATAAAATCTATAAATTTTAAATTACCCAATGAAAAACTATTTGTTGATTGGCAATCTTTCACTGAACCTATTTTAAATAATATTTGGAATTTAAAAGATCAAAACCAAAGCTTACGTGAGGCACGAGATATTTTGTTGCCAAGGTTGATGATGGGGATGATTGATGTTTCGGAAAGCTCGGAACAAGTGGGAAGTGTAGAATCAAAACCATCTGATGCTAAAGTAATTCCTTTAGAACAACCTAAAAAAGAAGCTTCCAAAGAATTTAAAGAAGCAGTTCTAATTGCTTGTTTAACTGAAAGATTTGGAAGTGAAAAATTTCCTTTAGGCAGAAAAAGATATACCAAGCTTTCTTATCTCTTTCACAGATATTCAGACAATAAAATTCAGGATTATCTGAGAAAAGCTGCAGGACCTTACAATCCAAAAACAAAATACGGCGGTCCTGAAAAAATTGCTCTAAACAATAAATACATTCAAAATTGGAAAAGCAATAATAAAATGACTGGTTTTGTATCTGCCGAAAAAATAGAAGATGCTAAAACATATTTTTCCAACTATTGGCAAATCTCAGATTTAGATTGGCTGACTAAAGAGTTCAAATTCAAATCTAATGATGAATTGGAACTTTTGGCAACAGTTGATAATAGTTTGGTGGAGCTTTCTAAGAAGAATCTTGAGTTTACATCAGCTAATGTTTTGGATATTATAAAATCTGAAAAAGAATGGGAAGCAAAGTTGGAACGAACGATTTTTAGTGATTCGAATGTGGAGAGGGCGATTGGGTTTTTGAGGGGAGTTTTGGAGTATAATCAAAGTTTAGAAAATGGCAGAATTAATATATAATGTAAAGAATTTATTTTCAAATGGCATAGATGGATGTCTATTAGATTATGAAGCAGAGTTTTATCATATTGCTTCTTACCAGCGTGGTTATAAATGGGGGTTTGATGAAAATGGAGCTGTAAGTATTTTATTGAGCGATTTGAAAAGTGCTTTCGTTAAATCTTTAGACAGCAATAAACCTATTGATTATTATCTACAATATATCACGTTAAAGAAAATTGATGGTACTAACTATTTAGAAGTCATTGATGGGCAACAACGTTTAACTACACTTTCCATAATGTTGTCTGTTCTTTCTTATTTAACAGATGTAGAAAACATAGCTAAAGACCGTTTAGATTATGCCGTTCGTTCTAATTTTTTTAAGAATTATATCTATCAAAATGATAAAATAGAACTTTTGTTGGCTTGCGAATGGGATAGAAATACGGGATTGACTATTGATGACGAGTATTTTAATAATCAGGACACATATTACATATTCGGAGCTTTAAAAAAATGCCATTCCTTTTTTAGTGAATTTGATGAGGACGAACAAAAGAGGTTTTATAGTTTCCTACTAAATCAAGTCCAAATAATTGTAAATGTGGTAGAACACGTAAGTAGTGAAAAAGTATTTTCAAATCTGAACAGTAATAAAATACCACTTACCGAAGCAGAACTAATCAAAGCCTTGTTCATAACAAAACAAGCTCGTACTACAACTGATTTGCAAAAAAAATCATTTCGAGAAATTCAAGAACAGCGCTTGATTTTAGGCAGACGTTGGGATGAGATTGAGAATTGGGTAAATGACAAAATGATTAGGAGTTTTTATTTCGGTTCGTTTAATGATCCTATGTTTGGTTTTCTTTCATTGGTTGCCAAAAACATTGAAGATATTACTTTTAAAGAACAAACAAGTCACCACGAATTGTTCAATTTCTTTAATCATCAAAATATTGCTATTATACAAAAAGAATTATATAATACCTTTTGGATTTTAAAAGATTGGATTAAAGATCCAATAATCCATAACAGATTGGGCTATTTGTTTTTTTACAAAGGTTCTAAAATCAGTATTTTAGATTTTGTCAAATATTTTAAATATAAATCTAAGGATAGCTTCTACAATAAATTACTGCAAAAAGTATTAGCAA
Organism: Chryseobacterium foetidum; assembly: GCF_025457425.1. Classification (NCBI taxonomy): domain Bacteria; kingdom Pseudomonadati; phylum Bacteroidota; class Flavobacteriia; order Flavobacteriales; family Weeksellaceae; genus Chryseobacterium; species Chryseobacterium foetidum. Next base: position 3,391,581 of record NZ_JAMXIA010000001.1, read on the forward strand.
ATATTCCTATTGGATTAGATATCAATTACGAAGATAATCCAAGTGAAATACATAAAATTCTTTTAGCCTTAAATATATTTTCAACAAATGTAAAATTTGATTTTTACAGCTATATTAAAGAAAAATGGACGTTAGAACATATTTTCCCGCAGACACCAGAAGGTAAAAAAAATATTCTCACGGTTTCTGATAAAGAGAATATTATTGAAATGGTAAATGAAGATGATAAGGAAAAGGTGAAACGTATACTAAAGAAAAAAGAAAGGAATTCTGAGGAAAAAGAGATTTATACAGACGCTTTAAAAAGATCAGGATACATTCACCATTTAGGAAATATGTGTTTGCTTTCTAACGTAGATAATATTCTGAATGGATGCGGTTTTTATGATGAAAAAAGAACGAAAATATTAAAACGAATTAAAAATGGTGGATTTATACCATCGCATACGATTGAAATATTTACGAAATCTATTTTTGATGAAAATCCAGATGATTTTACCAGATGGAACAAAACAAACATCGATAGTCACGCACAAATTATTCAAGATAAAATTTCAGATTTAACAAATTTATTAAAAGAAGAAGCTCAACATGAAAGCAGGTAAATATAATATTAAAGAGCTGTTCTCTAATAAAAATATTGAGTCTGTTATTATTCCAGAAATCCAGAGAGATTATGTGTGGGGTACTGACCAGGTTAATGGGTTGTTACAATCAATATTTGATGATTTTCTAAATTTTTTAGAAACGAAAGCCCAAATAAACATCACTATAAATGATGACAAATCTTTAGAAAAAACATTAAGTGAATATTATAAAACAATAAAATACAATACGAGTATTGGGTTTATTTATGCTTACAGTGATTTTGAATATCCTGATAAATATTTTCTAATAGATGGACAACAACGTTTAACTACTATATACTTGCTCCTTGTTGCAATTGCGTCAGAGGATGAACAATTTAGAAGTCAATTTTCCAAATTATATTTTAAAAACGGAAAATCTTTTATCGAGTATCGTGTTCGTGAAGCAAGTTTGTTGTTTTTAAATCAGTCGATTACGCATACTATTGAAGAAAAAAAAACCTCATTAGAAGAGCAATATTGGTACTACAACTTTTATAAAAACGATAAGACTATACAATCCATTATTAACAACTTAAAAACGATTAAAGATTTTTTGAGTGAAAATATTAGTGATATAAATAGTTTTAAAGACTATGTGCTGAACCACGTACAATTTTGGTATTTTGATACCAACATAAGCGAGCAAGGTGAGGAACTTTATATTTATATGAACGCCAGAGGAGAGCGAATGCAATCCAATGAGAATTTAAAAGCAGAATTACTTGCGAAGATTTCATATTTAGAGAAAAAAAATGAATGGGGTAGTAAATGGGAAGAATGGCAAAACTATTTTTGGATTATAAGAGGAAAACACGAAAATGCTGATAACGTATTTAATGAGTTTGTCTATTGTGTTGCAGGTTTAGAAAATCAAAAAAATAATGTTGGTATCATTATTAAAAACATCGATAAAGTATTTTTAACTCCGACCAATAATCAGATTTTACGATGTTTTAATGATATTGCAGTAATAAAAAAACATATTGATTCTTTAAAAACTATATTAGGTAGCGAAATTTTAGAGTTTTGTAAAAGTAATAATATATCTCACAATTGGATTATTAAAACAAGAAATGAGATTCGCAGATTACTAAATAATAATCAAACTAACTATTTTATAAAAATTGATGACACCAATAGAGGTACGGAACAAAATAGAATGGTACTTCTCTGGTCTATTTTGGAATTGTTTTTAGATATAAAAATTGTAGATCTAAATTTAATTATATCCTTAAGAATAATTTATAATCGTTACTATAATTACAATAGAGCTGTCCTGACAAATTTGAATGATATTGAAAAATTCAAAAATAAAGGATTTGAGAGTGTGGTAAGAGAAAACAATAATGATGAAGAAAGCTTGAAATATAAATTTTTATCTGCTCGAAAAGATAAAGGTTATTTTAATAAGATGCTTTCCCTAATTTGGGAGATTGAAGATCATCCTATTAATTTGGATGGAAGTTTTGCACAAAATATTAATAGTGCACATCTATTAAATTATTCAAAAAACATTTCAATTGAGGAACTAAGACAAGTTAAAGACAAATTTTACGAGTTATTTCCTGTAAAACAAGATAAAAACGTTGATTGGACAAATTATTCTAAAGTATTACGTTGTCTAATATCATATGGAAAATGTTGGAATGAGAAGGTAACAAATGGCTATGATAATTTGGATTTTGATAGTAAAAAAAGAATTTTACGAGATTTAGATTCAGAAGATGAAAGATGTTTTTCACGTTTTTTTAATGATTATTTAGTTGCTGATAATCTATCTCAGTTAGAAAGTGAAATCGTTGTAGAGCCACGATATAATGAGCAAACAGAAGATTGGCTTGAGGCAATACAATGGTATAACTATCATTTGAAAGAGAAAATGTGGTCTGAAGGTTTTTTTATCGCTGTTGGAGGATGGAATTTTAGAAAAAAAGACAGATATTTTCCCAATAGATTTCAGCTAGTAAATACAAAAGGGAATTTTCAAGGGGGAAATCCTATTGTACTCTCAAAAAAGGTTAAAGTCAAAAAAAATTAATATGTCCTACGAATACTCAGAAGATCAACTCATAGAGCAAGCAACCGAAGACGTTCTCAAAGAATTGGGCTGGACTGTAATAACGGCGTGGCAAAATGAGACTTTTGGGGAAAATGGTTTGTTGGGACGAGATAATAAAACCGAAGTTGTTTTAGAACGAGCTTTGCGAAAAGCGTTGCAAAAATACAATCCGGAATTGCCGGAGTTGGCTTACACGCGTGCGGTTGAAAAAATTGTACAGCGAGAAGCTGGCAAAACCATTGCACAAGAAAACAAAGCCAAATATCTGTTGCTGAAAAACGGTGTTGAGGTTGCTTTTACCAATGAAGAAGGCAAAACGATAAAGAAATCCTTGAAAATCTTTGATTATCAAGATTACGTTAATAATGATTTTTTGGCGGTAAGACAATTGGAAGTCACAGGGGAATTGCACAACCGCAGACCTGATGTAATTGGATTTGTTAACGGAATTCCTTTGGTATTTTTTGAACTGAAAGCACACGCCAATGATTTGAGATCGGCGTATGATGATAATTTGAAAGATTATAAAGATACTATTCCACCTCTTTTTCATCACAATGCATTTGTCATTCTATCCAATGGTACTGATGCCAAGGTAGGAACAGTGACAAGCCCCTACAAATACTTTTTAGACTGGAAAAGAATTACAGAGGATGCTGAAGGAGTTGTAAGTTTAGATACAATGCTTCGTGGTGTTTGTTCGCCTCACAACTTAATGGATATTTTTGAAAACTTTTTGCTGTTTGACGAGAGCAGCGGAATTATCGTAAAGTTGATGGCTAAAAACCACCAATTCATCGGTGTCAACAGAGTTTTGGACAATGTTGAAAATATAGAAGACCTTGAGGGAAAACTAGGGGTTTACTGGCATACACAAGGTTCCGGCAAAACCTATTCTATGGTTTTTCTCTGTGAGAAGATTCACCGTAAATTCGGTGGCTCGTACACATTTCTTATTGTTGTGGATCGGACAGAGTTAGAAAATCAGGCTTATGATACTTTTTCGGGAGTAGGAATTGTAAAGAATAAAAATGTAATTGCAGGAAAAAAGAAAGGCATTTCAGGAAGAGAACATTTGAGGGAATTGCTGAGTGAAAATCACAGATATGTTTTTTCATTAATTCACAAGTTCTCCATCGATCCTAATCTGGAAACAGAATATCCTTTAATTACCGATAGAAAGAACATCATAGTTATTTCCGACGAAGCACACCGTACCCAAGGTGGAAAATATGCCAGAAATATGCGTTTCTTTGGTTTACCCAACGCTTCTTATTTAGGATTTACAGGAACACCAATCATCAAAGATGAAGAAGAGGTTACCAAGAATATTTTTGGTGAATATGTTTCCGTTTATGATTTTAAAAGAGCTATTGAAGATGAGGCAACATTGCCGCTAAAATACCTTAACCGTGGCGAACGTTTGAATATTGAAAATCCTGCGTTAGATGAGCAAATGGCTGAAATTCTGGAGGAAGAAGATTTAGACGAAGATCAAAAAAAGAAACTGGCTTATCTGTTTAAAAAGGAATATCCAATCCTCACTTCAGAACATCGTTTGCGTGCCATTGCCAAAGATTTGGTTTGGCATTTTAATGAGCGAGGCTATCAGGGAAAAGCGATGTTTGTAGCTTTAGACAAACCGACTGCGGTTAGAATGTATGATTACGTAATGGAATATTTGCCGGAATATTTAATTGACTTAAAAAATCAAATTAAAAAATCGAAAGATATTCAGGAAGAACAGGAACTGCAAAGAAAATACAATTTGGTTTCCTCCACTGAAGTTTGCGTCGTGATAAGTTCAGAACAAAATGAAATGGATAAGTTCAGAAAAATGAACTTAAATATAGAGCCACATCGCAGAAGAATGGTGAGTAGTAATCTGGAAAAAGAATTCAAAGATGAAGATAATCCTTTTCGTTTGGCAATCGTCTGTGCAATGTGGATTACAGGTTTTGACGCACCCTCAGTTTCCACTGTTTATTTAGACAAACCTATTAAAGGTCATACTTTGATGCAAACCATTGCCCGTGCAAACAGGGTTTATGATGATGAAAAGGAAAATGGGCTGATTGTAGATTATGGAAATGTATATCAGCAATTAGAAAAAGCATATTCCGTTTATGGTGAAGCTTCCAAGGGCGCAGGTGCAGGAAACGATAAAGATGATAAAAAACCTTTCGAGCAATTGGAGTCAATGGCAACCGAAATCAAAGAAGCCATCGATGAGGTTATTTTAATGTTGAAAGATTTGGATTTTGATATACTGACATTAATTGATGCTGTTCCGATGGGAAAAATTGCTGCTGTAAACAACGGAGCCAATGCTGTTTGTAGAAATGATGAAACTCGCGCGAAATTTGAAATTGCAGCTCGAAATGTGTTTCGCAAATACAAAGCTTTATTTCCTGAGAAGCAAGCAAAGAAATTTACTAAGCAATACAATGCTATTGACGCCATTTATAATAAGCTTAATCAGAAAATAAAATCTGCCGATGTAACGGAAATTATCTCCAAATTACAAAGTGTAGTTAACAATTCTATAGTAATTGACAATGTAACTGCTGAACCAAAAAATATCGAAATCGATTTATCAAAATTAAATTTTGAGGAACTAAGAAAAGCTTTTGAGAAAGTTCAACGTAAAAACGAATTAGTGTATGATTTAAATAAAGCGGTTGAGCAAAAATTAGAGCAGATGCTAAAAGAAAATCCTTTGCGTTTAGATTTTTATGAGCGATACCAAGAAATAGTAGAGGCTTATAATAATGGTAAAAGTGAAGTAGAATTGAAGCGGAGCTTCGATAATCTAACAGCGTTTATAGCGACTTTATCACAAGAAGAAAAAAGAGCTTACACTGAAAATTTAGATCAACCAACCTTATCAATTTTTGATTTGCTTATTCAAAATAAAGATTTAACAAAATCAGAAAGAGAAGAAGTGAAAAATGTAGCTCAAAAAACTTTAGAAACTCTTCAAAAAGAAAAACTAAATATTCCTAATTGGAAAGAAAGCCGCGAATTAAAAGCTGGAGTAAAAACTGCTATTTACGATCAGTTGTTATGGTTACCAGAACAAAAATATACTGACGAGGAAGTGAGTTTGAAAAGTATTGCGGTTTATCAGCATGTATATTCATATACATTTTTGTAGTGGATTTGAAAAAAAATTAATTAAATTATATGTTGGATATCGTTGAAGTTCATGAAAAATTATATTTATTTCTGATTGAGCAAAGAAAATATAATTCTGAACTAAACTTTACTTTTAGAAAAAGCAATATTGCACATAGACGAGAGGAAGTGTATTGGTTCTACGTAATGAAAAATTATTTAGCAATATCATTTTGGCACTGAATGGATTGGAAAAATAGAAGTCCGAATATTTGTTTTATAATTGATAGCTTAGGAAAATGTATGTTGGAAATAAATATATCAGATTCTAGTTTAAAAAGAAAACAAAACAAATAGCATAGTTTAGAATTATGGATAATCAAGGTGTTAGATGGAGAAACAACCAATCATTAAAGGGATTTGACGGGAATAAAAAAGTAAAGGGAATTAAACGACACATAATGGTCGATAAAACTGATTTCTATTGGCAATCATGGTGACAGTAACAATATTCATGATAGTAAAGCCACAGAGTTGTTAATTAGAACTTTAGTTTATTTTTTAAGTCATGTGAAAATTATTCTTGCCGATGGCGGATACAGAGGAGAGATCATAGAACATGTGAAAAAAAAGTTTGGATATTTAATCAATATTGTAATGAGAACTGATTATAAGAAAACAGATTTTATACCAGGCTCAAAAGATGGGTGATAGAGAGAACTTTCCTGGTTTGATAATGACAGAAGATTATGTAGGAATTATGAACTCCTAATGGAAAATTCTGAAATTATGGTCAAATTATCCACCATAAAAATTTTAATGAATAAAATTCAAACAGGCTATAAGATTAAAAGAAAAAGGTCACTTTATTAAAAAGTTACCTTTATAAAAATCTAATGAAGAAATTTTTTGTCTAAAAATTCGACAGCCTCTCCCTTGGTTTCGAATAAATTGCGAAACATTTTGTTTTCTAACATGTATCTATAAAATGGTTCAAAGTATCCATTTATAGATTCAATGTTATTTTCTTCTAAGAACTTATTAGTATATGCTTCTAAGAACGCAGTCTGATTAGCTTCTCGAAGTGCCGCCCTAGCAGTATCAGACATTCCAGATGTATGTTGGGGTAATACTTGCCTTTTCAAAAGATTAATTTGACTTTTTATTTCTTCTAGGCTTTTTACTAAATATTCATCTTTAGAAACTGAAACTTCGTCCAATGTAGCGACTTTAAAAGTGCCAAAATTGTGTAGGAACATAGAGTAATTTTCTGCCAAAGATTTTTTGTAAGTTGATTCAAGTTTTTTGGCTAAATCTTCTTTAAATCTTAACATTTTACCCAACCTAAGGTCTCGTGGATATTCCAGATGTTCCAAAATACCTGTATCAAACGAATATCCCGTTACATCGTCTTTAATAATGACTGTTGCTTTATCAAATGCTAATCGCATTCCTAACTCAAACATTACATTCGGATTTTTGCAGCTAACGTCACAAATAATCACATCACTCTTAAAGACGTTTTGAACAATTGTTCTTTGGATTACATTAGTTTCGTCAGCTTGGCTGACAATTTCTGTTTTGAATCCTGCTTCAGTTGCAACGTCCTTTAGTAACGCTCTTATTTCTTGCCAATGATCTGCCGTACAGTTTTCCATCGGTGAAATTGGCATTATAATTCCGCAGGTAAGTTGCGATGTTTTGACAGTCTTGTACGGTGATTCTGGAAGTTCTACTGGTGTAATTTCTTTCATTTTGCTTATTCTTCTCTTAAATAAAATATGATTCGATATAGGTCTCCGGATAATCACCTTTTTCAGATAAAGTATTGTCGAATTTTTCCTTGTAGATTCTTTTGACGAACTTGTCTGAGCTTTCGTAAAAATTATATGACGTTGAATCTTTATAAACTGATATAACAGACATTGATCTATTACTGCTTTTTTCAGCTTCTGTAAGTCCTTCCAGAAATATATTGAATACCATCAACTGATAGTTATTACCATTCTTTTTGGCGTTCTTTATAATATATTTGCAACGTTCGAAATTGTCTGAAAGATTTTCCCTTTCAAGTTTTAATGTTGCATTGTACAAGCTGATAACATCATTATAAGATACTGTTTTAAAAAGTTGTTTATCTTGACCAAACAATAATCCAGATATTAAAACAAATAACATTAGGATTTTTTTCATACTATCTCTGTTGCTGTTTAATTAATTCTATAGTCACATATAAATATACACCATCCTTTTCACTTTTTTTCCACTGCCTATCTGTAACTTTTCCAACCGGCTTAAATTCTTGTTCAAGAATCTTCGTAAAAACATCGCTTCGTTTCTTACCTGGGATTTCTTCCATAGCTACAATATCTACCGAGTCACCAACGATTGGTGATTCCGGAAACTCGTACATACCTGTCCACAACTCAGATATATGTGGAATTCTAAAAGTAACTTTTACGCTCATTTTTTAATTTTTATCAAATATAATTAATCTTTAGTGAAGTAACCAAACCAAAACAAATCCGTTGGATTTACTTTCATTCTTGCTTTCAAAGTAGATAAGATCTTTTCATCGCTTATAACTTTGTAGTTCCGGGATCTTGCAATCCCTTGAGTTTATTGTAACAAAATATGAAAATAGGATATGCATGAGTTTTGACCAAAGATCAAAATTTAGATAGATAAATTGAAGTCCTACAAAAAGCAGTTTGTGAAAAATTTATCAGTAAAAATTTCCGACACAACTAAAAATCGCCCGGAGCTCGATAAGATGATCGAGCAGTTTTAGAGAAAGTGATGAGCTGTATGTCTAAGGTATGACCGATTAGGTAGTAGTTTGAAAAACATTATTGATATTGTCTTAAGTTTGAGTGATAAAGGAATTATAATAAAAAGTCTGATGGATGGGGTCGATACTTCAACCATCAATGGGCGATTATTTTTTAATCTCACGGCTTCCTTAGCTGAATATGAAAGAGAATTAATAAGAATAAGAACCAACGCACGATTGCAATCTGCAAGAGCAAGAGTAAACTTGGTGGCAGACCGAAAGGTTATACTGCTAAAACAATTATAAAGCTACTTCTTCTACGGTCAATTTATAAAGATGCAACAATGCGTCCTGAACAAATTTACAAACCTTTCGGATTGGCCAGAGCAACATTTTATGGATATGCTGAAATTCTGGATCATCATACAGATGAAGAAATAAAATATGGGAAATTAAAAAATAAACGAGCATATTTGAGTATGTGCTATCTGAAATTAGATAATAACTAAAAACACCGTATTTTTACTGATGGTTCTAAACATTTTATTTAATAAATTCCCACACAAAAATACCAATTACGGATAACCGTAACTTAGATTTTTTTATTAAGACTATCTTAGTCGAGAAAAATTAAAATAAAAACTGAAATTTATGCCATTATATGATGAAGCCTACCTCAGAAATTTGAGTAGAAATCAACCTCTTTTTGAGAGCGATAAAATGTTTAGTGAAAGTAAAAAGAAAACTTCTTTCGATATATTTCTTTCTCACAGTTTTTTAGATAAGGAAGCTGTTTATGGATTATATTATGAACTCACAAACTTGGGTTTTTCCGTATATGTAGATTGGATTGTTGATTCTGACTTGGATCGGACAAATGTAACAAAGGAATCTGCAAAATTAATTCAGAAACGTTTAAGGTCTAGCAAAACATTATTGTTAGCAATTTCTCAAAATTCTGATTTGTCCAAATGGATACCATGGGAATTAGGCTATGTTGATGGACATACACAATTATGCGCTTTAATTCCGGTTGCAAAAAGTGGTGATAGTAGATATACTTTCACTAGGAGAGAATACTTGCTTTTGTATCCTTTTATAAAAAAAATTCCCGATAATTTTGGAATTAATAAATTATGGGTTGCCGATAGTAATACGAAATATATCGTATTTGAAGAATGGCTTAAAAATGAAAATCTATTTGAAAGAGATGTTAACATCGCAGAATTATAGAAATTATATTTATGAGAAAAGCTTTAATAGTAGGAATAGATGATTATCCAAATGCACCACTAAATAGCTGTGTAAAGGATGCTATTAGTATGGAAAATATTCTAGAAAAAAATGGGGATGGATCTCCAAATTTTCATGTAAAACTATTAATAGACAAGCCAGAAGCTATCAATAAAAAAATATTAAGAAGCAATATTGAAAAACTATTTGAAGGCAAATCTGATATAGCTCTATTATATTTTTCAGGACATGGATTAGTAAAGTCTACGGGAGGGTATATTGTAACGTCGGATTTTGAGAAATATGATGAAGGAATTTCAATGAATGATATTCTGACACTTGCTAATAAATCTGAAGCGATTTACAAAATTATTATTCTTGATTGCTGTTATTCTGGAAAATTTGGTAATATAGAAATAGGAGACTCTTCGGCAGCTTACTTAGGTGATGGGCTAACAGTTTTAACTGCCTGTAGTGATAAGGAAACTGCAATATCTATCAATGGCTCAAGTGTCTTTACGTCTTTACTTTTGGATGGTTTACAAGGTGGTGCTGCAGATTTAAGAGGAAATGTTACACCTGGACATCTTTACGCTTATGTTGATGAAGCATTGGGAGCTTGGGATCAGCGACCTATTTTCAAGACGAATGTTTCGCAATTTACCTCTTTAAGACAAATAACTCCCAGAGTATCCAAAGAAACATTGCGAATGATTACAACATATTTTATTCAAGCTGAAGATGAATTTAATTTGGATCCGAGTTTTGAATTTACAGAAGAATCTGCAGTTACAGAAAATGTTCATATCTTTAAAGATCTTCAAAAATTTCAATCAGTAGGTTTGGTTGTCCCTGTAGATGAAGAATACATGTACTATGCAGCCATAAATAGCAAGTCTTGCAGGCTTACTGCTTTAGGATATCAATATTGGAGATTAGTTAAAGAAAATAAATTATCTTAGATTATGATGGATTTTTACGAAGAAGAATTGTTTTTTGATGGAGATATTGCTAAAGAAAAAGGTATTTTCGATCCTGATAAAACTACTGCAGAAGAAGAACCCGAATTGTTAGGACTAAAAACTAGAATAGGTAACAGACCCATTGTTTATAATCTACAACAGCTATTTGATTTGGCAAAAAAGAAATTGCCTCCAGAGTTGGAAGTTCAGTTTCAAACGCATAATATATATTTAATTACTCATGCGGTTGGGATAATGAGAACAAAAGGAAGTGCTAAAGTTGTAGAATTACAGTATAATGCTGAAATTACTAGTTCAATGGAAGCACAAACGATAGATTTATTTCCTAAAACTAAATTTATTGATCGATTTAAAATAGAAACCGGACTATCAGGAACAATCATGGCAGCAGGAAATTTTTCGGCAGAAGTTCCTGACGAACTAAAAAATTCTTTATCAGGAACTAGCTTGACATTAGGTGGTGAATTGAATTTAGAGCTTTCAACAAATACAAAGTTTGTTGGAAAGATTAATTATAGTATCAAATTGCCTGTAGTACAATCTTCAGGAATTGCTTCTAATAAATGTAGTTGGGTATTAAAACCTGATGAAAACCCTTTACTAGGTGATCAACTTCTTATTCAAACTATTGCAGTTCCCAAAGAAGTAAAAACTTTAAGCTACTCTGTAAAAGGACTTGTAAAAATAAGTAAAGGATGGCTTCGTAAGGTAGAAGAAAAAGAAACAACAACACAAATCATAAATATAAAACTAACATAATATATGGCAAATCCAAGAGCTTTTATAAGTTTCGATTTTGATAATAATGAAATGCAAAAGATGTATTTTATTGGACAATCAAAAAATTCCCGCACTCCATTTAATATTGAGGATTGGTCTTCAAAAACTGCATTGGCGCAATATAGTTGGCAGGACATAATAGAAGGTAAAATGAAAAAGTGTAATCTGATGATTGTTTTGGTAGGCAGAAGTATGAGTACTGCCACGGGAGTAAATAAGGAAATCCAGATGGCGCTTAAAAATAATGTTCCTTTTTTTGGTGTCTATGTAGATGGCGCAAGCTCTTCATCAACTTTACCAATTGGATTACCTAGAAATAGAGTTATTCCATGGACTTGGGATGGAATTGCTTCAGCAATTACACAAATGTTAGGTGAAGGAAAAAATCGCTAAATATGAGAGGAGCACTTATTGTAGGTGTTAACGAGTATAGTTTTGGAGAATTGCCTGGTTGTGTTAAAGACGCTCAAGACTTAGCTAAAGTTTTACATAGAGATGATTTCAATAAGAGAAATTTTGATATAGATTTGATGATATCTGATCAAGAACTAATAACTCAGAAGTCATTGAGAAAGCGAATTGAGACACTTTTTTCTACAAATAGTGAGGTTGCACTTTTTTACTTTTCAGGTCATGGAACTGAAAATAATCTTGGGGGATATATTGTAACACAAGATGCAGAGAAGTACAATGAAGGAATTTCAGTTTACGAGATTTTACAAATTGCAAATGAATCAAATGCGAGAGATAAAATTATAATATTAGATTGTTGTAACAGTGGTCATATGGGAAATCTCCCACTTGTCAAAAATGACATGGCTTTGCTAAGTAAAGGTGTATCAATAATTACAGCAACAAATGCTAAACAAAATTCTTATAATACCTCTTCTGGTAGTCTATTTACATCACTTCTTATACAATCATTACAAGGTGGTGCAGCAGATATTTTAGGTAAAGTTTCGATTCCAGGAGTATTTTCTTATCTTGATCAAGCTCTAGGTTTTTTTCATATTCGTCCATTGTTCAAATCTCATGTAGAGTCATTAGTTTCTTTGAGAGATTGTAAGCCAGCTTTAGAGTTAGATATTCTTCAAAAAATAACTGAATATTTTCACACTGATGATTTTTTATTTCCCTTAGATCCTGAATTTGAGCCTACGTTTGATAATCATGTTATAGAGAAAGTTAAAGTATTAGAACACTTACAAAAATTTAGAGACGCCAGATTGTTGTTACCTATAGGAGAAAATCATATGTACGATGCCGTAATGCAATCAAAAAAATGTGGTTTAACAGCACACGGAAAATATTATTGGTTATTAGTTAAAAATGGATTAATATGATACTAGGAATTACAGGTCATCAAAAACTGGAAAATTTTGATGAAAATTGGATTATTAAAGAAATTAGAAACTTTGTATTAAAAAATTCTGTAGATAAAGGAATTTCTTGTTTAGCAATAGGAGCAGATCAGTTATTTTGTGAAGAGTTAGTTAATAATAAAATTGATTATGATGTAATCATTCCCTGTGAAAATTATTTATCTACATTTAAAAAAAAAGAAGATATTTTAAAGTTTACCTCATTATTAGGCTTATCAAAAAATGTTTTAACTCTTAATTTTGAGAAGCCTAGTGAAGAGGCATTTTATGCTGCAGGTCAAAAAATATTGGAATATTCTACGACAATTATTGCGGTATGGGATGGGAAACCAGCAAAAGGTTTAGGAGGTACTGGTGATATTGTCAAAGCTGCATTATCATTTGACAAGAAGGTTTACCATATTAATCCAGTAGAAAAAAACTCTAAATATTTAAACTGTAATGATTAATGTATTTATATCTCATCCAACTCCTTCCAATGATCAGCAGGATAGTTTCCTTATTCTACTTAAAGAACTTTTAGCCGCGGAAGGATTAAAGCCGGTTAACTTAGGTACGAGTAACTATGATTTTAGAAAACCCTTAAAACCTATTAAAGAATTAATTGAAAGCTGTCATGGTGCTATAATTATTGGATTAGAACGTCATCATAGTTACATTGGTTACGATAATGAACAGTCGGTTAGCAAAAAGGAAACTCTACATAAATTTACAACAAGCCCTTGGATTCATATTGAAGGAGGAATGGCTTATCAGGCTGGGCTACCTTTAATTATATTGAAAGAAGAAAAGGTTTTTTCTGAGGGAATACTTGATCCTAACAATAGTGATTCATATATTTTTGATTTTATATTAGATAATAATATTGAAAAACTCTCAGAAAATATTAAAAAAATTATTGAAAGTTGGATCAAAGAATTAAATAAGACCGACCCTTATAATACAAATAAAAATTCTTAAATAAAGATAAGGATCGATGAATAAACAAAATAAAGAAACAGTAAATATTACATTATACAATGTGATTTCTCTTTGGCAGAAAAATTATCGGTCTAAATTTAGAATTGAAAACTGAATTATAAAATTTAGGTGAGCTAACTACATTTCTGAGACTGTTTATCAATGTTTTAAATAGAAATATGTAGGATAATAAATGATAGAAAGGTCAATGTTCAATATATATCCACAAATTACACTAGTAATCAGTACCTTATTTGTACCTTTAAATTATAACTAATTGGTTTTCAATAATGGTTATTTTCGAAGAAGTCAAATAATTATTGATTAATAATAATCAATAAAACATATTTAACCGCTGTGGACGAAAGTCTGTAGCGGTTTTTCTTTTGTAGTTTGATTAGTGACATTAAAATATTTATCCGTGAAATCTGGAGAAAAAATTTGAGAAACTAAACCATCTTCAGTGTGAAATATATATATATATGGATAAATATGTCTGTAATCTTAAATTTTTATCATTTTAGTAAAATTTACAGTTTTTTAACAGGTTTTTTTAACGATTCCGAAAAATAACCTTTTATATTTGTAAGCATATGTTTTTGTAAACATAATTTTTTTGAATCTATGCTGACATTCAGAGTATTTATTATCATTTATCTCACGATTCTTTCTGCGCTCTTCAATTCCAGATGGGCAGATGAATCGTTGGATAATATTCCGCGCGTTCACCAGAATACAGAGGAGAATGGTATTAATTTTCTTGATCATTCGTACATGAATGTCAAAGCTGTACAGGTTGGTTCAGGCAGCATTAAAGTTTTTGCAGTTTGTAATGAACCTTTTGAAGCTTTTGCAGCATTTGATTTCAAAAACACTCTCACAAAATACTTTTCAGTAAACGCAGAACCCAAATTCTGTGCGGTCAAAGCCTATCTGCATCTTCTTCAAAAATTCTGATTTACCGGTCAACTTAGATTTCAATTCGGTTTTTTAGTAATTAAATATTCAATAATGAATACAAAGAATGTCATATGGTGCAGTATTGCACTGCTATGCGCACTGTCATGCGGTGAAGGCAAACAAAATAAAACAGCAAAAAATAAAGAAGTTCCTGTACTTCAAATCTCAGAGAAAGATACACTGATCAGTAATGAATTTGTAACTGATATACAGGCCAAGCGAAATGTAGAAATGCGGGCGAGAATTGGTGGCATTATACAGAAAATTTATGTGAATGAAGGTCAGTTTGTAAAGCGTGGTCAGCCTTTATTTAAAATTAATGATGCAGAGCTGCAGATGGATTTGCTGAAAGCCAATGCCACACTGAAGCAGGTTCGGGCTGATGTGAAAATCGCTGAAGTAGAATTAAGCCAGATCAAAAGTCTTCACAGTAAAAAGTTTGTAGCCTCCAACGAACTGGAACTCGTAAAGGCGAAATTATCATCTGCCAAAGCACGGAATGCCTTCGCAGAAGCGGAGAGAAAAACCGTTTTGCAGAAAATTGGTTTTTCTACCGTTGTCGCTCCTTTTGACGGCGTCATAGATGTTATCCCTCACAAAGACGGAAGTTTGGTTGAGAAAGGTACTCTGCTTACCACGCTATCTCAACTTGGAGAGGTGTATGCCTATTTTTCAATTCCTGAAAATAAGTATTTTGAACTTTTGAAGAACAATAAGTTAAAGAACCATCAGAAGATCGAACTGACGCTTCCAAATGGTATGGTATACCAATTTAAGGGCTCTCTGCAACCTGCCGAAAGCGAGATAGACCGTGCAACTGGTTCTATACAGTATAAGGTATTATTCCCTAATCCAGACAGATTTATAAAACACGGTACATCCGGAAAACTGAGCATTTCAGACACAATGGAAGATGCTGTAATCATCCCTCAGAAATCTACTTTCTCAATACAGGACAAAACCTATGTTTATCTGGTGGATCAGGAAAATAAAGTGAAAATGACCAACATCAAAGTCGGAGCAACGCTCTCTGATTCCTATATCGTTGACAGCGGACTTAAAAAAGGAGATGTACTGATTGCTGAAGGATCACAGTCTCTTAAGAACGGTGATGTAGTTAAAGTTAAAAATCAATTATAACCTCTAAATAATTTGATCATGGTAGAAATGTTTATAAAGCGAAAGGTTCTTTCGCTGGTTATTTCCATTGTCTTTGTTTTAGTGGGAATATTGGCTTTAACGGGTATGCCTGTAACTCAGTTTCCAGATATTGTGCCACCATCTGTAACGGTCACGGCAAAATATACCGGTGCCAATGCAGAAGTGTCAGCAGATGCCGTTGCACTGCCTCTTGAACGTGCAATAAACGGAGTTCCCGGCATGACTTATATGTCGACAGTCACTTCAAATGATGGGTTGACTTTGATTCAGGTATTTTTTGAAGTGGGAACAGATCCTGATCTGGCAGCTGTAAATGTACAGAACAGGGTAACGACTATTCTTGACGAACTGCCGGAGGAAGTCATCAGAGCGGGAGTTACAACGGAGAAAGAAGTCAATAGTATGCTGATGTATCTGAATATTACAAGCAGTGATCCCAGTCAGGACGAACAGTTTATCTATAATTTTACAGATATCAATATACTTCAGGAGTTAAAACGTCTTGACGGTGTCGGGCGTGCTGAAATCATGGGTCAGAAAGAGTATTCTATGCGGGTGTGGCTTGATCCTCAGAAGATGGCAGCTTACAGTATTTCTGCTGATGAGGTCACTTCAGCACTGCAGAAACAAAATATATCTGCTGCTCCGGGAAAGGTGGGAGAAACCTCAGGAAAAACATCCAGCCAGCGTCAGTATGTAATGAAGTACAGAGGTAAATTTAATGAGCCTGCTCAGTACGAAGAGATTCCCATAAAAGCAGAGGAAGACGGTACAATTTTGAAGCTGAAAGATATCGCTAGGGTAGAATTTGGTGCACTGACTTATGGAATGGTCTCAAAAACAGACGGTAGGCCTTCAGCATCAATAATGATGAAGCAGAGACCAGGTTCCAATGCTTCGGAAGTGATAGAGAATGTAAAAAACAAAATGGCCGAACTGAAAGGAACTTCCTTTCCGCCGGGTATGGAATACAATATGGCGTATGATGTCTCGCGGTTTCTGGATGCTTCGATCAGTTCGGTACTTCACACGTTGGTGGAAGCTTTTATTCTCGTGGCAATAGTCGTCTACCTGTTCCTGCAGGATTGGCGTTCAACACTGATTCCGGTAATGGCAGTGCCGGTTGCTTTAGTCGGAACATTTGCATTTATGGATATGATGGATTTTTCGGTCAATCTCCTTACCCTTTTTGCCCTGGTTCTCGCTATCGGTATCGTGGTAGATAATGCCATCGTTGTGGTAGAGGCGGTGCATGTTAAAATGCATGAAGGCCATCAGCCAATGGAGGCAACTGTTCTGGCAACCAAAGAAATAGCAGGAGCCATTATCGCCATTACGCTTGTGATGTCTGCTGTTTTTATACCGGTCGCCTTTTTAGATGGTCCTGTAGGAGTGTTTTACAGACAGTTTTCATTAACACTTGCCATAAGCATTGTTATTTCAGGAGTTAATGCGCTGACCCTCACGCCGGCCTTATGTGCCATTATGTTAAAGCCACATGTTCATCATGCAAAAAAGGGTTTAACGGATCGTTTTTTTAATTCTTTTAATAATCTTTTAAGCAGGATTACGAATGGTTATGTGACGGTTCTTTCAAAATTTGCGCGCAGAACATATTTTACTTTCGGATTATTATTTCTATTCATAGTATTCACATGGGGAAGTTCCAGAATTCTTCCGGGAGGTTTTATTCCTATGGAAGATCAGGGAATGGCGTACGTAAGTGTTACAACTCCACAGGGAGCGACTGTTGAAAGAACAGAAAAGGTTCTGGACGAAATTACCGTAATGGCTAAAGACATGGACGGCGTGGAAAATGTGACAACTCTGGCCGGTTACAATGTGATTACAGAAATTGCAGGTGCTTCCTACGGTATGGCGATGATTAATCTCGCCGACTGGAAGGAGAGGGATATTTCTGTGCAGGATTTTATCGCAGATTTATCTGAAAAAACACAAACTATTTCTGATGCGGAAGTTGAGGTTTTTGCTCCTCCCACCGTTCCGGGTTTTGGTAATGCCAGTGGATATGAACTGCGACTTCTCGACAGAAGCGGAGGTGGAATAGAAAATATGGATCAGATCACCAAAAACTTTGTTAAAAAATTAAATGATGCACCTGAGCTCAAAAACAGCTTTACAGGTTTTGATGCTACTTTTCCGCAGTATATGGTCAATATTGATTACGATATGGCGGCAAAAAAAGGAGTTTCGGTTGATAATGCGATGTCTACATTACAGACAATGTTGGGATCATACTACGCTACAAACTTTATCCGTTTTCGTCAGATGTATAAGGTGATGGTGCAGGCCGGTCCGGAACACAGAAGCCATCCCGAAAGTATCCTGAATTTATACTTAAAAAATGACAAAGGTGAAATGGTTCCATTTTCAACCTTTATCACAATCGAAAAAGTGTACGGACCCGAAGTTCTCACAAGATACAACATGTATCTTTCTGCAATGATCAACGGGGAGCCTGCAGATGGCTACAGTTCCGGAGATGCCATCGCTGCGGTGGAAAGAATTGCAGGAGAAACCCTTCCCAAAGGCTTTGATATCGAATGGTCCGGTATGACAAGAGAAGAAATTCTGTCTGGGAATCAAACAGTTTATATCTTTTTGGTATGTCTTGTTTTTGTGTATCTCCTTCTCGCAGCCCAGTATGAAAGTTTCCTGCTTCCGCTGCCGGTTCTTCTCAGTTTGCCTACGGGAATATTTGGTTCTTATATCACCCTTTACATCTGTGGTCTCAATAATAATATCTATGCACAGGTTGCTTTGGTAATGCTCATAGGTCTTTTGGCTAAAAATGCCATTTTAATTGTTGAATTTGCGCTGAGCGCCAGTAAAGAAGGACAGGATGTTATTCCTGCTGCAATTGAAGGAGCCAAACAACGTCTGAGACCAATTTTAATGACGTCTTTTGCATTTATTGCAGGACTTATTCCGTTGTGTATTGCTTCTGGAGCTGGAGCGGTCGGCAACCGGTCGATAGGGACAGCTGCTGCCGGAGGAATGTTGATCGGAACTGTTTTCGGATTGATCATTATTCCAGGACTGTACATTTTTTTTGCAACCCTTGATAAAAAAAAGAAGAATGAAAAAACCAAAATTTAAATTTATATATTCGATTTCTGTTGTTGCCTTATTGAGTTCCTGTAATGTTCCGAAAGTGATGCATGTACAGCAAATCAAAAAACTTCCTGAAGAAATTCAGGTAAACAGCAAAGATCTGAAAGGAAAATACAGTAGAATCACTCTTGAGCAATGGTTTAAAGATCCAGATCTAAATTCATTGTTTAATAAAGTCACTCAGGCAAATCCTGATTTTCAGATTGCCAGAGAACGTGTAGACATGGCCAACAGCCTGCTTCGTAGATCAAAGACTGCTCTGTTGCCCACTTTAGAGTTAGGAGCACTTATCTCTGCTGATCATTACGGAAAATATACCATGGAAGGTGTCGGCAACTTTGATACAAACCTGTCATCAAATATTGGAGAAGATCAGAGAATCAGCACTGATATTACACCAAATTACTGGATTGGCGGTAGAAGTACATGGGAAATTGATGCATGGGGAAAACTCAAAAACAAAAAACTTTCTGCACAAAAGAAATTTCTGGCGTCGGGTGAGGGTCTCAGGTTATTGCAGATCGATTTAATTACAGATACTGCCAACCTCTATTATCAGTTGATTGCCTTGGATAAACGTCTCAAAATATATCAGGAAAATTTTAAACTTCAGCAAAGGGCTTTTGAAATTATAAAGGCTCAGAGAGAAGTGGGGAAAGTGACCGAACTTGCGGTACAGCAGTTTAAGGCTCAGAATAATAACTGGCTTGCAGAAATCGAACATATTAAAGTGGAAATTATTACCGTGCAGCAGGCACTTGCAACGCTCACCGGAGAATATGGCGGAGAAATAAAACGCGGTACAGATCTGCTGCCTACGAATTTTGAAATTCTCAATAAGGAAATTGATGTGACTCAAGTGATTCATTCAAGACCTGATGTAGCATCAAACTACTTTACCCTGGAGGCTTCGCATGCAGATGCGAGAGCGGCTAGAGCAGCATTTTATCCCAAAATTGATCTCAGCGCAACATTTGGATTAAATTCTTTTTCTGCCGAAACACTTTTTAAACCGGCGTCCCTTGCCGGTCAGCTTTTAGGCGGACTGATGGTTCCTGTACTGAACAGAGGAAAAATTAAATATGAATTTAATATTGCTAACAGTCAGCAGGAAATTGCTTTCCTTAATTATCAGAAGAGTGTGACGTCAGCTTTTAACGAACTTCAGTCGGTTCTAAAACAAACCAAAATCTACCACAAAGTCCTGGAGCTTAAAACTGAAGAAGTACAGTTTCTGGATCGGGGGATCGAAGTTTCCAATGATCTGTACATCACGGGATATGCAAATTATCTGGAGCTTATCAATTCGCAGAGAAGTAAACTTCAGGCTGAGCTCGATCTTCTGCAGTTCAGACATCAGAATACGCAGAATAATATTCTTCTTTTTAAGGCTTTGGGTGGATCTGCATAAAGTTAATATGTCACCGGCCATAATTCCGGAAGGTAGGGATTAAATCTGATGCAGGATTTAGCTGACAGTTGTAACGCCGGAAAAAAATCAAGAGGATTTGTCATCAGATAAATCCTTTTTTTATTTTTAAAATAATTATTAAGATTAAGACTATTCTGTTTTCATTAAGCGGTATTTTGCGGGAGCATAGTTCGTGGCAGATTTAAAGTATTTTCCAAAATGAGAATTATCCCCGAAGCCCAATTCGTAAGATATTTCTGTAACGGATAGGGTAGTGTGCAGCAGCAGTCTCTCAGCCTCCAGAATAACTCTGTTTTTAATGAACTGACCTGCCGGAATATCAAGATTTTCTTTGATCAGCACATTGAGATAGTTGGCTGTGATATTCAGTTTTGCGGCATATTGGGAAGTGGTTTTTAATTCTTTGAAATGACGGTTGACCAAATTGCTGAAGTCATCCACAATTTGTTTTTTGTGATCAACAGACCGCTCAACTCTGTTTTTTTTGTCTGAACTGCGGATGTATTTTAATACAAAAACTTTGAGCAAAAGACAGATAATTTCTTTTCTTAAAAATTTACTTTTTAAATATTCGGTCTGAAGCTCTTCAAATGTCCTGCTGAGATCTGCAAAATGTTCTTCAGATAAGACAATATAAGGTGAAACGTCGTTAAGGGCGTTATCACTTTTAATCACTTTGTTTCCGGTGTAAACGTAATTGTAAAACGACCTTGTAAACATCAGAACAAATCCTTGACTGCATCGAATGTTTTTAAAATGGTAAACCTGATTGTAATTGATAAAAAAAAACTTTCGGGATTTCACATCAAATTCCTGACGATCGATCATGATTGAACCTTCGGCATTTTCGAAAAGTAAAAAGCTGTAAAACTTATTCTTCAGATGAGAATCTGAATGCATTTTCTCAGCAAACTCATCAAATGGCAGGATCAAAAACTCATTACGCAGGGCAGAATGGGCTTTGAGTTTGCTTAAAGTCAGTGACTGGATGTTGTGATTCAAAATTTTAAGTTTTTTATTTAAAACAGATGCATAAAAAATACCACAATTGTAATTGCGGTATTGCTTTTTAAATTTAGATGAAATTTAGTTGCTGTTTTCAAGTATTTTAAATTGACGTGCATTGATTTTATGCTCAACAACCTTGTCAATGTATTCTGAATTCATCGCCCGCAGAACGGCCATATAATTCATGCTGAAATCAATAGTGTCTCCCACGTGATAATCGCGGTCGTTGGTCGCAAGATCCAGAATCATCATATCTGAACTTGCCCCGATAATTTCAATTCCTGAAGAAAGTGGCTCGATATGTCTGATATCAACATCAAGGATTCCAACATCAACAATGGCGCGAAAAGAAGTCCTGCCTTTTTTCCTTTCATCGTGCTGAGGGATTTCTCCGGTCAGGTTAGTTCCTGCATCACCTGCTGGAATCATTGGTTTCTCAACAATTTCAATAATTTCTGCAGTCAGTTTAAATACATCCTGATACATTCCGCTGATGACAGAATCGTTGTAAACATCTGTTCCGAAGAACAAAGTTTCGCCTACCCTGAAGTGATTGATTCCTTCCGGAATTTTATCTTTAAAAATAAGCGGAATGGTCACCGATGAACCTGCCGATATAAATGGAATTTTTGTCTGATGGATTTCTTCGGTAATTTCTTTAAACCGGTTGAGTTTGATCAGTTTTTTTTCATCCGGAAGTATTCCGTTGAGACAGTTGAGGTTGGTGCCAATTCCCACAATTTCTATGTTTGGGATTTTTTTGGCCTCGCCGTAGAACTGCGGAAGATTTTTGGCCATGATTCCTTCTCGTAATTCTCCCATTTCCACCATGATCACAATTTTGTGAATCTTTTTTTGATTGATGGCTTCTTCAGATAGTGCTTTGATGGTCTCAAGTTCAGTATTGAAACTCACATCTGCATATTTGACGATGCTTTCGGCTAATCTTTTTGCGGGTGGTTTAATATAAACCGTCTGTGTTTTGGCTGAAATCTCTTTGATGTGACGAAGGTTGGTCAGACGCGAATCGCAGACTTCCCTGCCGCAGATTTTTAAAAGACATTTCAGAAACTTTTCATTTCCGCAGAGCAGTTTTGCCACTACAGCCCATTCGATATGGTGTTCTTCGAAAAGCTGATTAAGATAATTATAGTTGTGATGTAATTTACTGGTATTTAAAGTGATATATGACATTTTATTTTTTTAACCGCATTTCAAGATATTTGCTGGAGAATCCCAGTTTTCTGTATAAATGTATTGCCGGATTTTCCGGTTCACAATGGAGTGCGATATCTCCCTGTGAAGATTCAATAGCCTGTTGCATAAGTTTTTTTCCTATTCCCTGACCCCGCACATTTTTATCGGTAGCGATGTAAACGAGGATGTTTTCAGGGATGTAGCCGCCCATTCCGGTTTTATTTACCACGACAGCGCCTGCCAGCTGATCTGTATTTTCATCACGTGCTGTGATGATAAGTCCGCCGGGTTTGTTGTCAAGTCCTAGCGAATAGCTGACAGCGTCCGAAATATCTTTCTCCGGATCACCGTATTTTTCAAGATGCTCAAAAAGAAACTGAACGATCTCCTCTTTTTCGTTGGCGTTGGTTCTGTTTTCATCTGAATATTTTTGTATTGTTATCATAAAATTCTGTTATCCCGGATGCGGCATTGTAATATCAAAACCAATCTGATCCTGTGAAAAGTTTTTGCTCAGTTCTCTGTTTTTAAGGAACAGCAAAGGCACATCCGTGTAATTAATAATCTGTTTGAAAAAATTTTCCGAGAAAAATGACTTCCAGCTGTCTTCATCTTTGTAATTAAGAATGATAATATCTGTACTGTCGTCTTCAGAAAATTTTGAAATCTGCGTAGCCTTGTTTCGCGTCAGTAAAAACTGAGAATCATAGTCCTGCGATTTTATGGCAAGATTAGTTTTGGCACGTTGATACGCTTCCTTGATTTTTACCACATCCTCATCGGTACTGATTCCCAAAAGACTTATTATGCCTTTGTTTCTTTTGGCAATGGCAATGGAAAGTTCAATTTTATCTGCTAAATCTTCCAAAACACGAACCGGAACGAGGATTTTGTCGAATGAGTATTTTTTACAGTTTTCAGGCACGAGTAAAACAGAACAGTTGGCATCGGTTAATATCTGATAGGATAATGATCCTAAAACCAGCTGTACGAAATTCTGCTTTCCGGAGCTCCCGCAGATAACGAGATCTGCTTTTTCAGAGTAAATCACTTCGTTCATCCCATTCAGTAAACGGTCATTTGTGATTACAGATTTTATTTCCAGTGTAGGATATTGAGCTTTT
This sequence comes from Chryseobacterium foetidum, assembly GCF_025457425.1. Classification (NCBI taxonomy): domain Bacteria; kingdom Pseudomonadati; phylum Bacteroidota; class Flavobacteriia; order Flavobacteriales; family Weeksellaceae; genus Chryseobacterium; species Chryseobacterium foetidum. The sequence continues at coordinate 3,415,514 of NZ_JAMXIA010000001.1, forward strand.
AAAGAAAGCAGAAGTTCCTTTAGCACCATCTGTGTTTTTTGATAATTATCGCTGATGGTTTCAGCAGCTGTGACCTGTATTCCGGTGCGGTCAATGATCGAATGACTTGTGATATTGTGAAATAAAATGATCTTTGCTTTATGACGCGCAGCAATGTGCACAGCCATTTCGACTGCATTGTGTGATTTCGCGGTGAAATCAACCGCTACTAATATTGTACTGATTAAATCCTGCATTTTGGTGTGAATAATTAATTCAAAAGTGAAGATGCAAAGTTAAAGTGTACCGTTTTGAAATCATGTCAGAAATGAATACGGTTGTGGTATATTTTATCTTTCAACCAATTCGATTATGATGAACATCAGATTGAATAAGTAATGCATAGGTAAATTGCAACAGTAGATTTTAGATTTGATTATTTTTTTTTTCGAAGAAATGGTAAAAATCAGTTTTCGTTGATGTAAATGAAATTGAATCATTTTTCTGAAGCTTTCTTTCATGTTGTCAGATAAAAGATGCAGCAACATAATAAATTATCACGATTGTCTTTAGGTTTTTCTTGGGCTCTGAAGTTTATCAATAAAAATCTGGTAAATGATAATTTTTCCTTAATCAGGATTGCTGATAATAATAAATATCTGAATTTGTATTGACCATTAAGACTGCAATCTGATTTAGAAGTTTAATTTTTAAAGTAAATTAATCATTTGGTAAGCATTTTATGGTTGAATCACTGAATTACGTAACGTTTCGTTAATTTTCAACATAATTACGCAAGCGTCAGGGTTGATCGTTATTAAGTGAATTTATCGATAAGATTAAAAATAAACTGATAAAATAAGTTTTATTGTTAAAGCATACCACGTTTAGTATAAATCTGCTAAAACGGCATAATTTTCCTTAAGTTAAAATAATCTACGAACACACCACAAAAAAAAGAAATGACTTCTAATAAAATACTGAACCAGAATTTTGATTCCGGATTTTATCAAACGTGTATCAAAAAAACTGAAAAGTTTTTATCAACACTGTTTTTTAATCTCAATACAATTTCCATTGACATCTATTACATGTCAAGGTCTGAAAAATCCTTTAAGCCCTTGGTAGCAATTCGGGTATCCTGCCACAGAACTTATTTCTAGTTTAATTTTCTTCAGGTTGCGTCTGCAAAACGAAACGGCTTTCTAATAGTTTTTAGAAGCTGTTATAAAAAATTGCTCATTAATCAATGTGTCATGAACTAATGTTCTTATGCACTTCTGATTAGGTGTGATGCAAACCCGTGTCTCTATAATTCATTTAAACAAGCAGTCAGCATATCCGCTGATTATAACCCATTTTATACATCTATAATGAAAAAAAGAATTATTCTTTTATCGATTTGCTTTTGCCCAGGCGTTTTTTTTGCGCAGGTCACCGCAAGTAAAATCTACACCGATTTTAACGGTTTCTGGGAAAGCATGGTTTCCGGTGCCACGATTCCTGATAACAGTCATAACCTGTTGGCCTTTGAAGTTGGTTCAACGGTTTACTCAACAGGCGTAAATGATAATGTACTTACAACACATGGAATTACATTTTCACCAGGGAATTTTACAGCATTGCCTATCGCCACCAATCCTAACCCTACCGACGGAACGTACATCGGAGTTGGGAAAATGTACGGGGGCTCAGGTAATATCAGTCCGATTCCTGTCAGCCTTCCTATAGCTCAGTATCTAAGGGATGGGGTAAAGGGTCTGGATATAGGATCTGCAATCTTTAATTTTCCTGTGAGTGCAGAGATCAATTATCAGATTGACGGTATTACACTTTCCTCCATCGGCGATGGGATTCCCGATTTGGTGATTACCCAGATGGGACAGATCAGTAATGTTCAGGATCATTACATGTTTAAAGACGCGGCAGGCAATATTGTTGGTAGTCAATACACTGTAGATTTATCCACCATACAGAGTTTGGGACTTTTCAGATGGAAGTTTTACAACGCCAACGTAAATCCGCCAACGTATAATAATGTTGTAGGACCAAATGACACCAACAATACAAGAGATGTGAGAGTGGTCACGCTGGACTGGGCAGATCTTGGTATTACAAGTGCCAATGCCGGTTTGGTAAAAACATTTGTACAGGAATTTTCCGGGCAGAGCGATTTGTCTTTTACTGCTTATAACGAAGGGTCAATTAACTTGAGATTACCAATCAGCGGTACTGTTTTTAATGACAATAATGGTGGGGTTCCTAATGGAACATCATATCAGAACGCAACGGTAGTTCTTAACAGCAGTGCAGGAAATACGGTGTCTTCAACGATCACGGATGTTAATGGTTATTATGCATTTAACAATGTTGTACAGGGAGATTACTCTATTAATTTAATTATTCCCGCGGGATATCAGGTGGTGGGCAACAGTGATGGCCAGGCATCTGCCATGATGAATATTCAGGTCGGAAATTTTCCGGTTCAGAATAAAGACTTTGGCATCTACAGACTGCCATGTGTAAAGCCCGGAGCTTTAGGAACACCTGCCGGTTTTGCTAAAATGGGAATTCTCACAAAAAAGAATATATCGCTTCCTTCATGGCCAAAAAATGTTCCGAATGGACACATAGTTATGGATTCTGACAGCAAAGGTTTTGTAATAACCCACATGACAACAACGCAAAGAAATGCTTTGGTGCCTGTAGTAGGAATGATGATCTACAACACCACTTTACAGTCTGTACAGATCTACAGAGGCAATACACCAGCAGTAGACACTTCAAGATTGGGATGGAGCAGTATTACCCGTGCATGCAACGAAGAATAAACGCAATTGATGATAATTAAAAAAGAAAAAATGAAAAAATTTAAAAATGCTGCAGCAATACTTCTTTTAGTATTCAATGCAACTGCTTTATCTGCACAGATAGGCATCGGAACAACTTCTATTACCAACAGCAGCGTATTGCTTGAATTCAGCAATGAGGCAAAAGGAATTATTGTTCCTCAGGTTACATCATCTACTGGCGCTCCAGGCGGAACTTTTATATTTGATATTAATGATAAAGTTTTAAAGGTAAAAGAAGATAAAAATCAAGGTGTAAATGGAAATTGGACAAGCCTTAGCAACAACAGCATTCCTGGAATTTCGCACACATTTTCCAATGCGGGAGCTGATGTAATTGGAAACAACGGCGTAGTGATGGGCAACAGCAGCAGTACTAAGTCTGGTGCTTTAGTTCTGGAATCTACTACAAAAGCTCTGGTTTTACCAAAAGTGAGCAATCCTCATAGTGCTTTGATAGGTGCCATCGCAGGTACAATTGTTTTTGATACTGCATCCAATACACTTGCTGTTTACGATGGTGCAAACTGGAGTTACTGGAAATAACAACAGAAAAATAACGATGATCACCAAATATCATCATTTTTTAAGCCTACATGATCTTTGTACAGTGCTCCTTTTTTTTGGAGCACTTTTTTTGCATTAAATCCATTTAATCAGAACTTTGCACTGTAAAATCTTTTTGGTTAATATATTTCATTTAAATTTTTAATGTATATCCGTTTTTAATCATACCGCTGTAATATTAGCAATAATGAGCCTTTCGAAGAGTTGGTCGCCGAAATATCTCCGATTTAGTTTGTAGATAAATTCATTTAAATACAGTTGAAGGTATTTTCTTTTGATTTTATGATAATTTCCCAATAAATTCCGTTTTGCATTACTAATGGTAATATGAACCCATTTTAAGGTTTCATTTGTGGTTTCTTTATCCGATTTCTCTGTGATATGAAGCTCTACAAAATCAGAGATATCAACGTACGAGGTACTTTTATCAGTGAAAACAATACTTTGATTATCGATCGATTCCTTAATGGTTTCGTTGATTTCAAGGGAAAGATGCGTTTCTAAAACTTTAGCTTTAAAGTATCTGCAGGATTTTGATTTTTCACCAGTCTCTATATTTTCCAAAGGCGTAGATTCGGCCATTACAGCAACATTTTGTTTGCCCGCTGCACCTCTGCCGCGGACTCCTTTTTCCTGCTCAATCTCACTGGATTCTACTGTAAAATAGCCTTCATCAAATTCAATCATTCCTTCTAAAGTATATTTTTCGTCCCGTGTTCCCATTGCTTTTCTTAGCTTATGAACCATTGCCCAAACAGGCTCATAGCGTTTCAATCCCAATTGCTTCTGAATTTCTTTAGACGAAAATCCTTTTTTTGTAACGCTCATTAAGAACATTGTCTTATACCAAATTAAAAATGAAAGATTAGAGTTCTGCATAATGGTGCCGCTTTTCAAAGAAGTCCTTTTACGGCATTTTTTGCATTCGTAGCTCCAAATGCTCTTAATCCAGAAATGTTCTTTATGACCACATTTGCATGCCACGCCAATCTTATCTCTCTGTTTCTTAAAATGAATTCTGCAATCTTCCTCTGTCCCAAAATGAGCGGTAAAGCTAAATATATCCATCTAATTATTTAAATTACAGATAAATATACGAAATTATTACGAATTACGGATATACATTAAATTTTTAAAGGTTTAAATATCATCTCTAAATTCATACAGATTTTTATTAGTTTTGAAAAATTTTCCATCTTCAGAACGCCTGAATTCTCTTTTTTTAAATTAAATAAAAGAGAATTGAATTGATAAGACGGAAATCATTTTTTTGGAGTATAAGTGGGAATGATTATTGCATTATGCAGATAAATTCCGGTAGTTTGCCGGTATACTTTAACTTTCTCCTTATTCCAACTACCAGTCTTAGCACATCTGTTTGTTCGCGAAAAGTTGATCAAGTACGATAGGTTATGTCACAAAAAGTCAAATTTTCATCTTCTTCCAACTCACGTTTTTATGCTACCGTAAGAAGCAGGGTGGATTTATTTTTCAGTCAGCAGCAGCTCAGTCAGCATGCAAATGCTCCAATGTGGCGCAAAACAGCTTTCTTTTTAACAGGATTCACAGGAATTTATCTTGTGATTATTTCAGGACTGACACCGCTCTGGTCGCTGATTCCGCTATCTGTTTTACTCGGAATGTTCAGTGCTTTTGTAGGCTTCAATGTTTGTCATGACGCTATTCACGGTTCACTATCAGGAAACAAAAAAGTAAACAAAATGTTCGGTTTTATTTTTAATCTGATCGGAGCCAATCCTTACGTCTGGAGTATTACCCACAATATAGTTCACCATACGTACACTAATATTCCCGGGCACGATGAGGATATTATAGTTGCACCCGGACTTATCAGAATTGCTGAAGAAGATGAGGTGAATTCCATTCAGAGGTTCCAGCACTGGTATGCATTTCCGCTTTACAGTCTTGCTTCGTTGTCATGGGTTTTCCGTAAAGATTATCTTAAGTTTTTCCAGAAAAAAATAGGGTCTCATCAAAACAGACACCCTAAGCTGGAGTATTTTAATTTATTCTTTTATAAAGCATTGTATTATTTTCTCTTTATCATCTTACCTCTTTTGGTTTTGGATATCACATGGTGGCAGTTTCTGATAGGATTTTTACTCTTGCATATTGCCGAAGGATTGACGATGGGACTCGTTTTTCAGCTTGCACATGTGGTTGAGGGTACAGATTTTCCTGTTCCTGATGACAAAGGATATATCGAGGAGGCCTGGGCCGAGCATCAGATGCGCACAACGGCAAATTTCGCCACCCACAATAAAATCGCAGCCTTTTTTCTCGGCGGACTCAACAGACAGATTGAGCATCATTTGTTTCCAAAAGTTTGCCACATTCATTACGGTGAGATTTCAGTAATTGTAAAAAAGACAGCATTGGAATTCAATTTGCCTTACAACGAAAACAAGAGTTTTTTGTCTGCACTGCGTTCGCATTTTATCACATTGAAAAGATTCGGCAAAGAAGCGGCTGTTCATCAGTATTGATTTTTATAAAAATTAAATTTGAAAAATAAACACGATAAAAAGCACAAATCAGATTTGGCAGAATTAATCAGTTCTGCCAAAACGATAGGAGATTCATCACAGGTCGAAGCTGCAGAAACAGATTCTGTAAAATTCTTTCCCGAAGAGACTTTGGATAAAATAAAATCTGCGAATCTCTTAACGGCAAGCATTTCCAAAAATTATGGCGGACAGAATTTAGGTCTGAAATCCGGAACCAATCTGGCGTTGCTCACTATTCTCAAAAACATTGGCAGGGGAAATCTGGTGATGGGAAGGGTGCTGGAAGGTCACATCAATGCACAGATTTTAATCAACCAGTTTGGTACGCACAGGCAAAAAAAGAATTTTACTGAAGACGCTTTTGATGGTAAGCTTTTCGGCGTCTGGAATACTCAGGCGCAGGACGGAACATTTCTTACCAAGGTAAAAAAAGACACTTTTCATTTGAGTGGTTCAAAAACCTTTGCAACCGGAACAGATTATGTTTCTCGACCGATTGTAACCGCTGCCAGAAAAGATGGATCATGGCAAATGTGCGTGGTTCCTTTGGATGAGATTACCGTAACGAAAGATTCAACATGGTGGGATCCGATGGGAATGAAAGCGAGCAGAAGTTTTAAAATGACATTCTCTAAAGCACAAATTTCCAAAATTAATCTCCTGGGATCTGCGGGTGAATATTATCAGCAGCCCGGTTTCAGTGGTGGTGCGATACGTTTTGCGGCTGTTCAGCTGGGTGCGGCGGAGCAACTTTTAGATGAAACAAAAAAATATCTCAAAAGTTTAAACAGAACTGATGATCCGTTTCAAAAAATGCGTTTGGGACAAATGGCTATTGCCGTAGAATCCGGAAATCAATGGTTAAACGCTTCTGCTTTGAAACTTGATCGGTATATGGAAAATCCGACAGTTTCTGAAGGTGAAAACTTTATCATGTATGCCAATATGATGCGAACTGCAATCGAACAGATTTGTACTGAAGTGATTAACCTTTGTCAGAAATGTGTTGGCGCACGTGGCCTCAATAAACCTTATCATTTTGAAAGGATCATCCGTGATCTGAGCACTTATCTTCGTCAGCCGGCACCGGATGCGGTATTGGCAGATGTTGGAAAATATATTTTACAGTCAGATATCAGTTCAGGGGAAATCTGGAATTTAAATTTAAATAAATAGAAAATGATTCAAAACAATTTTGAAAATATACCATTAGCGCCGGAGCAGTGCGTAACAGGATTTGGAACGACGCTCATTGTGGCTCCGCATGCAGATGATGAAAGTTTAGGTTGTGGCGGCGTGATTTCACTGCTTCGCAAATTTGGGCAAAATGTATATATTCTTCTGCTTAGCGACGGTACTTTATCACATCCCAACAGTAAAGAACACCCCGCTGAAAGACTGAGAGATTTACGTGAAAAGGAATTGCTTGATGCATCTGAAATTCTCGGTGTACCGGCCGAAAACATTATTTTTTGCAGATATAAAGACAGAAATGTTCCATCAATTCATCATGAAGGATTTGAAAATGCAGTAAATAGTATTTCAAAAATGATGGGAATGATTCAGCCGCAAAGTATTTTTGTCCCATGGAGAAGAGATCCGCACCCTGATCATCAGGCCGCTTTTCAGTTGATTAACGCTTCGGAAACTTCGAATGCAAAAATATATGAATATCCAATCTGGCTTAAGGAATTAGGTAAAGAAGGAGATAAACCAGCTCAGGATGAAACAATGCCTTTCCGTTTAAATATCAGCAGTGTGCTTGCTCAGAAACAGGAAGCTATTTCACAACACCGTTCGCAGATTAACGGTATGATTAGCGATGATCCCGAAGGATTTCAGCTTTCTCAGGAAATGCTCAGTCAGTTTAATGTTCCCTACGAAACTTTTTTTATATCAAAATAATGAATGAAAAACAATCTTTAGATTCAGAATACTTCAAAAAAGTCTATGAAGCCAACGAAGACCCTTGGAACTTTGAAAAAAGCGAGTATGAAGCTAAAAAATACGCAGCTACCATCGCAGCACTTCCCAAAAAACACTATGAAAATGTATTGGAAATTGGTTGCTCCATCGGGGTTCTGACGCAGTTGCTTGCAGAGAAAAGCATTCAGCTATTGGCAACAGACGTTTCACAGAAAGCTTTGGACATGGCTCAAAAACGATGTGAAAATTTAAAAAATGTTAGTTTCGAAAAAATGAGTTTTCCGCAGGAACTTCCCGAAGATCAATATGATCTGATCATGATTTCCGAGGTTGCTTATTATCTTTCTCCGGAAGACTGGCAGTCTGCCATTGGAATCTTATTTGACAAATTGAAGTCAAAAGGAAATATCGTGTTAGTACATTGGTTGCCTGAAGTGCACGATTATCCACAAACCGGTGACGAGGTTCATGATACATTTGAAGAATTAATGAGAGACAGAATGAAAAATGTCTTTTCCGACCGTGCAGAAACTTACAGAATTGATGTCTGGGCAAGATCGCAGCCCGAAAATTCCTGAACTTTAGTCTGTAAATCTTTAATTGCAATATCAATTTGTACAGGTGGAAATCTATTTCTGCCTGTAATTCTTTTTAACTGCATCACCTTCTTATACCATTCACCAAAATAATGATCCTGAAGAAAAGATCTGTATATTTCGCTGTTTACAATAATTTCAGGGGCAATTTCTTTCATCGATTTCTGAAAATCTGACTCTGTTGGGCTTTTCAGATCCCATAAAGTTCTGAGATTTCGTTTTTGAGTAAGCCTGTAAGTGATGGATGCAGAGGATTCAACAAAATAATCTTCAATATGGTTTCCTAAATTTTTCCAGACATTCAGCTGATAGGAAAGCCCAATTTCTGTTCGGCCTACGCACCTCGCAGAAGTATATACCTTCACTTTGTGGCTGTGACGGATTCTCACATCCACGCCTTCCAGCCTTTCAAAAAAAGCACAGTCTTCAAGATACTTCACTTCGGGAACTCCGCCTGATCGGGAATAGCAGTCTGTAGTAATCGCAAAACTTCCGTTAAAATGCTGGTGATGTCGCGGATTACAATCAAAACTTCCATTTATAATTTTTCCTTCGAGTTCGGCAATCAGCAAATGATATTTTTCGTCCCTGAAATGATGTAAAAGTGTAAATTCATCCAGTCCTGAAAGTTCCTCATCTGATAATAAAATTCTTCCTCCAACTGCTTCCGCACCATTTTCAATTTCATGAAGTGTTTGTGAAATCCAATCCGGAGCCACCATCGTGTCACCGTCTGTTGTTAGAATAATACCACCACCATTTTTTGAAAGTCTTAAAAACGCACACTCCATCAGTTTTCTCCTTACATAACCGATATTTGCCTGCCCTGGTAAAAGTTTCACTTCTTCTAAATAAATGTTGAGATGTGGATGTTTTTTTTGAAACTGTTGAATCAGATTCACCGAATTATCTGTACAGTTATTGGCTAAAACCAGAATTTCGAATTGTTGTAAATTGATGGGTTCACCGAAAATATCTATTTGATCAGCAAACGAGGCCAGTGTTTTTAAAATATATTTCTCTTCATCCTTCACCGGAATTACGATGCTCGACTTTACATTTGGTAAAATATCGGTTTCTGAAAAAAATGATTCGTCAGACTGTTTTATAGGATTTTTCATATATTACTTTATGGTTATCAGATATTCAACTTCAGATGAGACAAAATTTTAAAAAGAATATTTTTGACTTTAATTATAATTGGAAAAATAATCCGTAAGTTTCCTGAAAAGTTGAATTTCAGTAAGATATTTGCAATTCCAATACCAATGACCATCAAAATAGTGGGAAGGAGGAAGTTTTAAAAATATTTAAATAAAATGTTGGAGTTTTAATGATTAAATTGAAAAAATTATGATAAATATAAAAAGTAAACGTGAAAAAATGAACGCCGTCTTTACGAAACATCATCTCAGAGGTTTGCCTTTTGATGCGGTTATTCACCATTTCAGCGAAAAAGATCAACATGAACATATCCATGATCATCCTTTCAGTTTTACGACACATATTTTGAAAGGAAGTTATGTAGAAAAAATTTATCATATACATGAAGACGGAACCTACACTTCTGAGATCCTACACAGAAAAGAGGGTACATCGCATTTTGTTCCGGCAGATACAATACATGAGATTATTGAGCTTCCCGAAGGCGAATGTTTTACAATGATCAGACCCAATGAACGAGAAAAAGAAACTTATTTCTACCGTTTTGAGGAAGGAAAAGTTTTTGTTAGACGTTGGAACCAGCGTAAGTTCAGGGAATTTCAAAAGGAAATTTAGATTGGTATTTTTGAACATACTGAATATACTTTAGTGATTAGCTTACATTAGACAACTTATTCAGTCACTAATTTTGTTGCACTTTACTTTTTCTGTATGTAAAATTCAAGTAAAAAAAATATCTATCATGTTTAAAACGGTATGATGAAATATTAAAAAAGTTTGTTACTGGTTTTTGAGTTTATTTTTGGTATTCATGCATTACTATGCCGTTCTTTCAGATAAAAAATTGGCATTGCAAATCCGTATTTTGAATTTCGGCACAGCCTTATAAATATCTGAAAACCTGGTGAAGCAAAAAAGGAATTCAAACTTCGGGATTACAGTAAGGTTTTAAAAGGTTGATCATTCGTGTTGTAAGCATTTTATATGATCTGGGACAGTAAGCTCAGCATTTTTAAAGTTTAATCTTTAGTAGACGGACGCCTGTTTTGTCTTAACGTTAAAAGTAATACTGACAATGGGTTGCTGTTATTTTTCTTGTAATAAAAACCAACTCCAAATGTTATCATTGCAGGAAAAAAGAATATCATCGCTTCAAAACCACTGTAACTGTATAATAACATTGTTCCCAAAATAAAAATCCATCCCGCAAGAAAATAATAATTAGCTATTCTGCTGTTGATGTATTTTGAATCATTCTTACGTACAGGAAACACTATAAAGCTGAGATGTGCAAGTACAGTTCCCGTCAAAATATCTACCAAATGATGCTGATACGTTGTTAATGTTGAAATTCCTACAAGAATAAGTGAAATCATAAAGAACAGGCGCCATTTGTCCACCTCTTTGAGTACTGACCAAAATACAAAAGCAAAAACAATATGTAAAGAAGGAGATTGGTTGAATGGTGAATCAAACTGTGTTAAAAAAGAAAACGGAAGGTTCAAAAGTGCGTTTGGAACCTCTTGTTTAGCGAATGAAAATCGCAGAGGAACTGTAACAAAGCAAAAGCCGGCAATACAGATTACAAAGAGCATTCTCAGAGTTAATGTCTTCAGCTGCTCCTTACTTTTACAGCAAAAAAACACAAGGCAGAAAAAAAGCCCTCCAGCCATGTAGGGTATAATCGTCCACGGGATAAATGGTATTGATCTTTCAAAATCAAAAATAAACGATGGCACGCTGCTCAAATTAGAGGCGTACAAGGTGCAAAGATTATATACAATCATAAACACTATGGTACAAAGTGTTAATGCGTATGCCTGTTGCCGAATCTGTATTTCCCTGTCAGTCATTCTCACAAATTATATTATACTGAATTTAATTGTACTGTTGCCTGCCTCCACACATTTCTTTTAGAATAAAACGTGTTCATTTAAATAACAGAAGTTTCTGCATTTCCCTGAAAGTTTTACGGGAGTAATTTTTAATGATGTCAAATCGAAAAAGCAAAAAACAGAATTCATTGTAATTTTCAGTATTCAAAACTCTTACCAAGTTCCTTCCTTGATGTTCATCAGGTCTGAAAACGATGAGATATATTGTATGAAAACATTGTGAAGAGACTCATAGTAATTCGTTGTCCATCAGTCAGCAAATGAATCTTTAAATGATATGGAAGTGTTTTTGAAGAAATGAATTTCGTACGTAACAATCGAAATTGTAATTATTGTAAATAAACAAAAATGATGATTACCAATATCATTTCTTCATATATCATTATCTCGCAACTGGAAAGCCTGGTGTGTATTAATCACAATTTTAATCTACAAATTACGAAATAAT